>JAQBCT010000264.1:0-6050 GCA_032124855.1 Gammaproteobacteria bacterium
TGGCGCAATAAAACAGGGCGCCGTCAGGACTAAGGCGCACACGCACCCGCAACAGCGGCCGGTAGGCCGCCACCACGGCGCTGGCTAATATGCACATCCCGACGAAGCGAATCGGAACCTGCGATGCCAGCCGAGCCACCATTTCCCGATGCCCTCACCCACATGGCGCGAGCGATTTCCGACACACTCGCACGCATGCTGCCCGAGGCGGCCGGCGTCGACTGGCGTTCGCGATTTACACCTGCCATCGAAGCAACCCTCGAGCGCCTCGAACTGGTGCCCCGGGAAGAATTCGAACGCGCTCAAGGCGCGGTCGAGCGTCTCAATCGTGAAGTGATCCGCTTGGAGGCGCGCATCGCTGCACTGGAACGACCCGTCACATAATCGTTCATATCCCACAGTGCCGCACACCAATCACGGCGCTGTCCTGTCGCGCGCAGAATGCGGGATCGACGCACCGCAGGTCGTCATCGAAACGCAGCTTGGTGGCGGGCTTCCCGGTTTTGCGCTCGTGGGCCTGCCTGAAACCGCAGTCAGGGAAGCACGCGAACGCGTCAAAGGGGCGATCGGTGCCAGTCGTCTGGCGTTTCCAGGCGGCAAGATCACCGTCAATCTCGCGCCGGCCGATCTTCCAAAAGAGGGCGGTCGATTCGATCTGGGCATTGCCCTGGGCGTGTTGGCGCGCAGCGGCGTCGTTCCAACGTCGGCACTCGCGCATTTCGAAGTGATCGGCGAACTCTCACTGTACGGGGACATCCGTCCGGTGCGTGGCGCGCTGTCCGCTGCCATTGCAGCCGGACAGGCAGGACGCGGCATCGTAGTCCCCTGGCAGAACCGACATGAGGTGGCCCTGGCGCGCGATGTCGACGTGCGGGCGCTGCGCCACCTCAACGACGCCTGCGCGCTACTGCGCGATCCATCCAGTGACGTCGGTCGATGGCATGCCGAAGCCGGCATCGCCAACGACGCACCGGTTCGCGAACTCACCGACGTAAAGGGCCAACCGGCTGCAAAGCGCGCACTGGAAATTGCTGCAGCAGGCGGACATCACCTGCTGATGAGCGGACCACCCGGCAGCGGCAAGACAATGCTCGCCCAACGCCTCGCCGACCTGCTGCCGCCACTGCTCGACAGCGAGGCGTTGGAGGTCGTGCGCATCCATTCGGCGTACGGCAATTTCGCCGCGCTCGGTGCCGGGGTTGCGCGTCCGCTGCGCGCGCCGCATCACACCGCATCAACCGCCGCACTCGTCGGTGGTGGCAGCCGAATCCCAAGGCCAGGCGAGATCTCGCTGGCGCACCTGGGCGTACTCTTCCTCGATGAACTACCCGAGTTCGACCGCCGTGTGCTGGAGTCGTTGCGCCAACCGCTGGAGTCTGGCGCGATCGAACTGGCCCGCGCGCACGCGACGGTGAGTTATCCGGCCCGCTTTCAGCTGATTGCCGCGATGAACCCCTGTCCCGCCGGGCGCGCCTGCGTTTCGACCGACTGCAGCTGCACGCCTGACCAGAAGAGGCGTTACCAGAATCGCCTGTCGTCGCCGTTGCTCGACCGGATCGACATCCGCGTCAACGTCAACGCGGTGAGCAGCGCGGTGCTGCTCGATCCCGTGGTTACGGGTGAAGATACCGCGACTGTGCGCGCGCGCGTCGCGGCTGCGCGGACTCGTCAGATTGAGCGCGCCGGTAAACTCAATGCCGTGTTGGATGTTCGGGAAATCGACCGCTACTGCGCCCTCGACAGCGCCGGCCGGGCGCTGATGGAGCGAGCGGGGAATCGGTTAGGCCTGTCAGCGCGCGGCATACACCGTGTCATCAAGCTGGCGCGCACCCTGGCGGATCTTGCGGGCGAACCCACCGTGACAACCACCCACTTGGGAGAAGCGCTGGCATTTCGCACACCCGCCACCCAGTTCTAGTGCGGGCTACTTCGACATGTAGGCAACGGCCGCCTTGAGCTCTTCGTCCGAGCAGTTCATGCAGGTGCCCATCGCGGGCATCGCATTCAAACCTTTGGTGACGCTCACCCAGATCACGTCATCGCCCTTGGCCAGGCGCGGTGCCCATTCGCCCGCGTTGCCCAGCACAGGCGCCCCAGCCACACCGGTGGCATGGCACGCAAAACAGAACTGGCTGTAAATGGTGTCACCCGCGCGCGGCGCACCACCCGCTTGCGCAACGGTCGCCTGGCCGCAGGTCTCACCCGCCTTACACAGCTCACCATACGGCTGGGTCCGCGCACGGATCTCGTCGACGCTGCCAGGCGGTACGCGGTCGGCCATTACGCAGAGCGCTGCAAACATGGCAATGGCGGCAAACAACTGCTTCACGATGAGATTCCTGTGACAGAGCGTGGAATGGGCAATAGCGGCGCGCGGATTATAGCCAAGTCGCGGCAACCGGGCGAGCCGCGGGCTCGCGCGCGGGCGGATAACGAACGGGACAACGAAGCCATCAGGCGGTGGCGTTGAACAACTCACGGCCGATCAGCATCCGGCGGATTTCACTGGTGCCGGCGCCGATTTCGTAGAGCTTGGCATCGCGCAGCAGGCGGGCAGTTGGATAATCGTTGATATAGCCGTTACCGCCCAACGCCTGGATTGCCTCGGATGCCATCCAGGTCGCCTTCTCGGCCGCGTAGAGAATGCACGCCGCTGCATCGAAGCGACTCGTCCTGCCGGCATCGCACGCTCGCGCGACTGCATATACGTAGGCACGACACGCATTCATCGTCGTGTACATATCGGCGATCTTGCCCTGCATCAGCTGAAACGTGCCGATGGCGGCGCCGAACTGTTGTCGGTCGTGAACGTAGGGCATCACTGCATCCATGCAGGCGCGCATGATGCCAAGGGGTCCGCCGGCCAGCACGACGCGTTCATAGTCGAGCCCGCTCATCAGGATCGTCACGCCGCCACCCACCTGCCCGAGCACCTGGGTCTTGGGCACGCGGCATTCCTCGAAGATCAATTCGCAGGTATCCGACCCGCGCATGCCCAGCTTGTCGAGCTTCGGGCCGGTCGAAAATCCGGCGAAGCCTTTCTCGATCAGAAACGCAGTGATGCCTTTCGGACCCAGCGCCGGATCCACAGTGGCATAAACCACCAGCACATCGGCGCCGGGACCGTTGGTAATCCACATCTTGCTGCCGTTGAGTACGTAGCAGTCGCCGTCATCGACAGCGCGCAATTTCATGCTCACTACGTCGGAGCCTGCATTGGGCTCGCTCATCGCCAATGCTCCCAGGTGTTCGCCAGAGACGAGTCCGGGAAGGTAGCGCTGCTTCTGCGCAACGCTGCCGAAGCGACGCAGTTGATTCACGCAGAGATTCGAATGGGCACCATAGGACAGCCCAACCGAAGCCGACGCACGGCTGATCTCTTCCATGGCCACGCAATGCGCCAGGTAACCCATGGCCACCCCGCCGTACTCGGCCTCGACGGTGATGCCAAGCAATCCCAACTCACCGAGCTTGGGCCACAGTGCACGCGGAAACTGATTGTTCCGATCCACATCGGCGGCGTGCGGTGCGATGTGATCGGCCGCAAATGTCGCCGTCGTATCGCGCAACATGTCGATGGTTTCGCCGAGACCAAAATCGAAATCGGGTAGGGGATGTGCCATAGCGCCGCATGATAGCGCCACCCCCCGCCTCGATCACGCTGGAACCCTTCGACTATGATGGCGCCTCCCCCATCGAGGCACAGCGATGATCGACGAACGGCGAAGGATCCTGCTGTCACTCAACGGGGTTGGGCTGTTGATCAGCTCCGTGCTCACGGGGTGGTTGTATTTCTTCCACCTGCTGGGTGAAATCGATCTCTGGCCGGTGTTGCAGCACATTGATGCGCAGATACCCGGCGAAACGCGCGCCTGGAACATGGCGCACCTCGAAGGCATCACGAACGGTCTCGTGCTGCTCGCCATTGCGGCTATCGCGCCCACTATCCGCTTGGGCAAAACAGGCGCCGACTGGTTGTTCTACTCATCGTTGACGTTCGCCTGGCTGTTCACACTGCCTGCCATCGCCAACGCGCTGTTCGGCACGCGAGGGCTCGCGTTCGGCGGCGGACCGTTCGGTGACAGCCTCGCCAACAACGTCATCTACCTGACAGGCTGGCCGCCGGTCATCGCGGTCCACATCGCGTTTGCCCTGCTGTTCTGGGGTATCTGGTCGCATCTGAGAACGATTCGACGCACCCCATGAGCGCCGACATGGCAACGGCATACGCACACCCGCCGCAGATCGTCGTCCGCAAGATTCCGTTCGAGTTCAGCAACGACATGTCACCCGCGTGGCATCCAACGCAACCCGAATGGAGCCACATGGTGAACGGCGCATCGCTCGCGATGCCGTATCTCGAACCATTCCTGATCAAGAACGTGCGCGAAGCGCTGCCTGAGATCGACGACGAGCAGCTCGCCGAGTCCGCGCGGAACTTCATGGGGCAGGAGGCCCAGCACTTCACCAATCATCGACGCTACAACGAGATGCTCAAGCGCAACGGTTATCCCGATCTCGCCGAAGTCGAAGCGGAAATGGCGGCGGACTATAAGCGGCTCGAATTGCGGCCATTGCGCTGGCGCCTGGCCTACACGGCGGGTTTCGAAACCATGACCATCGGGCTCACTGAGTGGCTGATCACCCAGCGCGAGAGCCTCTTCGCCGGCGCAGATCCGACCGTAGCCTCGCTGGTGCTGTGGCATATGGTGGAGGAGACCGAACACAAGACCGTGGCGTTCGATGTGTATCAACACCTCTTCGGCGATTACCGCGCCCGTGTGATGGGTCTGATCTATGCGGCATGGCATGTTGCAGCTTTTTCGCGACGCGCCTACATGCGCATGCTCAAGCACGACGGCGCGTGGCACGACGCGCGCAGTCGCGTGCGGCTATGGCGGATGGTGTGGCGCTTCTATCGCAACATCGCTCCCGCGTTGCTGCGATCGTTGGCGCCGGGACATCATCCCCGCGACACGGCCGATCCGCTGTGGGTGAGTCAGTGGCGCGAAGCCTATGCTGCGAGCGCAACCGGGCAGATGCCGCTGCTCGATACCGACGCGCCGGGTCTGCCGGCTCACTTCAGCTGAGCGCGGCAATCCGAAACAGCTCCGCCCCTTCCACGACCCGGTCACCCACCGCGAGTGAAAGTGCTTCCAGCGTGCCATCGATGGGTGCCACGAGCGTGTGTTCCATTTTCATTGCCTCGAGCACCAGAATCGGCTGATCCCGGCGCACCCGCGTACCAATCATCGCCTGCACGGCGATGATCTGACCCGGCATGGGAGCCACCACGCGACCATCACTCACCGCGCCTTCGAGAAGCGCGGCATCCTTTGAAGGCAGCAGAAACTTTTCGGTTGCCCCGGCGCGCATCACGTATACCGCATCTGTATCCCGCAGCACGGTGCACGCATACATTTCGTCATCGAAGCGCGCACGCAACGTCTGCTCTTCCAAGGTGACCCCGGTTGCAGCCACGACTGCGGCGTCGACATACAGGCGATATCCTGCACCCACCTGCTCCACCTCGATGGCGATCGACGTGACACCGTGGCGCAAATTGACGGGCTGTCGCGCAGTCTGGTTGACGCGAAATGCATCGCCGCGCTGCCACACGGAATCCTCAGACCTGCACAACACCACCAACAGCGCCGCGGCCAACGCGCAGCGCGGATCGGCCGAGGGGATCAATGCGGCACCGCGCGCTTCGATCAGTCCGGTGTCGTAGCTGCCGTCGATGAACGCTGCATCGCCCAGCACGTTGCGCAGGAATGAAACATTGTGTTCGACACCCGCGATCTCACATTCCCCCAACGCGGCGCGCAACGCGCGGATGGCCTGCGCGCGATCGTCGCCGTGGGCGATTACCTTGGCGATCATCGGGTCGTAATGCATGGTCACCTCACCGCCGCTCGAGACGCCGGTGTCGACACGCACGCCACTTGGAAATTTCACATGCGGCAAGGGGCCGGTTGATGGCAGAAACTTGCGCCGCGGGTTCTCCGCATACACACGTGCCTCGATGGCATGACCGCGCACCGCCAGAT
>JAQBCT010000265.1:0-2734 GCA_032124855.1 Gammaproteobacteria bacterium
TTGACCGACCAATCGCAACGCTGGTGCACCACATCGTTCTTCAGATCGACGATCCCGGTACCAATGATCAGCGCCTCGTTCAGCGTCTGGGTGGAGTACAACGGACCCAGCTTGAACGCATCGGGGATGCCTTGACCGTCGAAGGTGTTGAAGCTGTCGGGGAATGTCGGTCCGCTGAGTAATGCGCCGTGGCGCTGATCGGTGACCTGAAAGATGTAGCCGCCGCTGCAATAGCGGCTGCCCAGACGATCACGGTCCACCAGCGGATCGAGTAACTCCACACTGATATCTGCGTTCGCCAACGTGAACATGCCCGGGAACCTGCTAAACGGCAGCGGGCATTATCGATGCGCGTCCGGATGCCCGCCACTTGGCGCCGTCGGCACCGAAATTGAATAATTCAATAATCATATTGAAAATATCAATATTTCGGGTGTAGTGTTGCCACGCCACTCAGGAGCTGCCAGGAGTTGCCGCCATGCAAAGTGAAATCGCGAGAATTCTGGAATTGGTCAAGTCAGGCGCCCTGACTGCCGAGCAGGGTGCCGAGATGATTGCGGCATTGCGCAACGAACCCGCCGTGGACAGCGCCGACGCCCAGGCGTCCACGCAGCGTACGGACCATCGCGGTGAACGGCAGCGCCATCGCCGTGGGCAACGTTCACACCGGCACCGTTCGCGCACGTGGACAGACGACGACTTCCGCCGCCTCTTCGGGGCGGGCGCACGTACGTTGCGGTGGGCGTTGGGTTCTGGATTCGGCGGCGACGCATCGCAGCGCGGCGCAAGCGGCGAGAACGATACGATCCTGTCGCGCGTGCAGCAGCCCACCGGCTCGGACTATCGGTATGAGCGCAACCACTTTGCCGTTGCGCAGCTGCGTGGACTGCGGCTTCAGCGTTCCAGCTTTTCGGATAACGACGTGGATGCAGCGGCGCTGGAGAAGATCGAGCTCGTGGATAGCACGTTCACGAGTCAGCGCATTCGCGGCTCATCCGTATCCCAGGTGATGCTCGAGCATGGCGTGATGCACGACAACGAATTGAATGGGGGGCGGCTGGCGCGACTCGCCATTGACCATGGCCGCCTCGAGTCGTGTCTGATCAACGGATCGCAGCTCAAAGATATCGGCATCGCCAACGCGCAGATGTCGTCGTGCCGATTCAATGGTGTGACGCTCAAGACAGTGGTGGTCAACGCGGACAGTCATGTGCAACAGCTCAGTCTCGATGGCGTGACCGGGCGCAACTGGCTGCTCGAAGCGGCGGTACTGAGCGATGTCGCAATGCGCGGCGTACGCTGCGACGGTCTGGTGATGAAGAACTGCGGTCTGGAAGGGGTTCAGTTTCTCCTGAAGGATTTCGCACTTGGTCTCGGCCGGCGTTCGCTTGCGTTGATGCGCGACACAGAGTTCCGGCATGTCGTCATGAAGCAATGCACGTTCGAAGATTGCGTCTTCGACGAAACCCGCTTCGAAGAATTCGAAGCGCAGAATCTGCACTTCGTGGGCGTTGATTTCAGCGGGCTCGTGATTGCATCGGCCGATGCGCTAGCCAGCCACGCCGAGGCACGCAAGGTTGCCTGAACCAGCCGCGATCGATTCATCACCCTGCCCGGCGTGCCGGGGGCGCCTGTTTCCGCGCGTGCTGCAATGCGCCGATTGCGGTCTGGAGGTCACCACACGCTATGCGCACAACGAATTCGCGCAACTGGAGCCGGAACAACTGCATCTGCTGCGCATCTTCGTGTTGTGCGAAGGGCGCATCACGGATATGGAAACTGCGCTCGGCGTAAGTTACCCCACGGTCAAGTCGCGCCTGCTGGCGTTGCGCACGCGGTTGGGATTGGACGATCAAGGCAAGCGCGTCGCACCGGAACCTGTGGCTGCCGATCGGTCGGGGCTCGATGCGCAGCCAGGCTCGGTGTCTCGAAGCGCGGCGGCGCGCGACATTCTTTCCGCCTTGGAGCGCGGTGCAATCGACTACGACGAGGCCTTGCGCCGGATCAAGGCGCTGCCAGGCTAGGCTTGCGCGCGCAGGGATTGCGTCTGCGCGCTGTCCAGATATTCGTCGATGCGCCTGATCAGGCCGTGCTCGATAGTCAGAAATATGCATGCAGGAAGGGTGACGTTCACGCCGCGGAGCGTAACGCATTCCAGATTATGCCGTTGCACGATCCGACTTCCACCCACTTGATGTCGCTCAATGATGTCGTAGCGGATGGTCTGCGCACTGCGGATGAGTCCTGCGAGCACGCGCAGGTTGTCTGCTTTGGATTGCACGACGTTGGTGAAGTTATGCCACACCTCGATGCGCTCGTCGTACAGGGCGGCGACCGCGTCCACACTTTTGGCCTCGATTGCAGCGAATAGTTGTCCGGCGATCTCGAGTGGCGTTGATGACATCGTGGTGCTCCCGATTGGTTGTAGCGGGCCCATTGTCGCCAGCAGCGCGACGGGAGGCGAGGGCGATTGAAGGCGCGCTCACCCATGTTAGAGTCGCGCGGTTGCACGGCAGCCGGAACTACGCGATGACATTCGACCCCGTCGTTTCCGACGACCCGCTGATCGTCTACATCGATTTCAAGAGCCCCTATGCGTATCTCGCGAAGGATCCGACCTATGCCATCGCGCGTCAGCTTGGCATTGCGGTGGACTGGCGACCGCTGACGCTGGATATTCCCAGTTACCTTGGATCGGCGCGTCTGGATGAGCGCGGCAAGGTGGTTGAAAGCC
>JAQBCT010000266.1:0-5419 GCA_032124855.1 Gammaproteobacteria bacterium
TTGGGTCGGTCGATGATCAAGCGGTCGGCGTTCTCGAACACGGCCTCGTCATGATTTCCGGACAGGTACCACATGACGACCTTGTCGCCTTTCTTGATGTGTTGACCGTCGAGATTGAAATCGGCAAGCGCAGTTCGGCGCATGTGGATGACCGGCGTCTGCCAGCGAATGATCTCGGAGATCATATTGGGAATGAGCGCCGGGTTGTCTCGCAGTTTCTGGTACTCATCAGGGTACTTGTTCAAAGCCATCACACCGCCGCTGATGCTGTTACGCGTGGTGTCGTTGCCGCCGACAATCAGCAGCAGCAGCGTGCCCAGGAAGCGTCCGGGATTCTCATTGAGCGTGCGCGTGTCTTCGCCATGCGCGAGCATGGAGATGAGGTCAAATTTAGGCGGAGCCGCCGCGCGCTCGTTCCACAGCTGGTAGAACGCGCCGGCGCATTCCATCAGCTCGTCATAGCGCTTCGTCATGTCGATGCTGTCATCGCCCGTGACCTGCGGCACTGCGGTTGTGATATCCGACCAGTGAATGAGCTTGTGACGCTCCTCGTACGGAAAGTCGAACAAGGTCGCGAGCATGCGACCCGTGAGTTCGACGGATACTTCCTGTACCCAGTTGAACGTCTCGCCCACGGGCAGGTTCTCGAGAATATCGATCGCCCGCTCGCGAATGATCGGCTCCAGTTCAGCGAGGTTCTTCGGCGCAACGGAAGGCGCAACGGCTTTTCGCTGTGGCGCGTGGCGCGGCTGGTCGAGCTGAATGAAGCTCTCGCCCTGCAATTGCTCCGGGTTACCCACTTCAGGATCCACGATGGCAATACCACCGGCCTCGGAGGAAAACACCTCGTGGTTGGTGTCGACTTCCTTGATGAGGTGGTGGCTGCTGACGGACCAGAACGGGCCATTCACGCTGTCCGCGAGATAATGAACCGGCGCTTCGCGCCGCAACCGCGCAAACCAGGGTCGCCAGGTGTCGTTCTGAAAACGTTCCGGCCGACTCACGTCGATTTCGTCTAACGGGGTGGCATCCACCGCTGCCTGTTGATCGTCCAATGTCGTCATTTCGTTCTCCTGTTTTGATGAGGCAGATGGCTAACGCGTCGTGATCGTGGCACCCCCGGCTTTCACCAGATCGGCCTTGCCCGGCGAGGGTGGCACCTGGCAGCCGCGCTGAATCCCGGGTCTGGCTGCCAACGCGTTCATCCAGCGCTGCAGATGTTCGAGCCCTTCCACGGACACGCGCGCCCACTTGTGGCTGCGGATCCATGCGTAGTTGGCGATGTCGGCAATGCTGTACTCGCTGGCGAGATACTCCTGATGCGCAAGCTGTCCGTCCAGCGCTTCGTACAACCGCCGCGTCTCGTTGATGTAACGATCGATGGCGGGTTGCACGGTTTCCGGGAAGTAGCGCACGAACGCGACGGCCCGACACCTGCGCGAGATAGATGAGGATGGCGCCGGACTCGAATACGGTGATATCCGCGGACCGATCAACGATGACCGGGATGCGGCCGTTGGGATTCATGCGCCTGAATGCGTCGGTGTGCTGATCACCCTTCGACAGATCGACGAGGTGCGGCTCGTACGGAAGTTCCATCTCTTCCAGTGCCATCGACACCTTCCAGCCATTTGGTGTCGGCGCCGTATACAGTTCGATCATGTTCCGCCCAGGCTCGCAGCGATGCTGTCGATGGCAACCCGGCGAACACCCAGCTTGTTGCTTGCATAGGCTTCGCCCGGGAATTGCGCGAGACGGGTCGCGACAGCCAGGGCGCGACCCACCAGTTCCTCAGGCTTCACTACCTCGTCGAGGAAACCCGCATCCTTCGCACGCGTGGGATCAAACATCTCCGATTGAATGACTGCGGCAGTGAGATGACGCTTGGACAGGCGTTCCCTTGCCATCGCCAGCCCGAAGGGGGGCAGCGTCATGCCGATCGCCGTCTCATTCAGACCGATTCTGAAATCGCCTGCAGCGCCGATGCGCGTGTCGGCCGACAGCAACAGAAATGCACCCGCCGCAACCGCATGCCCGGAGCACGCGATCACCACCGGCTGGGGGTGGCCGAACAGCCGCAGCATCAGCTTCGCGCCGCGATTGACCAGCGACATGGCCGCCTCCATGCCCTTGGCAATCTCCTTCAGGTCGAAGCCGCCGGACAAGATGCCGACGCGGCCCGTGATGACGACGGCTTTGGCGTCATCCGCTGCGCGATCCAGCGCGCCGTTGACCGCATCGATGAACGCGTAGCCGACGGCATTGGCCTTGCCGTCGTCGATCGTCAGCACCGCGACGTCGCCACTCCTGGTGTAGTTCAGCAAATCGATTCTCCCTGTTTTGTGTGGTGGTTTCCGCCGACGGATCGAATTTGATGCGGTTGAATTAAACTGAAAAGTGATTCAGTATTCAACACATGTCACGTCCATCGAACCACGCCGTTCCAGCGAACCGCGGTCACTATGCCCGTTCCGAGGACACCCGCGCCCGCATTCTCGACGCCGCCCTCGTCGAAGCCGGCGAATCGGGCTTCCAGAACACCTCGGTGGCGAAGATCGCCGCCCGTGCGGAGGTGGCGGTTGGCATTTTGAATTACCACTTCGGTACCAAGCGCAAACTGCTGCGCGAACTGATGGCATCACAAGCCGGCGAGTTCATCTCGCAACTGACCGCACCAACCAATGCGGAGTCGTTCTTCGAGTGCGAACGCAGGATCCTCACGGTCTATCTGAAGTTTCTGCACGCCAATCCGAACTACGTCCGGTTATCCGAAGAGGTACGGCTGCACGACCCCGACCTCTACCAGTCCGGCGTCCAGGCCAACATAGACCACATCTGTGGCCGGATCCGTCGCGGCATGCAGCGAGGCGATCTGCGCCAGATGACCGACGCGCAGGTCCGCGCGCAAGCCTTTTTTATGCTTGGGGCGCTGAACTTCTTCGACCGGTTCCTGGAAGACGCTCGCTACCCCGGCGACGCGGAGGCAGCGACCGCCTTCATCGACTCCCTGCGCGGCGGAATGGCGCCGTTAGTCAACACCTTTGATTCCAAGAGGATGCTTCCGACATGAGCCAAGCCGTCACCCAACTCTCCACCGATATTTCCTTCGATGCCGATGCGTTGCGCGAACGCTATCGAATCGAACGCGAGAAACGACTGCGCGCCGACGGCAATGAACAGTACGTCGAGATGACCGGCGCATATGCCAAATACCTCGAAGATCCATACGTCGCAGAAGAGATCGTGCGCGAACCTGTTACCGACGAGGTGGATGTGGTGCTGATCGGTGGCGGCTTCGGCGGACTACAGGCGGGGGCGCGGCTGCGCCAGGCGGGCGTGAACGATATCCGCATCATCGAGAAGGGCGCGGACTTCGGCGGCACCTGGTACTGGAATCGCTACCCCGGTGCGCAATGCGACATCGAGTCGTACTGCTACCTGCCGCTGCTGGAAGAACTGAACTACGTGCCGAAGGAGAAGTACTCCTACGCCCGTGAAATCCTCGCGCATAGCGCAAACATCGGCAGGCACTTCAACCTGTACGAGGGCGCGCTGTTTCAGACTGAAGTCACGGGATTGCAATGGGACGACTCGATTGCACGCTGGATCGTGTCTACCAACCGTGGTGACGCAATCAAGGCGCGCTTCGTGTCGATGGCGAACGGCCCGTTGCACCGGCCGAAGCTGCCGGGCATCGAGGGCATTCGCAGCTTCAAAGGCCATGCCTTTCATACCAGCCGTTGGGATTACGACTACACCGGCGGTGGCCCCGACGGTGGGCTCAACAAGCTGCACGACAAGCGCGTCGCGATCATCGGTACGGGTGCCACCGCCATTCAGTGTGTGCCGTTCCTCGGCGAAACCGCCAAGCAGCTGTATGTCTTCCAACGCACACCGTCAACGGTTGACGTGCGCGGCAACTCGCCCACGGATCCGCAGTGGGCCGCCAGTCTCGAGCCCGGCTGGCAGAAAGAACGTATGGAGAATTTCAACGCGCTGATATCAGGCGTACCGCAGGAACGCGACCTTGTGGCCGATGGCTGGACGGACCTCATCGGCAAGATGATCAATCAGTTCCGCAAGGCCCCGGACGCCTCCAATATGAGCATCGAGCAAGTGATGGAGATGGCCAACTTCGAGAAGATGGAAGAGATTCGCGCCCGCGTGGATGCGTCAGTGGAAGATCCCGATGTAGCCGAGAAATTGAAGCCGTACTACCAGATGTTTTGCAAGCGGCCCACTTTCAACGACGAATTCCTGCCGACGTTCAACCGCCGCAACGTGCGGTTGGTGGATACGCAGGGAAAAGGTGTCGAGCGGATCACAGAGAAAGGACTCGTGGCGGACGGTGTCGAGTACGACGTGGATTGCATCATCTTCGGCACGGGCTTCGAGGTGGGCACCAGCTATACGCGCCGTTGCGGCTACGACGTGATCGGGCGTGGCGGCAAAGCGCTGAGCGACCACTGGCGCGAAGGCACGCGCACGCTGCATGGCATGGGCAGCCACGGCTTTCCCAATCTGTTCATCATGAATACATCCCAGGGCGGCTTCACGGCGAATTTCCCGCACCTGCTGGATGAAACCGCCGTGCATCAGGCGCACATCATCGCCACGGCACTCGAAGCCGGCGATCGAACGGTGGAGGTCGAAAAGACCGCTGAAGACACCTGGGTGGACACCATCATCGAGTTGTCGATGGGGGGTCCGCTGGGCGGTCTGGGCGGGGCGAGCTGTACGCCCGGTTACTACAACAACGAAGGTCAGCCGAACCCAACTGCCAAACAGTCAGCACCGTACGGAGGTGGCTCCATCCACTTCTTCAAACTGCTGCAGGAGTGGCGCGAGGACGGCAAATTCGAAGGGCTGCGTTTCAGCGCCTGACGCGCGTGAAAGCCTCCGCTGTCTCTCACTTGCGCTCTGGGACGAACGCCAGCAGCTTTGCGGCGAGGTGACGTTTGCCTTGGTCGGTCAGCGCTAGGCGAAATTCGCAGTAGAGCCAAGTAGCAGACCTATCCGGGGTCAGATGGGTCAGGAATTCAGTCGGGTGGGGTTCGTCGGCGAATAAACTCTTTGATCAGGGCGAGCACAACGTCCGGTTCATCGATGCCGTCGAGCGCATCGGTAAGCTCATTGGCGGCGATCTCTGCTGCCTCACGCGTCTCGTACGGACCAACATCCATGCGCTCGCGGGTCATGACGAACCATTGACCACGCGCCATGACGACGCGTTCAGCCCCGAAATACCGACCCGATGGATCGTCTCTTCGCTTGTGTGCCATACCGCAATGGTGCGGATATCTCCGGCGGACGTCTGTCGCTTTCACGACTAGATTCGTGAGTGTGGTGTAAATCTCAGACATGGACCCTGTTGGTGGGGCGCCGCACAACCCGTCGATTTATTGTTAGCTACGGGTGG
>JAQBCT010000267.1:0-4681 GCA_032124855.1 Gammaproteobacteria bacterium
GCGATGTCCTTGTTGCCGATCAGCATGTGGTCGACCGCCGGGACCGGATCCTGCCAGCAGAACGATTCCTTCGGCACTTCGGGGCCGAGATAGCGCGTACGTGGACCCATGTCACGGTGGGTGAGCTTGAACCACGCCCGCGCAAAGGCGTCGGCGAAGGCCTGCGGGTCTTCGAGGAACTTGCGCGAGATTTTGCCGAACGCGGGATCAAAGCGCAGCGTCAGGTCTGTGGTCAGCATGGTGGGCTTGTGGAACTTACCGGCAATGTGCGCATCCGGAATGATCTGCGGTGCGCCCTTCGCCACCCATTGCTTGGCGCCTGCCGGCGACTTGGTCAGCTCCCATTCGTACTTGAACAGGTTCTCGAAAAAGTTGTTGCTCCACAGCGCGGGTGTCTTCGTCCACGTCACTTCGATGCCGCTCGAGATCGTGTCGGCGCCGTTGCCCGTGCCGTGGTCGCTCATCCAGCCAAAACCTTGCGCTTCCAGCGGTGCGGCTTCGGGCTCGGGTCCTTTGTGCGACTCCGGCGCTGCGCCGTGAGCTTTGCCGAAGGTGTGACCGCCGGCAATCAAGGCAACGGTCTCCTCGTCGTCCATTGCCATGCGGCCGAAGGTGGCGCGGATGTCCTTGGCAGCTGCCAGGTAATCGCCACTGGCATTCGGGCCTTCCGGATTGACGTAGATCAGACCCATGTGGGTCGCGCCGAAGGGTGCGTTCAGATCACGGTCGCCGCTGAAACGCTTGTCGACGCCCAGCCAGGCAATCTCCTGGCCCCAGTTCACGTCCTCGTCCGGCTCCCACACGTCGGGTCGGCCGCCGCCGAAACCGGCGGTCCTGAAACCCATCGACTCGAGCGCGACGTTTCCGGCCAAGATCATCAGGTCCGCCCAGGAGATGCGCTGGCCGTACTTCTGCTTGATCGGCCAGAGCAGGCGCCGCGACTTGTCGATGTTGACGTTGTCCGGCCAACTGTCCAGCGGCGCAAAGCGCTGCTGACCCCGGCCGCCACCGCCGCGCCCGTCGTGAATGCGGTAGGTACCGGCCGCGTGCCAGGCCATGCGAATGAACTGCGGTCCGTAGTGGCCGAAGTCAGCGGGCCAGAAGTCCTGGGAGTCGGTCATCAGCGTGACCAGATCTTTCTTCAGGCCCTTGTAGTCGAGCTTCTTGAATTCCTTGCGGTAGTCGAAGGTCTTGCCCATGGGGTCGGACTTCGACGAATGCTGATGCAGCAGCTCGAGCCGCAGCTGGTTCGGCCACCAATCGCGGTTCGTTCTGCCGATGCCGGCGATGTTGCTGTACGGGCACTGGCCCGAGATTTTGTCGTCAGTCTTCGTCTTGGTTGCCATGGGTTACCCCTGCAGTGGTTTACCAGCGAACTCTATGGCAGGAGCAAACCGTTTGTGAAATTGAATCCATGACTCGAGTACATTGGTGGCGGCTATCGTTGGCTGCACAGCCCGACGCGGATAATCTGCGCAGCGATCGTGACGCCTCCGCAGACTGCCTGCGACAGGTGTTATCAAACGGTCCGGTACTGGCTCTCGATGTGCGGAATGAGGCGAAGGCGTCCGGCCACAGCTGGGCGACGATTCGGCGTGCCAAGGATGCCTTGAGGATCGAACTTCAACGCGACGGTTTCGGCAAGGGCGGCGCGCGGAACAGTACCTGCTTCCCATGCACCGGGCAGCCACGTAATACTGCCCCGGATTCAGGACGCCTTGGTTCATGCCACCCACCCAGCTACTGCCACCGCGACCGGAACCGCCACTTACCATCGCGATCAGCGATTGTTTGACCGGTGCCGAAGTGCGCTTCGATGGCAGCCACAAGCGTTCGAGCGTGCCGCACGAGGCTGTCGACGGTCTTTTCACATACCGTGGCATCTGTCCCGAAGTGGGCATTGGCATGGGTATACCGCGACTGCCCATCCGACTCGTCGGTATGCTCGAAGCGCCGCGCGCGCAGGGTGTGAAGGACGCATCGCTCGATGTCACCGATGCGCTTCGCGCCTATGGCAGGTCGATTCTGCCGCAGCTTGCCGACGTCGCCGGCTACGTGTTCATGAAGAACTCGCCCTCTTGCGGGCTGTTTCGCGTCAAGCTCTACCCCGGCCCCGGCAAGGCGCCCACCGGGAGCGCGCGGGGACTGTTTGCCGATGAAGTTGTCACCGCCATGCCCTATCTGCCGGTGGAAGAAAGCGGGCGGCTGTCTGATCCCGTGTTGCTCGAAAATTTCGTGACGCGCACGTTCGCCTACGCGCACTGGTTGCGAGTTGCGCAGCGCGGTGTCACGGCGCGGGGTCTGATCGCTTTCCACAGCGCCTACAAGTACCTGCTGATGGCGCACAGCATCACAGCCTATCGAGCTGCAGGCCGCCTGCTCTCCGACCTTTCGGGCGATGTCCAGACGATTGCAGCTCAATACCTGCGCGTACTGATGCACGGCCTGTCGCGCCCGGCAAAACCGGGCGGCCATGCGAACGTCCTGCAGCATTTGCAGGGCTACGTGAAGAAGGAACTCGACTCGGCAACGCGACAGGAATTCGCTGCGCTGACGGATGCCTATCGGCGTGGCGAAGTGCCACTGCTCGCGCCGATGACGCTGCTCAAGCACCATTTGCGGCGTTTTCCGGATCGTTACGCCCTCGAACAGATCTACCTGAATCCGCATCCGCCCGCGTCCGGCCTGCGCCGCGCGTTGTAGTGTCCCTGCAGCCCTGATGGCGCGTCAGCTGATCTGGTTTCGCAGCGACCTGCGCACCGCGGACAACCCGGCCTTGTGTGCGGCGATGGGCCAGGGGGAAACCGTCGCACTATTCATGATCTGTGCAGCTCAGTGGCGGGCTCACGGTGTGGGTGACAATCGCATCTCGTTTTTGCTGCGTTGCCTCGCGGCGCTCGCGACCGAATTGCGTGCGCTTGGCGTTGCGCTGCGCATCCTCGACGTGCCGAGGTTCGATGGTGCGGCCGTCGCGCTTGAACGCGTGATGCTCGAACTCGGCGCCGAGACGCTGCACTTCAATGCGGAATATCCGCTCGATGAACGGCGGCGCGATGCGGCCGTTAGGCGGGAGATTGAGCGTACCGGAAGGCAGGTGCGCATCCATCACGGCCACGTGCTCATGCCGCCGGGGTCGGTGCTCACCGCGAAGGGTTCGCCTTACAGCGTGTTCACACCCTTCAAGCGCCGGCTCATGGAGCGTCTGCCGCCCGGGGCGCTTACGCCGTTGCCGCGTCCTGCGCCGCAGCGGGGCTGCACACTGGCATCACACGCGCTACCCGCGTTGATCGATGGTGTCGATGACAACCAGCTTGCCGAAATCTGGCCAGGGGGATCCGCGGAAGCACAGCGGCGATTGCAGCGGTTCATCGATGACGGTTTTCGCAACTACGCTGTCGATCGCGACCGTCCGGATCTCGATGCGACGAGCCGCCTGTCTGCGTATCTGGCAGTTGGCGCGATTTCGGTGCGCGCGTGCGCGGCGGCCGCGCGCGATCGCTCGGCCCAATCGATGTGGGAAAGCGAACTCATCTGGCGGGAGTTTTATCAGCACGTGATCGCTGCGTTTGACCATGTCAGCACGGGCGCATCGTTCAAGCGAATCTACGATGGTCTCCACTGGCGCATCGACCCGGTCGGGCTCGCCGCGTGGAAGGCCGGGCGCACCGGATATCCGCTGGTTGATGCGGCCATGCGACAGCTCGCGGCGACGGGATGGATGCACAACCGGGTGCGCATGGTGACGGCCATGTTCCTCACAAAGCATCTGCTGATCGACTGGCGCGAGGGCGAGCGGCACTTCATGGAGTTGCTGGTCGATGGTGACTTCGCTGCGAACAACGGGGGCTGGCAATGGAGCGCATCGACCGGCGCCGATGCGGTCCCGTATTTCCGTTTTTTCAATCCGCTGGCACAGGCGAAGAAGTGTGATCCGTCGGGCGCGTTTGTGCGGCGCTGGGTCGCGGAGCTTGCGCAGGCAGACCTCAAAACCGTATTCGAGCCGTGGCGATCGCCCTTGCTGGTACCCGATTATCCTGCGCGCATCGTCGACCATTCAGCGGCACGCGGGCGCGCGATCGAGACATTCGCACGGATAGGTTCGTCTTCAGGTGGAACCGCCTGATTGGCGCGTCGCGGCCAGCCGATATTCCAGACGACGACCGTCTCGTAACGTCGACAGGCTCTGCCATCGGTCGGCCGCGTATTCGAGGTCGATGGTGAACGTCGCGGCGCGCAGCACCACACGCCCCTCGTCTGTGGCGTTGAGTTGCACCAGATCATAAGAGCCCGTCTGACTGTTCAGCAGTTGATCGTGTTGCTCAAGCGTGGCCATGTCCCAGTAGGCGTACGTTGCGACACAGCCCGGCAGACGCGTCGTCCACGCGTCGTCGTTCTGTGTCACTGCCAGTTCGAATGAGCCGTCAACCCGACGGCCATCCAGTGCTGAACTTTTGCCGTTGACCTTGGTGGTGCTTTGGATTGACGTCAGGCAGGCACCGGACCAACGCTCCTCCGCCGAGTGGCGGTAACGGAACACCGGCACCATCAGCACTTTGACGTCGAAGCGCGCATCGGAGCGCACGATGTGTCCTCCACCGTCGTCGGGCTCCACCTGAAACGTATGCTCGCCGATGCGTTTTCCATCGAGGTAGACATCAAAGTTCCACTGCGCGGCATGGCC
>JAQBCT010000268.1:0-4656 GCA_032124855.1 Gammaproteobacteria bacterium
GTGACCTTGGACTGACATCCACATATTCGCTTGCAGTTGCGCATGCGCCATTGTTCAACGCAATCGAATGGCCGACTTCGGTCTCCTTCGCCCACGGAGCCAACGGAAACGACCTGCTTCCTTTACAATCAGCCACGGTCCGCGATCTCTGTGTGTTTCGCGATGAGACGCAACACCCGGTACCCCACAACTTCCGCAGTACCCCAACTCGGGGTGCTTCGACGCTGTGCGCGACTTCGTTCAAACGTTGGGGACCTCGACAGCCAGTACGGATCTGGTTCTAGCCGACTGACTTTATTGGGCTTTTCATGACTATTCAGCGAGCCAGTTCGTGGCAATTGTGCACCGCACCAATGATGGAGTGGACCGATCGTCATTGCCGGCGATTTCATCGCCTACTCGCACCACATGCGCGGCTGTACACCGAGATGATCACGACCGGTGCGCTGCTGCACGGACCACGCGAGCGGCTGCTGACGTATTCACCTGAGGAACACCCGGTCGCGCTGCAGCTGGGGGGTGCGGATCCGGACGCCCTCGCAGTGTGCGCGCGCCTCGGTTTCGACGCGGGATTCGATGAAATCAATCTGAATGTGGGTTGTCCGTCGGACCGCGTACAGCACGCACGCATCGGCGCCTGTCTGATGCGCGAACCCGCACATGTAGCGGATTGCGTCGCGGCCATGCGTGCTGCGTGCCCGCTGCCCATCACAGTGAAATGCCGCACCGGGGTTGATGAGCAGGACGACTACGCCTTCCTCCACGATTTTGTCGAGACGGTTGCGGCAGCCGGCTGCACCGTGTTCATCGTGCACGCACGCAAGGCGATTCTGAAGGGTTTGAGTCCGGCGCAGAACCGAACCATTCCGCCCCTCGACTGGACGCGCGTGCGCCGCCTCAAAGCCGACTTCGACGATCTGTGCTTCGTGGTCAACGGCGGCCTGGATGACGTCAACTGCATTGCACAGGAGCTTGCGCACGTGGACGGCGCCATGGTGGGCCGCGCGGCGTATCACAATCCGTGGCTGCTGACGGAAGTCGAGGCTCGGCTATACCGCACTGCCCCGCCGCCGTCGCGGCGCAGCGCGTTGACCGCGCACCTGCACTATGTTGAAGCGGAGCTGCAGCGCGGTACGCGTCTGTCTGACCTCACACGCCCCCTACTGGGCCTGTTCAACGGCTGCCACGGCGCGCGACAATTCCGGCGCCATCTCTCAGAACACGCTCACCGGCGCGGTTCCGGCATTGACGTGCTGCTGCACGCAGTGTCGCTGGTAAACGAAAATCCACTCGAGGAGTCCATGGCACGATGTTCGAACGCTTGAAAGCCCTGCTCCAACTCGGCGCCGACGCTGACGACACCATGGCAGCGGAGGATGCTGTACCGATGGCCGCCGCGATGCTGCTTCTGGAAGTGGCGTGGGCCGATCAGAAGATCACGGAACCGGAACTCGACGCCACCCGCCGCGCGATCTCCGTCATGTTTCACCTGACGGATGAGCAGGTGAACCAGCTGGTGGCGCGCGCACAAACGCAACACGAAACCGCCATCTCGATGTATCCGTTCACGCGCGCTGCCAACGATGCGTTGACGATGGAGGAGAAATGTCAGCTGATCGAATCGTTGTGGCGTCTGGCTAGCGCTGACAGCGGCGGTGAGGTGCACGAGGAATACGCCATCCGTCGCATCGCGGATCTGCTGTATGTATCACACCCGGATTTCATCGCCGCCAAGCGCAAAGCACGCGGCACGTCTTAAGGGGCGCTGACGCAATTCCCCATGCCGACGAATGCAACGTCGTGGCCGGTCACGGTGAACAGCATGCTGCCGTACGCCTGGCTGATCGCGATCGTCCAGCCACCGCCGTCGTCTGCCTCATCCGTCAAACCGGCATCGGTTCCCTGCACAATCAACTTGCCTTCGATGCTCGCCACGCTGCCGATCTCGCTGGCCAGATCTGCGCTCAGTCCGTACAGCTGAACCTTGTGGTCCGAGAAACTGACCGCGAGATGCCGCAGGGGTGTGGCGATCCCGGCGTCCAACGCCTGACAACCCGCAAAGCTGTCGCATTCATGCAACTGCTGCACGGTGCAAATGAGATTCGTCTTGCCGTCGAACGCGTCGCCGGCCCATGCGAGCATCGGCAGCAGCGACACACACAGCGCGGCAACTCCGTATTTCGTCACGCCATTCATAGTCGACCCTTTCATTGCACGCTATACCCGCGCCCTTCCAGGCAGGCTGAATAGGCACGGTTGTAGTTGTTCAGGTTGGTTTGATACGCCTGCGCCTGTTGCTGGGCGGTCTGCTGCTGCTGGTTGCGGTCCTGCTGTCCGCGCATGCCACCAAACAAGCCGCCGCTGGCGGCACCAATCTCGGCACCTTCACCGGCGTTGCCGGCGATTGCGCCGATGGCAACACCCAGCAACGCACCGCCAAAAGCACCTTTGAGAAAGCTGTGCTTCTGCTGGGGCGGCGGCGTGTCCGGTGTTTGCATTGCTGCCGGATTGAATCCGGTTTCGTTCATGCCGAATTGATAGCACTGATACTCATCCTGCTGCTCCTGCTCCGGACTCTGGCCGTGCGCGGGATAGACATACAGCTGCTGCGCGCGGACCAAAGTGGTCGCGAATAACAGCGCCAGCAGCGCAGCAACGGATCCGATGCGGCTCAACATGCGTGAACTCCCCGTGTGTTCAGTGTGTCGCTTGAGCGGCACGCAAATACAGTTCCAGGTGGTCAGACCATCGCTTGAGGATCTGATCGGCGGCGAACAGATTGCCAACCGAAGTCTGCCAACCGAACCCGCCACCTGCACCGCCGGCCTGCTCCGCATCGATCACGCGCGCCAGCAACTCGCTCGAAACAGAATCGTATAGCTCCAGATACAACGTCATCTGACCCGTGGTCTGCGACAACGTGACCTGATCAGGCTGGCCCATCGGATCTGGCGCCTGGATCTCCAGGTTGATGATGGCGGGACGCAATACCAGAACATCTTTTGCGGCGTCATCGACGACGGCAAAACCGTTCGTGGTCAACTGCTGTTTGAATACCTTCATGAACTCTGCGGCCAGGCGCGTTTTGATACGGTTGACCGTACTGGGCGTCATCGAGAGCGGATCGTCCGCATTCATGTTCTGTACAAAACCGCGCTGAAAGGCGACAAAGCACTCGAGGATCGCGACCTTCGTATACGGCGCAAAGCTCACGCCAGGTTTCACGTAAACCGCCGCAAACTCATCCTGCTTTACCAGATGCAGTCCATCTGAGGAGACCTCGGGCAGCTTGTCGGCGCTGTAGGCAACAGCCGCGAACAGGCCCCTGTAATCAGTGCACGCAGATATGTCTTCGACTGAACAGTCATCGCAAATCTCCTGGGGAATTCGGTTGATCCAAGCACGTCAGGGTGTCGCCCTGGCGCGCGAACATGATGGCCATACTGACAAATCGAGTACAGCCGCGCCAGTGCTGGATAACGCTAACGCGCCGCGGCTTCCAGCGTCTCTACCAGATCCTCGAACGCTTCGCGATTCGATTCGTTGAGTGACATGAGCACGCGATGCGCGTCCAGGACGCGCTGGCGCATGTCTTCCTCCGTGCAATCCGACGGATGCAATTCCCCGAACTGTTCCTTGTGCTCGATGGGTTGCTGCACGATGCGAAATACATCGTCGAAACCCATCGTCAACAGCACGCGCGTGATATCGGCATTCGTCGACACGAGGGTGGGTACGAAGCCGAACTGTTCCCGTGTGCGGATGGACAGCTTGGCTAGAATCCCGAGCGATGTGCTGTCGATGCCGCTGGTGCGACTGAGATCCACCACGACCGATTTGAAGGCTGCGTTGGCCAGCATCGCGTCGAGAAAGGCATCGACTGCAGCGCACAACGTGACGCGTACATCGCCTACAAACTTCATCAAATACACGCCATCGTGCTCAGCCACGAGAATGCGTCCCGGTGTCGGTCGTGGCGTCGCCACTACGCTTCTTTCGTGATCACTAAACACGCCATGTCGTCCGGGCCGGCACCGCGCCGATCCAGCTCCAGTACCTGCCATAGTTCGATGCCTTTTGCATGTGCCGCGCGCACCGCATTCAGTAGGTACGCCTCTTTCTGTGGGAGTGGCCCAGGGTCCATCACTTCCAGTACTCCATCGGAAACCATCGCCAGCATCAGGGCGCCATTCAGTGCCACGTGATCAGAGCGCCAGGCGACGTCTTCGAACAGACCCACCGGCTTGCCAGATAGCTCCAGGAACCGACAACCAGATTCGTCTGACAATATCGCGGATGGGAAGTGCCCGCCGTTAGCAAATGCAAGCGTGTTGTCTGTCAGGTCCAGCACACCAACGAATATCGCCACATGTTTGTCGAGCCGGTTGTCCAGAAGCTCGCGATTGAGTGCGGCGAGAATCTCACCAGGTTCGCGCAACATGCGGGGCCGATATTCGCGGCGCAGCCGGCGCGAGAAGTTCTTCAGCAGCACGGTCACGAAGGCGGACGACGCACCGTGCCCCGATACGTCAGCCATGTAGAAAACGAAGTGACGATCCGTGATGCGGAAGTAGTCGACGAAGTCGCCGCTCAGCAGCAGCGAGGGATACAGTTTGTGGCGCATGCGGTACCGGTCGATCGCCATCGGGCTGGGGG
>JAQBCT010000269.1:0-22148 GCA_032124855.1 Gammaproteobacteria bacterium
GGCTGGCGAGGTCCCAGTCCATGGCATCGGGGCCGCTGGCCGGGTCTGTCACCGCCAGCCCGGTGAGGCGATAGATCAGCAGGTCCTTTGCGTACAGCACGTGGCGCAGCTGTTGCGCCCGCTTTGGCTCGTTGGCAACGAACCACTGCTTTTTGGCGAGCAACGCGGCGCCGTAGTTCGACAGCTGCGTGGAATCGTTGCGCCACGCAAGCAGTGCGTCGAGTTTTGGCTGATGACGACGGTCCGCCCACGGCTGGCCGATGACGGTGCCATCGCGACCGATGAACACGGCCGCACCGGCGCGCCCCGTCACACTGATGCCGATCACCCGGCAGGGTCGCAGCTTCAGCAGCTGCTTAGTCAGGGCAACTGCATCGGCCCACCACTCGTCTGCATCCTGCCAAACGAAACGGTCGTGACTGTGCTCACGGTGACGCACCGCGCGCTGGCCAAGCAACCGTCCACGTAGACTGAACAACGCCACTTTGAGACGCGTGGTGCCAAGGTCGTAAGTGAGAATCGTCTCGGGTGTGGATTTCGGGGTACGTGGCATCGTGGCTGTGAGATTGCGCTGCTTGCGCGGCGCAGTGCAACATCGTCTGAAGCCATTGGGAATCTGCCATGACCGAGCGATATCAGAACTATCAGCGCCTTCGCTTCGACTATCCGGCGCCGCGCATTCTGCGCATCACCATCCATCGCCCTGAACGACTCAACGCGCTGGACGCCATCGGACATCGGGAACTGACCTATGTGTGGCGTGAAGTGGATGCCGATACGGACATCGATTGCGTGATCCTCACTGGTGCTGGCAGAGCGTTCTCAGCTGGCGGTGACTTCGAGATGATCGAAGAAATCATCGACAATCCCACCGTGCGCGCCAACACTTGGAAGGAAGCGCGTGACCTCGTCTACAACCTCATCAACTGTGGCAAGCCCATCATCTCGGCGATCAATGGCCCGGCCGTGGGTGCCGGACTGGTCGCCGCGCTGCTGAGCGACATCTCGATTGCGGCGCGCTCGGTGTTCATCACCGATGGTCACACACGCCTGGGCGTGGCGGCGGGCGACCACGCGGTCATCATCTGGCCGCTGCTGTGCGGCATGGCCAAGGCGAAGTACTACCTGCTCACGTGCGATCGCTTGAGTGGTGAGGAAGCCGAGCGCATCGGCCTGGTATCGATGTGCGTGGACGATGCCGTGTTGATGGAGCGTGCGCTGGAAGTGGCGGGCAAGATTGCAGCCGGTGCGCCCAATGCGATCCGCTGGACAAAATATGCACTCAACAACTGGCTGCGCATGGCGGGCCCGTCGTTCGACGCATCGACGGCGCTTGAGATGTTGGGTTTTGCGAGCCCTGAGGGACGCGAAGGGCTCGATGCGCTGCGCGAGAAACGGCCGCCCGATTTCGCCAAGGGATCGCCGATCTAGCCCGAATCCTTACCAAACGCCGGCCCGTTAGGCGGCGCGACGCGCAAATCGGTGCCCCGTCACTCGAGGCCCGCCTTTTGTAGCGCGGCATTGCGCAGCGCGTCTATCTCGGGACGCGAAACCGCGAGGTAGTTTTGCATCAAGTTGATCGACAAGTCGGGCCGCACGCGGCGCCCTTCGGCGATGGCTGCCCTGGCCTCATCAATACGGCCCAGCGAAACTGCGCTCATCGCCACGTATAGATAGCCGGTGAAATAGGTTGGTTGAACAGCGACCAGGCGCCGGCCGGCTTCGAGCGCAGTGTCATACCTGCCTGTTTCCCAGTTGGCCAGAGCCAGACTGTCGTAAATCCAGACCATCGGCCCCTGAGGATTCAGTTGTTGGGCTCGCTCAGTCGCGGTGATGCACGCCTGGGGATCCCCGGCGAGCAACTGCGCCCAACCGAACCAGGTCCAAGCGTCAGGCATGCTCGGATTCAGCTCTACCGCCTTGCGGGCTGCATCAAGCGCATTCTGCGGGTCGCCCGCTGTCAGGTAGACACCCGCGAGCGCGGTGTACGCCACAGGGTCGCGCGGGTCGAGCTCAACCGCGTGTCGCGCGGTTGCCATCGCAGCCGACACTTGTTCGGCAGTGGCCACGTTGCCGTCGCCCGACACAGTCATCCAGTTTTCCATTGCCAGACGGGCAAACGCAGTGGCGAAGTGAGGGTCGAGCTCCACCGCGCGCTCGAACAGCCGCGCCGCCTCTACCGAGTCGTTGGCGGTGAAGCGATCCGCATGCTGAAGCCCAAGCTGGTAAAGACTCCATGCCTCCAGATTCTCGGTGCCCCGCTGGCGCGCGCGTTCCCCTTCTGCGCGCGTGAGGTCACCGACTAGCGACGCAGCGATGGTCGCGCCGATTTCGTCCTGCAAAGCAAATACGTCCGTTAGGTCGCGATCGTAGCTTTGCGCCCAGACGTGCTCAGCGGATGCTGCGTCTATCAACTGCGCAGTCACACGGATTCGGTCGCCTATGCGCCGCACGCTGCCTTCGACGAGATAGCGCGCACCTAACTGCGCGCCCACGCGCTTGAGATCCAGATTGCCGCCGCGATGCTGGAAACTCGAATTGCGCGCGATCACCGGGAACGCACGCCAGCTCGCCAGGCGTGTAATCAAATCTTCAGCAAGACCATCGGCGAAGAAAGCCTGATCGGGGTCGGTCGACAGGTTGTCAAAAGGCAGCACGGCAATCGCTGGCCGGCCTTCGAACTCGGCAGCATCGGTCAGGCTACCTGAACTCCGCAGTACGTCGGCCGCGCTCGAAACCGCATCAGAACGCGGTGTGTTAGTCCATGCGAGGTAAGCGAGCGCTGCGCCCAGAATGAACAGCAGTCCAGCCGCAACAGATACCCGGTGGCGGCGTAACAGAGACGTATGCCGCGACAGCATCGGCGTGGCCTTCTCGCTGACCGTCGGCGCGATGAAACTCGCAATCCCTTCAAACCCGGCCTCGCGGATTTCGAGCGGCTCGTCGAAGCCTTTCAGCAGGTAATCGCCATGCGCCACCCAACGAATCGGTTGGTTAAACAGTCGGGTATCAATCCGCTGACGCGCACTGTTGGCCACCGCGGCCGACATCAGCACCTGGCCGGGCCGCGCAAGACTTGCAATGCGCGCCGCCAGATCTACCGCCAGTCCCTGCACGCGCGGATGGGCGGCATCGCCATCAGGGCCAGGCCAATCACTCACTTCGCCCATGTGCATACCGGTGCGCAACGCCGGTAGATCGTGCACTTCTGCATGCGCGCGCTGCAGCAGCAGGGAAAATGAAACCGCGGCGCTTGGCGTTTCGAAGGTCAGGAAGCAGCCGTCACCGGCCCAATCGATGATGCGGCCGCTGCACTGCGATGCGAGGCGGCGCACGATGGCGCGATGCCGCTCGATCAGATCGCCTACCGCCAGATCGCCGTGCTCAGTCTTGAGCGCGGTGGAATCGACAAGGTCTGTGAATACCAGCGTCAGGGTTCGCGAGCGCGCGGCTTCTGTCATGGCGTACGTACGATCGGCACGAATGATTGGTGTTGCGCGCAGTAGCGCATCGCGTCAATCCGCCCCGCCACGAACTGGATAGCGTTGCGCGCGCCAGCGCAGCATCCCGCCGGCGAGGTTGGCGATCCGCAAATACCCCGCATTGCGTAACAGCACCGTCGCTTGTGCGGAGCGCGCGCCGGAACGACACACGACGACAATCGGTCGTTCTTTCGAGAGCGATTGCGCGCTGCTCAGCAACTCGCCCAGCGGTATGAGCTTCGCACCAGCGATATGTCCCAGTGGACCGCTGTATTCATCGGGATTGCGCACGTCGACGATCTGCACCCGATTGTGGTACTCCTCCAGGGTGTTGGGTTGAATCTCCCAGATGCCGGCGAATGTATAGGACACCGGCGCCCAGTCCTGTTCGACCAACGGCGTGTCGCCGCCCTTAGGCCGCCCGCACTGCAGATTCGCAGGCACCGCCACTTCCATCAGTTTCGGATGCGCGAGTCCGAGGTTGTTCATGTAGCCGACAAAATCGTCCTCGCCGACGGATTCGCCGAGGCGTGGATTGAACAGCTTTTCCTCGCCAATGCTGGATGCGGTGAGTCCGCGGTAGTCGTGGCCCGGATAGACCAGGCAATCATCCGCCAGCGAGAACAGTTGTTGGCGCACGGACGCGAACAGCGCGCGTGCATCGCCCTGCTGAAAATCTGTTCGGCCGCAACCGCGGATCAACAGCGCATCACCCGTGAACACCATCGATTGGTCGTCGAGGATGTAGCTCATGCAACCGTTGGTATGGCCGGGTGTGGCGCGTGCTTCCAGCGCGCGCGCGCCGAAGTCGACGCGTTCGCCGTCGGCCAGATAGCGGTCGCCGCCCTGGGCACCGCTGTGCTTCGATAGCCCGATTTTCGAGCCGAGCTGTTGCCTCAGCAGAGATGCGCCGGTGACATGGTCTGCGTGTACGTGGGATTCGAGTGTGAACAGCAGCTCCAGTCCCAGTTCCTCCACCAGCGCCGCATCGCGCCGCGCGTGCTCGAACACCGGGTCGATCAGCACGGCCTGCCGTGTGGCCGAATCCGCCAGCAGATAGGTGTAGGTAGAGGACTGCGAATCGAACAATTGGCGAAAGATCATTTGCGCATTATTGGGAATTCGACTCGCGCGGGTCCAGCGTAGCTGCTCCACCTATGCCGAGAACAATGCGTCGCACGTTCCAGCAGACGGGTCGGCCGTCGGCGCAGGTCTACAGCTGCGTTCCATTTGATCGCGAATCGTATCGAACGCCTCCTTGCGCTCTGCTACGGTGCTCCAGTCACGCAGCGCAGCGATGAGCTTTGCCAGACGCATGCGTGTGCGCTGATAAATACGGTTCGTTCCGTCGAGCTCGACCGACACTTCCAGTGCGGCGCTTTGAATGCGAGATACGTCGTCCGGCGTCATGCGCAACAACCCCTGGACGTACAGCGCCCCCCATTGAAATCGTGTCGCCGGACCCTGGGCAGAGTGATACGCGCGGTCCAGCCAATCCACGGCCTGCGCGCTGCGTCCGGCCGACTCTTCGAGATCTGCCATGTCCAGCATGTAGTAGTACGGCGCTTTTGAGTGCTCGATCTCCGGTTCGAGAATGGCCAGGGTGCGTGCCCGATCGTTCAGATTCTGCGTCACTCCCAGCGCGGCATTGATGATCCCCACGCGGGCATGTTCGTCGTAGTCGCGCGCGAGGTACGCATCGAGCATCTCGCGTGCATCGGCCTGCAACGATTCCAGCGCGCCTCCGCTCTGGCCGAGACTGGTTGCCGCCAGCAGCTTCATGGCCATCGCCTGCAGCTGCTGCGGTGCCGAGTAACGGGCGTCGGATTGCAGGGCGGTCATGAGCGTGAGCCATTGCGCCAGCAGCGCCTCCGTGGCGTCTGGCTGCAGTGCCTTCGCGGCAACGAAATACGGCGCGTCGAAATACAGGGCAGCATCGCCGTTACCCAGCGCACGCGAGGTATCAGCAACGATTTCGTTCACCGCTTCAACCAGGTGTCGAAGCTGGTCGGAGGGTTGAGCACCCGCCTGAATGGGCGCCTGCTCGGCGCTTGCCGCCAATGCTGCTGCCGTGAGCATCAAGCGATCGCGTTCGCGCTGCAGCGATGCGGGACAGGCTTCGGCCCCGCGCACCAGTGCACCAGCCAGCGCCGCCGGCTGCTCGGCGCGGCTATCCAGTATCCAGCCGTTGTATGCGAGGCGCCGGCATTCGCGTTCATCGAGCGACACGGCTTGGGTGGACTGCAGCGTGGCGAAGATCTCGGCCGTGGGACGTACGGTTTCTAGCACCAGGCCCAGCACGTCGCCATAACGCGACAGATCCATGCCACCGGCGATTCGGGCGATCTCATGGCGTGTGGAGTCCATGACCACGACGGTGGGATAGCCGATGACGCCGAATTCTTCGGCAAGCCGCTGCGCACCCGGCGCATCGCCGTCCAGATAGAAGGCAACGAACTGTCGCATTCGATCGCGGAACTCCGGGCGCGAGAACACGTAGGCCTTGAGCTCATGGCAGGGAGGGCACCACTGCGCGCCCCAGTAGAGGAAGACCGGCTTGCCCTCGGCTGCCGCCAGCGCGAAGGCCGCATCGATGGAACCGTCAAACCAGTCGATGTCTGCCGCAGCGTCCACGGCGCCACTGGAAACGTGCCCTTGTTCAGCCGAAGGCGTCGGTGGGGACGTTGCGTCGTCGGAACCGGTGCAGCCGGTCAGCAACAGGCACAGCAGCAGCGCTTTGTGATCGGCCATCATTCGGAATTCGGCTGTCGGGGCTCGAGCCGCAGCAGCTTGACGGGCGCAAACAGCGTCAGCACGGCTCGTCCGAACCAATAGCGCACGGCCGTCGTACGCTCGCGTTCCAGGTGCAGTATGGCGGCCATGTCCTGCGGCGAATCGACCGGCGTCGCCCGATAGGCGGCGACGGTATCGCCGCGTTGCAACTCCACATCAGGATTGGCCAGCGCGCGGTAGTACCAGCCCCGAAACCACTGCCCGGACACGAGCCAGAGTTGGTCGTCGCCTGTGCGTGGACGGAGCACCGTTTCGTGCATCCCACCGTCTGCATCGAAAGTCCTCAACACGGCTGTCGTGTCATCGCGCGGTTGGAAGTAGCCTACCGCCGCATCGAGGCTCAGCCCCAACAGGACGTAGACGCCGAACACGATCGCGACGACTCGAAGGATCTTCATGTGCTTCTCCAGCGGCAACCGTGGGCGTGGCGCCGGCGGTTTTGTTCTTGCGGTGCGTCGGCGCGCGCTTGCGCCTGAGGCAGTGTCGATTGGAATCATCCGCCTGCGCCGGGGAAATACCAAGACGCGCCGCGCCTCGATAGGTAGGATGCCGCCCGAAGCGATGGGCCGTCGACTGCCGCGGCTATGCCGGCTGGGCTGATGAAGAATCTAGCGGGATGGTGGGTCGGAACGTGGTGCCGAGGAGAGGACTTGAACCTCCACGGGGTTGCCCCCACTGGCACCTGAAGCCAGCGCGTCTACCAATTTCACCACCTCGGCCCGAGACAGCGGGTGGCGACTCTACGCACCGATATCGGGGTTGTCAAACGTGACCGACAAACGCAAGCGCCGCAGTAAATCCGTTGGTTCCAACGCCAAGCCAAAGGCCGTTGAGGCCGCGCCACAACTGGCGCCCACCGATGTGCTGGCGCATTTCCGCACCCGCGGCGCAGGCATGCGCTGGCCCGAGGTTCGCGATCTCGTGGGCGTAAAGAAGGGCGCGGATGTGGATCAGCTGCGGCGGGTGCTGCGCGGGTTGTGCCATGCCGGCGAGCTGCACATTGATGCCAAGGGCGCCTACAGCGTCGCTGCCCCCAACGTGTCGGTCGCCGGGACCATCATCCGCAACGAGCGCGGCCGCCTAGAACTTGCATCCGACGCGGGACAGCGCTGGCCCGTTCGAACCACGCGCGATTCCCGACTGCGTGCAGGGGATGCGGTCACTGCACGCCTGGTGGAAGACCAGGCCGTAGTCGATACGGTGACGACGCGTTCCCAGGAGCCCGTGGTGGGCCGCGCTGTGGCAGGCAATCGCGGCTGGTATGTAGTGGGTGAGGGCGACTTCCGCGGCCGCGTGTATCTCAGCGAGGACGGCCAGGGCGATGCATTCGACGGCGATACCGTGGCGGTGGCGGTCACGGGCGAGCGCAGTTTCGGCCTGACGGGGCAGGTCGTGGAGATTGTGGCGCCGCGGGACGATCTGCACGTCGCCTCGACCACGCTGCTGCGGGCGCATGGTGTACCGGTGGAATGGCCAGCCGAAGTTGACGATGCCGTGCGGACGCTGCCTGAGCGGGTGGACCCGGCTCGGTTCGCCGATCGCGAAGATCTCACTGATCTGCCGCTGGTCACCATCGACGGCGAGGATGCGCGCGACTTCGATGATGCCGTGTATTGCGTGGCGCGCCCGAAAGGTGGCTGGCGCGTGCTGGTGGCCATCGCCGACGTTGCCCATTACGTGCGACCCAATGCAGCACTGGATGTCGAAGCGCGTGAGCGTGGTAACTCTGTGTACCTGCCAGATCGCGTCGTGCCGATGCTGCCGGAGGCGCTGTCCAACGGGCTGTGCTCGCTGCGACCGCAGGAGCATCGACTGTGTCTGGTGTGTGACATGCAGATCTCACCCCAGGGGCGGATCTCGAGCTATCGCTTCTTCCACGGCCTGATGTTCTCCCAGGCGCGCCTCACCTACACGCAGGTGGCCGCTTTCATCGCGGCGGACTACGCCGGCTTGCCCGACGTGATCACAGAGTCGCTGCGCGGTCTGCATCAGGCGTACCTGGCGTTGCGCGCGGCACGGGAGGAGCGCGGCGGGCTGGATTTCGATACGCAGGAGCTGAAGCTCATTCTGGAAAATGGCCTGCTGGAACGCATCGAAGCGGTGCAGCGTAACGATGCACACCGCCTGATTGAAGAAGCCATGATCGCGGCCAACGTATGCGCCGCACGTTATCTGGAGAAGCATGAAGCGGCGGCGCTGTACCGCATCCACGAAGGACCCACGCCCGAGAAATTCGATGTGCTGCGACAGGCGTTGGCCCACGCGGGCATTCGCCTCACCGACGCGCCGCCCACACCGGAACTGCTCCAGAGCGTGGCCAGCCAGCTCGTGAATCGTCCAGATCGCACGCTGCTCGAAACAATGATTCTGCGATCGATGATGCAGGCGCGTTACAGCCCGAAAAATGTTGGCCACTTTGGCCTGGCGCTGCCGCGCTATATGCACTTCACGTCGCCGATCCGCCGTTACGCGGACCTTGTGGTGCACCGCGCCATCGGTGCGGTACTGCGCGGCGAAGAAAATCCGGTGCCGGATCTCGATGCAGTGGGCGAACATCTATCGCTCACCGAGCGGCGCGCAGATGAGGTGAGTCGCGAGGTTGCAGACTGGCTGAAGTGCGAATTTGCGGCGCAGTACGTCGGCGAGACATTCAAAGGCACCGTGATGGCCGTGACCGATTTCGGTGTATTCGTGGAATTGGAACGCATCTTCGTACAGGGACTGCTGCACGTGTCGAACCTGGGCGACGACTTCTTCGTCTTCTATCCGGCTGCACTGTCGCTGGTGGGTGAACGCTCCGGGCGGGCGATCAAGTTGGGCGATGTGCTCGACGTGGTGCTGGCCGATGTCGACGTCGAAGCACGCAAGATCGATCTGCTGCTGGCCGGGGGTGCCACGGGCAAGCGCCGCCGCCGCGGCCGGGCTAGATGACTGAGCACGTCTACGGCATACATGCGGTGGCGGCGGTGCTGCGTAACGATCCATCGCGTGTCCAGCGCGTGCTGGTGCAGACCGACCGCGACGATGCACGCGTCGAGGCATTGCTGGCGCTCGTAAAGGCAGCGGGCGCCGCCGTTGAAATGGTGCCGCGCAAGCAGCTCGATCGTATGGTGCGGGGCGGCGTCCATCAGGGTGTCGTGGCGCTCGCCACCGCAAAGGAAATGGGCAGTGAGGCGGAACTGGAACTGCGCTGGCCCAGTTTGCCGCAGCCGCTGCTGATGCTGGCGCTGGATGGTGTGCTCGATCCGCGCAACCTCGGTGCCTGCCTGCGCAATGCCGATGCGGCCGGCGTGGACGCAGTGCTGCTGCCCAAACGCCGCACCGCCCCGCTGGGCGATGTGACGCGCAAGGCCGCCAGCGGTGCGGTGGATTCGCTGTTCATCGTGATGGTGACGAATCTGGTGCGGCGCCTGGAATGGTTGAAGGCACAGGGTGTGTGGGTGGTGGGGGCCGCCGGAGAAGCGCCGCTTGCCTGGACGCAAGCCGATCTGTGCCGACCCACCGTGCTCGTGCTCGGAGGTGAAGGTAAGGGTTTGCGGGAACTGACGCGCAAGACCTGCGACGAGCTGGTATCCATTCCTATGCGTGGCCAGGTGAGCAGCCTGAATGTGGCAGTGGCCACCGGTGTGCTTTTGTTCGAGGCGCGCCGGCAGCGGGCCGGCGGGTGATCCGCGGATATACCCCGGTCGTTGCATCCCCTGGCCCGCATCACTACAATGCGCGGCCCCAAATCCACTCCTTGCTTCACGCCCATTAACTTGGCGGAAGCTCCAACCCGAAGGGAGAATCCATGCGACATTACGAAGTCGTCTTTCTCGTGCATCCCGATCAGTCCGATCAGGTGCCGGGGATGATCGATCGCTACAAAGCACTCATCGAACGCGGCAACGGCAAGGTCCACCGTCTTGAAGACTGGGGTCGCCGCCAGCTGACCTTCCCGGTCAAAAAGATCCACAAAGCCCACTTCGTGCTGATGAATATCGAAGTCACGCGCGACACGCTGGACGAACTGACCAGCGCATTCCGTTTCAACGACGCCGTGCTGCGCAATCTGGTCATCGTGCGCAAGGCCGCTGAAACCGAACAGTCGAAGATCTACGTCGAAGAACTGCGCGATCAGGAAAAAGAACGCGAACGCGATCGTCGCCGCGAAGAAGAGCTGGCGCAGCGGCGTGCCGAATCTGAAAACAACGCGGACACAGACGCAGAGGCAGATGCCGATGTGAATGCGGAAGCCGCCGAGGTGGAGGACGACAATTGAGCAACCAACGACAGTTTCGCCGTAAGAAATTCTGCCGCTTCACGGCCGAGGGCATCAAAGAGATCGATTACAAAGATCTGGAATTGCTCAAGCAGTACATCACCGAGACGGGCAAGATCGTGCCGAGTCGTATCACGGGCACCAGTGCGCGCTATCAGCGTCAACTCGCCCTGGCCGTCAAACGTGCGCGTTATCTGGCATTGCTGCCCTATACCGACGCGCACCAATAAGATCGAGAGCAGATTGCTATGAACGTCATTTTGCTGGAACGCGTGACCAATCTTGGCGACCTCGGTGACGAGGTTGCGGTGAAGAGCGGGTTTGCGCGCAACTTTCTGATCCCCAAGGGTAAAGCGGTGCGCGCATCGCGCGAGAATCGCGAAGTGTTCGAAGCGCGTCGCACCGAACTGGAACGCGTTGCGCTCGAGCGCCTGGGTGGTGCGCAGGCGCGCGCCGCGAAGCTGATCGACGTATCCGTCACCATCGCGGCGAAAGCCGGCGAGGAAGGCAAACTGTACGGATCGGTGGGCACTCACGACATCGCCGAAGCGCTTGCATCGACCGGCGCGGAAATCACCAAGAGCGAAATCCGCATGCCGCAGGGTGTGATTCGCGTGGTGGGTGAGTACGTAATCGATGTGCAGTTGCATACAGATCTCACAGTCGTGGTGAAGCTGGTCGTCGTCCCCGAGTAGGCGCTTTTCCCTTGACAGGGTGGGGCTGATCTTTGAGGCTGTTCGGCCCTGATTGAGCCCCATTTTCATGTCGGATTCCGCCGCCCCAGATCCGGAAAATAGCCGCGCATCCGCGGCGGCACCCACACACCTCTCAGCCACCGCACAACTGAAAGTGCCCCCACACTCGGTTGAAGCTGAACAGTCCGTGTTGGGCGGATTGATGCTGAACAACGATGCCTGGCTGGGTGTGTCGGATATCCTGACGAACAAGGATTTCTACCGCGCCCAGCATCAGATCATCTTCGAGGCGATGGCGAGTCTCGCTAACGTCAACGAACCCCTCGATGCGGTCACGGTATCTGAAGCGCTGGGTACACGAGGACTGCTCGATCGGGCCGGCGGCATCAGCTATCTCGCGGAGCTCGCTGAATCGACCCCCGGTGCCAGCAACGTGGTCGCGTACGCTCAGATTGTGCGCGAACGATCGACGCTGCGGCAGTTGATTTCAGCCGCCAACAGAATCGCTGAGTCGGCATTTCAAACCCAGGGCCGACCGAGCAGCGAGCTGCTCGACATGGCCGAATCAGAAGTATTCCGCATCCACGAAGGCCGGCTGCGCGACAACGGCCCCGAGGCTGTGGTGCCGCTGCTCACACGGGCCGTGAAGCGCATCGAAACGTTGTATGCAACGCGCAATCCGATCACGGGCATTGCCACCGGATTCGACGATCTGGACAAGAAAACAGCCGGGCTGCAGCCGTCCGACCTGATCATCGTCGCCGGTCGCCCGTCGATGGGTAAGTCGGCGCTCATGATGAACATGGTCGAACACGCGCTGATGAACGATCAGCCTGGTGCCGTACTCGCGTTTTCGTTGGAGATGCCGTCCGATCAGATTGTGATGCGGATGTTGTCGTCCCTCGGTCGCATCGATCAGACGCGGATGCGTACCGGTGATATGCACGACGACGACTGGCCACGATTCACCTCGGCCGTCAGTCAGCTGAAGGACAAGACGTTGTTCATCGACGACTCGCCAGCGCTGACGCCCAATGAAATGCGCACGCGCGCGCGGCGGATCGCGCGCGAAGCGGGTGGTCTCAAATTGATCGTGGTCGACTATCTGCAGTTGATGCGCGGCAATGAGAAGGCCGACAACCGCACGGGTGAGATCTCGGAGATCTCACGCTCACTTAAGGCGATCGCCAAGGAAATGAAATGTCCGCTGATAGCGGGTTCGCAGCTCAACCGTGGATTGGAGAGTCGCAACGACAAGCGGCCGTTGATGTCGGATCTTCGTGAATCCGGAGCGATTGAGCAGGATGCAGATTTGATTCTGATGATCTATCGCGACGAAGTTTATAACCCCGAGTCGCCAGACAAGGGCACGGCGGAGATCATCATCGGCAAGCAGCGTAACGGCCCCATCGGCAAGGTGCGGCTCGCGTTCATCGGCAATCTCACCAAATTCGAAAACCTCGCGCGTAACGATTACGCCGAGTACATGCGCTAGAAGTTGGCCACCAAGTTACGCACTGCTTATGTTTGCAACGACTGCGGCGCCGAGCATGGCAAGTGGCAGGGCCAGTGCGCGGCGTGCGAGGCGTGGAATACGCTGACGCGCATCACACTGACATCGGCAACGAACACCAGGCCCGCGACGGGATTCGCCGGCACGGCACCGGCGGTCCAGATTCTGGGCGAGGTGGATGCGGACAGCGGGGCGCGCATCACCACGGGCTTCGATGAATTCGACCGTGTACTGGGCGGTGGGCTGGTGCCGGGTTCGGTGGTGCTCATCGGTGGTGATCCCGGCGCGGGAAAGAGCACGCTGTTGCTGCAGGTGACCACGGCGCTCGCGGTCGCTGCTGAGGTGCTGTACGTGTCGGGGGAGGAATCACTCAAACAGCTCGCCATGCGCGCACGGCGTCTGGAGCTGCCGCTCGATCGCCTGCGCGTTGCAGCCGAAACGCGCGCCGAAGAGGTGGCCGCACTGATTGAAAAGCATCGCCCGGCAGTGGTGGTGCTCGACTCCATTCAGGTGATGGAGCTGGCGGGCATCGACAGCGTTCCGGGCAGCATCACCCAGGTGCGCGAAACGGCAGCGTTCTTCACACGCCTCGCCAAGCAGACCGGCACTGTGGTGATTCTGGTGGGGCACGTCACCAAGGAAGGCAGTCTTGCCGGGCCCAAAGTGCTGGAACATATGATCGATTGCTTCGTCATGCTCGACAGCCCGCAGGGCTCACGCTATCGCACGCTGCGCGGCCTTAAGAATCGCTTCGGCGCAGTGAACGAGCTGGGTGTATTCGCCATGACCGATCATGGTATGCGGGAAGTCTCCAATCCATCGGCGATCTTTCTGCAGCGCCCCGAGGCGTTGGCGCCGGGCAGTGTGGCCACGGTGACATGGGAGGGTACGCGACCTCTGCTGGTGGAGTTGCAGGCGCTGGTGGACGCCGTGCAGGGTGGCTACCCAAAACGCGTCGCCGTGGGTCTGGATGCGCAGCGCCTTGCCATGCAGCTGGCCATCCTGCACCGGCACTGCGGCATTTCGCTTGCGGATCAGGATGTGTTTGCCAACGTGGTTGGTGGGGTGCGCATCGCCGAAACCGGGTCTGATCTCGCGCTGATTCTGGCGGTGCTGTCGAGTTTCAGAAATCGCGTCCTACCGCGGGATCTGATCGTATTCGGCGAGATCGGGCTGACGGGCGAAGTGAGGGGTGTGGCGAACGGCCAGGAGCGGCTGCGCGAGGCCGTCAAACATGGCTTCAAGCGCGCCATCATTCCCCGCGGCAATCGACCGAAGCCGGCGCTGGCCGACATGGACGTGCGTGCCGTTACCTCGCTGTCGGAAGCGCTCGACGTATTGAACGAAGGCTGATCTGCGCACCCGTCGCGATTGTTACATCCGCGTCACAAGCCCTCACAGCTTCGGCTGCGTCCCGGGAGAACAATGAAGCCGTTGTGGTAGTGGATCCCTCAGGTGGGGATTCGTAGGAGGCAACGTGTTTGGCTTCGAATTGCGCGATGTGGTGGCCTTCATCATCGGCTGCCTGATCAAGCTGCTGGGATTCGGGCGCGTCGGCGTCGCTTGACCCTCAACTGCGGCTGATCAGCTCGAGGGTTTCCTTGCGACTCGGCCCACGCTGAATGCGCGCCGCTGCGTTCCTGGAGCGGCCGCGGAACATATAGCCGAATACGATCGCCCGGGTGCGCCAGTCGTTGAGAAATGCACCGGGCTTCTCGAGCAAATTCACCGTGCGCATCATGCCTCGCAGTACATGCAGGTTGTAACGCGCCGCTGCAGCCACTGCATCGCCAAAAGCCAGCGCAAACCATCGTTTGAACGACTTCGGTTCTTCGCGTACCTGACCCTCGGCTGCCGCCAGCGCGCGGCGGATCCCGTTCTTGTCCTCGGCGAGGCTTGCCTGATAAATGGGTCGCAATTCCGCTTCGGTGCGGCGATCGAAGGCCAATGCCCGATCATGCGGGTCGGCAACGGCATCGAGAATTTCCGCCAGCATGTGCGCGTGCAGAATGCTGGTGCTGCAGCCGCGGCCGTAGAGGGGATTGGTGCGAAGCGCCGCGTCCCCGACGGCAAAGAAATTCTCGGCAAGCGGCACACCGCCGTGCACGTAGTGGCGCCACACCGCACGGATATCGCCGATGCCGAACGGCGCGGTGGTCGCCTCGCATGCCTTCGGCGCGAGCCATGGCAGCAGCCCCGGAATGCTGCGGCAGATGGCGTCGAACGTGTCGCCATCCTTGATGGCTTCGAGCAGTTCGGTTTCGCGTTCGTGCACGCAGACGATGAGGGCGAAATTGCCGTTGTCGCCGGGGAAAACGCCGTATTTGATATAGCCCAGGTCGCCGGCTGAGCGATCCTTGCCGCCGCGCGGCGGCTCGGTGACGCCAGGCAGCAGGCGGTAGTGGCGTGTGTAGTAGACGATTTCAGCGGCGTCGTTTTCCTCTGCCACGGTCACACCCAATTGGGCAAACCAGCGCGGAAATTTCGTGGTGCGGCCGCTTGCGTCGACCACGATATCGGCGACGATGGTTTCGCCGTATTTCTCCACGCAATCACTTCGCAGCTTAACGCCGGTCACTTTCAGCGAATTGCCGTGGGATGCACCAACCAAATCGTCCACTGTCACCTGATTGAGGATGGAAATATCAGGCAGGCGCGCGACATAGCGACGCAGCACCGTTTCGATGGTGGCGCGCCGGCACATCAGCACCCACAGGCGCTCATCGCCGGCGGCCGGGCGATACTTCGGTGTCAGCTCCGGCGACACCATGTCTTTGAAGTCCACGCGTCGTGCGCCGGCGGCGTAGAACTCATCCAGCAGATCCGGGTAGTTATCCGCCAACAGATTGCACATCAATCCGAGAAATGCGTGGGGGTGCCGGAACTGCGCCGCGCCGCGCCGTGGCCAGCCGAAGAACGCCTGATCCGCGTCACCTTCAGGCGGCGGTGTGTCGCGTTCGAGCAGCGTGATGCGGTGGCCGCGTCGGGCAAGCGCCAGCGCGCTGCACATACCGGCAATGCCGCTGCCGACGATGAGAATTCGTTCGCTCAAAACTCAGATCTCGTACTGCTGAAGGGTTTACATCACGTCCGCCAGGAAGCGCACTAGCGCGGCGTTCACGGCCGCGGGTGCTTCCTGTTGGGTCCAATGGCCGATGCCGGGAATAAGTTCGTTGATGCGCAAATCCGGCACCCGCTCCGGCAGCTTCTGCACGGCGTCGCCGGCCATGGCGATCACCCCGTCTTTAGCGCCGGCCACGAACATTGCCGGTTGCGTGATTCGTTCCGGCGCGCCCGCGGTGAGTTCCCACGTCAGATCGTGATTGCGGTAGTAATTCAGTGGTCCTCGCATGCCTGAACGCGCGAACTCCGCGGCGTAGAAATCCAGATCCGCTTCGCTCAGCCACGCGGGCAGCGTCTTCGGATCGGGCAGTGCCGAAAGCAGATCATCATCTGGCCCTTGCGCCGGCCGGCCCACGAGATCGGTTTCGCCCGCGCCCAGCACGAGAAATTTGCGCAGCGCCGTGCGGATATCGCGTTCGAATTCGGCCTCGGCCACACCGGGTGTGTAGAAGTAGAGCTGATAGAAGAACTGGCCCTTGAATACCTGCCGCATCACAGCCATGGGTGCGACGGGTGAACGCGGCATGAACGGCACGGACAGCGCGCCTACGGCGGTGACTTGCTGCGGGTAGTGCGGCGCGCAGCCCCATGCGGTCGGTGCGCCCCCAGTCGTGGCCGATCACAACGGCGGTGTCGTGACCGAGCGCCGCGATCAGTCCGATCACGTCGCGCATCACCTCCACCTGGTTGTAGGCGGTGATTGCGTCGGGCTTGTCGCTCTTGCCGTAGCCGCGCATATCCGGGGCAACGGCGTGATAGCCCGCCGTCGCCAGCGGCGCGAACTGATGTCGCCAGGAGTACCAAGACTCGGGAAAGCCGTGCAGCAGGAGCACCAGCGGGCCTTCACCCTGTTCGGCAACGTTGAGTTCGATGCCGTTGGTGGCAACGCGACGCTGACGGAGTTCGGCCAGCCTCATGCGTGCGCCGCGCCTGGCAGAATCTGCCCGTGCGTTGCATCCGTGTAGCCCGCGGCCAGAGTCCATGCCACCGCGCCGCCCACGATGACGGTGTCTACGCCGACAGAGTCGCGTACATACCGCGAGCCGTCGCCGGGCACGTCGGCCACGTAATACTCGGCACCGCGTCCGATGGTTGCTGCGTCGAACACGGCAATATCGGCGACGTAGCCGTTGCGCAGCAGACCCCGTTCGGCGATGCCCCAGATGCTGGCGGTGTCGCTGGTGATCTTCTTCACTGCGGCCTCGATTCCCAACGCGGCGGTTTCGCGGACGAACCGGCTGAACAGGAAGCCGGTGTCGCCGTAGGTGGAAAACGACAGGATATGCGCGCCGCCGTCGCTGGCGCCGATGTGCACGCGCGGATGGCGTAGCAGCGCGCCCACACGCGCATCGTCGTTGTGGCCCATATCGGCCGCCAGAAAGTGCGCATCCAGATCTTCTTCGAGCGACAGGTCGATCATCGCGTCCACCGGTGTGGTCTGACGCAGTTCGGCAATCTCCGCGAGCGTCCGTCCGACGAGCGAACGATTGGCTGGACTGTTCGCCTGACGCAGCACCAGGCGTGGCCACAGCCCGTTCATCATGGCGGCCTCAGCGATCAGCGCAGCGCGCCGCTCGCCATCGCGAAATGCAGCAACAACGTCGTCGTGGCTGCCAAAGCGCATCAGCTGGTACCAGCTGGGAAAGCGGATGAACAACAGGCTGGGCACCGCGAAGCAGAAGCTGATGTCGATGGGTCGCGTCTGCACCTGGGGCCAGACGCGTGCGCCGCGTGCGAACTGCTCATCCACCCGGGCCATCACCGCGTCCACCGCGGTGGTGTTGTCGCCGCTGACGAACAGCGGCGAGAAGGTGGTGGGGATGCCGTGGCGCAGCGACAACTCCGCCAGCTGGTCGACCCGGGCGACGGTCAGGTCTGCGTCGTAGAACTCCGGCACCACCTGCAGCACGCGGCCATACTCGCCCAGCACGGCGGCCAGGGCATCCAGCTCGCGGGTATCCGCATACCGGCTGGGCACCGGCTGCAGGGTCTCATCCATATCGATGAAGCTGGTGGACAGACCCACGGCGCCAGCGTCCAGACACTGCCGCAGCAGCGCCTGCATCTGGTCAATCTCGGCATCGGTTGCAATGCGCTGCATCGCAGCATCGTCCATCACCCACAGGCGCAGCACGCTGTGCCCTACCAGCGGTGCGACGTTGATTGCGAGGCCGTCCTGGATGCGCGCCACGTATTCGGCGAAGGTTTCCCAGTTCCACTCCACGCCTTCGCGAAACGCCTTCAGGGGCATTTCCTCGATCTGGTTGAACATGCCCGCGAGTTTCATGCGGTGCTTAGCTTTCAAAGGCGCCAGAGATAGTGAGCAATTACCAGGTACGATGGTGGTGACACCGTGGCTGAGCGCCGGCTTGGCATAGCCATCCCACAGCAATTGGGCGTCGAAGTGCGTATGGGGGTCGATGAAGCCGGGTGCGACCACCTTGCCGCTGGCGTCAACGGTGTGCAGCGCGGCTTCCGTCACGTGGCCGATTTTGACGATGCGGCCGTTTTGCACCGCAACATCCGCCGTGAAGGCCGGCAGCCCGGTGCCATCCACGACGCGACCGTTTTTGATCAGTAGATCCAGCATTGCGAGTTCCTCAGTAAGTCCTTGAGTTGGCAAATCGATTCCAGGACACGGCCAGCGCATCGCGCACCTTTTCCCAGCCGTGCCCCGGGAGTTCTTCGGCGCTGCGCACGCTGCATGCATCAAACAGTGCGGCCGCCGCGGTCGCATCCAGCGGCACGTCGGACAGTGCGCCGTTGGCGTGCCGCAATGTGACGACGAGTTCGGCCGCGCCGTCGTGGGCCGCGGCGATTCGCGTACGGACGATCACGGCGCTCGTGGCGGCTCCACGAATATCACGTCGCTGGGCAGAATCGGGTTGCCAGCGCGGGGCGAATCGGGCGGCGGCGCAGGACGCATGAATACGTGAAAATTCCAGCTCTGCAACTGGCTTACCGCGTCCGCGCCGGCGTGCTTGAGCTCACGCGCTGCGATGGTTTCCCACGTATCGCCGCTGCCCGGGAGGATGGAGCGGCGGATGGATGCAAGATTGACGTCGGTCATGGCCAGATCTCCTTCTGGGACAGCGTTGCCGGGCCTAGTTCAGCCCGAGCGCGGGCTGCGGGTCGAGCCGTACGAAATAACGGGGCGGGAAGCCCGTCAGCAGGCGAAATCCCAGGCCATGCCCGAACGCCGCCTCCAGGCGGTCGTCTTCCGCGGGGCTGGCGGACACGGCGGTGTAGTTGCCGGGTACGCCGTCGATGGTCACCTGCACCTCGGGATGGCGCAATACGTGGCGATACCACGCGCGCGGCCAATGGTTGGCCGCCACGTACACCGCACCATCCAGTTCCAGCTTGGAGAGCACGCGGTCGGCACTGTTGCCGTCGGCGTCTGTGGTGGTGATCACCAGGGTGGTCTGACCGGCGGGCTGGTAGTAGCCGAGCAGCGACTCAAAGGTGGCAACGACCGCGCCGTAAACCACCAGCACAATCACGACGATCTTCAAGGCTTTCATGGCGATATCACCCCAGCTTCTTGTAGCGGATCCGTTTTGGTTCGGCTGCGTCGGCGCCCAGACGCTTCTTGTGATCTTCCTCGTAGTCGCTGAAGTTGCCGGCGAACCATTCCACGTGGCTGTCACCTTCGAAGGCCAGCATGTGTGTGGCAATGCGGTCGAGGAACCAGCGATCGTGGGAGATTACCAGCACCGTGCCCGGAAAATTCAGCAGCGCATCTTCCAGTGCGCGCAGGGTTTCCACGTCGAGGTCGTTGGTGGGTTCGTCCAGCAACAGTACGTTGGCGCCTTGTCGCAGCAGCTTGGCCAGGTGCAGCCGATTGCGCTCGCCGCCCGATAGATCGCCGACTTTCTTCTGCTGATCGCCACCGCGAAAATTGAATCGCCCAAGATAAGCGCGTGACGGAATCTCATAGGCCCCGATCCGCAGAATATCCTGCCCGTCGGAGATCTCTTCCCAGACAGTCTTCTTGCCGTTGAGGTCGTCGCGGCTCTGATCCACATAAGCGATCTGTACCGTCTCGCCCAGCACCACAGTGCCGGCGTCCGGCTTTTCGCGCTCGGTAATCATGCGAAACAGCGTGGTCTTGCCTGCGCCATTGCCGCCGATGATCCCCACGATGCCGCCCTGTGGAATGCTGCAGGCGAGATCGTCGATCAACAGCGTGTCGCCGTAGCCCTTACTGATGCCGTTGAACTCAATGACCTTTTCACCCAGCCGCGGCCCGGGTGGGATGTACAGCTCCGACGTTTCGTTGCGTTCCTGCACTTCCTTCGACATAAGCTCTTCGAACCGGGCAAGGCGTGCCTTGCTTTTGGCCTGCCGACCCTTTGGATTCGCGCGCACCCATTCCAGTTCTGCCTTGATGGCGCGTTGTCGCGCCTGTTCCTGGCCCGCCTCGGCGCTGAGCCGTTTGTCCTTGGCGTCGAGCCACGCGCTGTAGTTACCTTCGAAGGGAATGCCGCGGCCCCGATCGAGTTCGAGGATCCAGCCGGCGACGTTGTCCAGGAAGTAACGGTCGTGGGTGACGGCGACCACGGTGCCCGGATATTCGCCCAGAAAACGTTCGAGCCAGGCCACGCTCTCGGCGTCGAGATGGTTGGTGGGTTCGTCGAGTAAAAGCATATCGGGCTGGGAGAGCAGCAGCTTGCACAGCGCTACGCGGCGTTTTTCGCCGCCGGAAAGATTGACCACAGCCGCATCCCACGGCGGCAATCGCAGCGCATCCGCCGCGATATCCAGCGTGCGGTCCAGATCCCAGCCGTTGGTGGCGTCGATGTTCGTCTGCAGATCGCCCTGCCGTTCCAGGAGTGCACTCATCTCGTCATCGGACATGGGCTCGGCGAATTTCGCGGAGATCTCGTCGAATTCGGTGAGCAACGATTTGATCTGTGCCACCCCCTCCTCGACATTGCCGCGCACATCCTTGGTTTCGTCGAGCTGCGGTTCCTGGGGCAGAAAGCCGACATTGATGCCTTTCTGCGGCCGGGCTTCGCCGTCGATCTGGGTGTCGAGTCCAGCCATGATGCGCAGCAAGGTGGATTTGCCGGACCCATTCAATCCCAGCACGCCGATCTTCGCGCCGGGGAAAAAGGACAGCGAGATATTCTCCAGAATCTTGCGCCCGCCCGGCACGGTCTTGGAGACGCGCTGCATGGTGTAGACGTACTGCGCCATTGCGAACTCAGAACATTGCGGTGCGGCATTGTAGTTCATGTTCGTAGTGACGGGCTTTCAAGTGCTGGTCCCGCGAACCTTGGCTACAATGCGCGGCTTCCTTCACCGCCCGGATTCGCCCGATGTTTGATTCGAAAATGACCATTCGTGGCTTCGACGATGCGCTGTGGCAGGCGATTGTGGATGAGACCCAGCGCCAGGAAGACCACATCGAGCTGATCGCATCCGAGAATTACGCAAGCCCGCGGGTGCTGGCGGCGCAGGGAACGGGTTTGACCAATACCTACGCCGAGGGCTATCCGGGCAAGCGCTACTACGGCGGCTGCGAATACGTGGATCAGGTAGAGGTGCTTGCCATCGAACGCGCCAAGGCGCTGTTCGGTGCGGATTTCGCCAACGTGCAGGCGCATTCGGGTTCCCAGGCCAACGCGGCGGTCTACCTCGCGCTGCTGTCGCCGGGTGATGTAGTGCTGGGCATGAGCCTCGCCGACGGCGGCCATTTGACCCACGGCGCCCCGGTGAACTTCTCCGGCAAGCTGTATCACGCGGTGCAATACGGTCTGGATAACGCGACCGGTGTAGTGGATTACGACGCCGTGGCGGCGCTCGCGAAGGAACACCGCCCGAAGATGATCATGGCCGGTTTTTCGGCGTATTCACGCACGATGGACTGGCAGCGCTTTCGCGACATTGCAGATTCGGTGGGCGCGTACTTCGTGGTCGATATGGCGCATGTGGCGGGACTGGTTGCGGCGGGACTGTATCCCAGCCCGGTGGCCATTGCCGACGTCACCACCTCGACTACGCACAAGACGCTGCGTGGACCGCGGGGTGGCCTGATCCTGGCGCGCCAGAATCCGGACATCGAGAAGAAGCTGGATTCTGCGCTGTTTCCGGGTACACAGGGCGGTCCACTGATGCACGTCATCGCGGCGAAGGCCGTGTGTTTCAAGGAAGCGATGGAACCGTCCTTCAAGCAGTACCAGCAGCAGGTGCTGGCCAATGCGCATGTGATGGCGACGGAGTTTCAGCAGCGCGGTTACAAGATCGTCTCGGGTGGCACCGACAATCATTTGTTC
>JAQBCT010000270.1:0-2799 GCA_032124855.1 Gammaproteobacteria bacterium
GGTACACGTAGCAGGCGCGTGGTGTCGTAGCCAAGTTCTGCGATGCGTTCAACGTACTGCTGCATTTGCGCATCGCTCATCGGTGCGCGGGACATGAGCCACACGTAGTCGCGTTTCTCCCGGCCGATGATCGTGGTTGTGTAGTCGTCGTCGAGGTAGACGATGCGGTAGTCCGACTTGATCGGCCAGACGAACTGCATACCCCAGCGGGCGTTGCTGGCGCTGTCCAGCACAAAACCCTTGGCGTGCACGATTTTGACCGGCCCGTCCAGACTGCCCTTATTGAAGGTGAACTCTGTGGCGATATAGCCATCGTCCGTCGTGGTGTACCGCTCGATCGCGTTGTACGCGTCACGTTCGAACGGCGTCGGGATGGATGCAATGACGTACCAGTTGCCCATGAACCGATCCAGATCGACGTAAGGCACGCAGGCCATGGGTTGCGGTGTCTGGCAGCCTGCGCTCAGCAGTACCAGCGGCAGCATGGTCCATCGCAAAAGAGTCATCGTCTGAGCTCGCTCTTAACACCACATGTGGACATGGATTGGTTCATGGTTGTCTCGCAGCTGTGGTGTCGGATGATTTGCACCGAGCATGCGGGAGGCCGCGTGAAGTGGGCGTGAGGAGGACCTTCACGGCGTGTTCACGAGGACGGCTGCACTGTGTGGCATGAAAAACCACTGCGGGACGAAATGAACCACGACGAAATGTTGGCCCCGCCGCCACAAAGCGCGGTTCTCAACGAAATGACCGCATTGTTCGAACTACCGAGACTGCTGCTGCATGTGCCGATGCTGTCCGCAAAGCGCGTGGCGCAGCGCCAGCCGGTGATGGTGGTGCCCGGCTTCGGTGCGACCGACTTATCCACAGTACCGCTGCGCGCCTGCCTGAATGCCGCCGGCTTCAACGCGGTGGGCTGGGGACTGGGTCGTAACGGCGGCGATGTCGAAGCACTTCTGCCGCGCGTGGCAGCTGCCGTCAGCCGGTTCTGCGACGTCAGTGGCCACCCCGTGCAGATGGTCGGCTGGAGCTTGGGTGGGGTACTTGCGCGAGAAGTGGCGCGCGATCTCCCGGAGCGCGTGCGGCGTCTGGTCACGCTCGGCACGCCCGTCATCGGCGGCCCCAAATACACCCAGGTCGGACCGCGCTATGCGGCACTTGGGTTCGATCTCGACACGCTTGAGCACACCGTGGCGCAGCGTCATCTCGTAGACATACGGGCTCCAATCACTGCGATCTACAGCCGCCGCGATGGCATCGTAGCCTGGCGCGCGTGCATCGACCCGTGGACACCCAACGTCGAGCATGTGGAAGTGCGATCCTCACACTTCGGCCTCGGAATCGATCCCGACGTGTATCGAATCGTTCTCGATCGACTGGCATCAGGAAGCGAAGGTGCCGTCGCGGCCTGAACTGTCGCGCCGCCATCGTGATAGGGAGATGGCGACTGTGCACGCAGTGGGAAACGGACGTTGCCACCGCAACAACCCGACGCGTGACCCAACGCAGGCTAGAGCATGCTGCGAAGCATCCAGGCGGTCTTCGCATGCACGCCCATGCGCTCGGCGATTCCATCCACCGCGATGGCTAGCTCGGCATATTGTTCTTCGAACGCCGCGTGCAGATCGCGAAAGCGCGGTCCCGCGGCGATTCGTTGCCGCGCGCTCGCGCCGATGCCTGTATCGATTGCAATCTGGTTCATGTTGGGTCTGCAATGAATTGGACCAGCCGTGAGTCCGCCACGACCACCACCGCGCCCTAGACCGTTTGTGTGCTCAAACTGACAGGTGTCGTCAATCCGGCAGCGCCTTCTCGCAGACCGGTATCAGCACTTCGTTGCGGCGGAAAAATGTCGGCATGAAGGGTGGATCGTATCGTGCCCAGATCGCTTCACCACAGACCCCATAGGCTGACTGACTGATCGCCGTGCGCAGCTTCTGTTCATGGTCGTCGTAGCGAGATCTACTCCAGTTGCCGGAGTAGGTTATGGCGGCCATCAGCGCGGACGGTACTTCGCGAAGGGTGACCTCGCCCGCCGCCGGCGCCGGTAGCGAGTCAAGGTTCGACGCAGCTGGCATCACGAAAGCAACGCGCCAATTCGATCCTTCGTGTGATTGCAGGACGGGTGCCGTCATCGGGATGCTGGAGTCGGTGGCGTTGTTGCCGCCGATGTAGTCGAACAGCGCGCGAAAACCGCGATTGCCGGCCTCCGTGGAGTTGCCATCCATCGTGACCGAAGCAACGACGTGGGCGTCGTATTGCCGCAGTTCCATGCCTTCGAGTTGCTCCACTACGCTGTAGGGCAACTTTTCGACGGCCGAAGCGGAGCTACCGATGGCAATGGCCACGGTGAGCGCGAAGCTACGCGAGGCGTTGTGGTTGGTCATCGCAGTCTCCCTTTACTCCGCGCCGTGATAGCCGCAATCAACAGCGTCGATGCAGATGGTCAGTCGAGCGGCACACCGCTCGAAACGTTTGCAGCAACTGAGCAACAAGTAGCGCAGATCATTCACTTCCCTAACGTAGGGGACGGCGCGTGAATGTGACGTGAATTCATCGCACTAGTCGGACGTGGTTCGCATGCGCGCGCTGTAGTCCCAGGTCGTGATCCACTGCGGGCGCAGCGCCACGGCGTACTCGTCGGCGGCACGGGACATAAGCCATCGTGCGAGTCTGGCGTCGCTGCGGATCTGGTAGCGCCTCAGCAACTCATCGAGCAGCGTTGCGCCGCGACCCTTGTCGATTTCAACGTCCGCCTGACCGCGGACGCCGCAGTAGGGTTGGCCGTCGCCCGCCACC
>JAQBCT010000271.1:0-4379 GCA_032124855.1 Gammaproteobacteria bacterium
GTGATCGATACGGCAACCATCGATCGCAGCTACGACGAGCTGACCACCAACTTCCCCTACGCGGGCATCTACTACGCGGTGAAGGCCAATCCGGCGCCTGAGGTGCTGACCCTGTTACGCGACAAGGGCGCGAACTTCGACATCGCCTCTACCTACGAACTCGACAAAGTGCTGGCGCTGGGTGTGAGCCCGGATCGCATCAGCTTCGGCAACACCATCAAGAAAGCGAGAGATATCCGGACCTTCTATCAGAAGGGTGTGCGCATGTTCGCCACCGACTCCGAGGCCGACTTGCGAAACATCGCCAAGGCGGCGCCGGGCTCGAAGGTCTACGCGCGCATTCTCACGGAAGGCACCATGACCGCCGACTGGCCGCTGTCGCGCAAATTCGGCTGCGAAAGCGACATGGCGATGGACCTGCTGATTCTGGCGCGCGATCTGGAACTCGTTCCCTACGGCGTATCGTTTCACGTGGGTTCCCAGCAGCGTGAGATCGGCGCGTGGGATGCCGCGCTGGGCAAGGTGAAGGTGATCTTCGATCGGCTGCGCGATGAAGACGGCATCCATCTGAAGATGATCAACATGGGCGGCGGTTTCCCGGCCAATTACCTGCACCGCACCAACGACCTGAAAACCTACGCGCAGGAGATCACGCGTTTTCTGCGCGAAGACTTCGGCGACGAATTTCCGGAGATCATCGTCGAACCGGGTCGATCACTGATCTCCAACGCCGGGGTGCTGATCAGCGAAGTGGTGTTGATTTCGCGCAAGTCGCGCACCGCCCTGCACCGGTGGATCTTCACCGATGTGGGCAAATTCTCCGGGTTGATCGAAACACTGGATGAGTCCATCAAGTTCCCCATTCACACCGAGAAGAACGGCGAGCTCGAGGCCGCGATCATCGCAGGCCCCACTTGCGACAGCGCCGACATCATGTACGAGAACTACAAATACGGCCTGCCGCTGAATCTGGCCGCCGGCGATCGCATGTATTGGCTGTCGACGGGCGCCTATACCACCACTTACAGTTCGGTGGAGTTCAACGGCTTCCCGCCCCTGAAGGATTATTACGTCTGATCGAGGAGATGCCCTGATGACCTACGCACCCACCCATCGCGCGTTCTACGACGCCGACAGCCACATCATGGAGTTGCCGAATTTCCTGCGCGACTACGCCGATCCCGAGATTCGTGAAGCGATTCCGCCGGTGAGTTACAGCGCGTCCGTTGTCACCGACGAGGAAGTGGCCGTGATCATGGCGCGCGGCGGGCGGCACAGTGACGAGCACGTGACCGAACTTTTGGCGATGGGCGACAAACTCATCGAAGGCTCGAAGGAGATTCAGGCCTTGGGCGCATTCGACGCCGCTGAACGCAGTCAGGCGCTGGATCTGCTGGGCTTCAAGAAGCAGCTGGTATTCGCCACGCACAGTGTGGCCGTACCGTTCTCGGCCAGCTCGAAGATGACGCCCGAGATCCGCTGGGGATCGGCGCGCGCGCACAACCGCGCGATGGGGGCGTTCTGCCACAGCGACGACCGGTTGCTGGGCGTGGGCACCGTGCCGCTGGATGATCCGACTGCCGCAATCGCCGAACTGGATCACGCGCTCGCGCAGGGTCTGCAGGCCATGTGGGTGCCGCATCGACCGTGCGGTGATAAATCGCCGGGCCACGTGGACTTCGATCCATTCTGGGCACGCCTGGCCGAAGCCCGCGTGCCATTCGTGATGCACATTGGCGGTGCACCGCTACAGCTGAATCGCGCCTGGTCGAACAACGGCCGCGCGCCGACGAAGGATTGGCTGGGCGGTGGTGAGAACGTGCGCAGCAAAGACATCGCCGTGCTGCACGAAGGACCCGAGACTTTTCTCAGCATGATGTTGATCGACGGCGTATTCGAACGCTTCCCGACCCTGCGCGGCGCCAGCGTGGAACTGGGTGCAGGATGGGTACCTTCGCTGCTGACGCGACTCGACTGGGTGGCCGCGCACTGGAGCAAGGCCGACAAAAACCTGGCCGACTTCAAGCGCAAACCGTCCGAGCAGCTCAGCGAACAGATGGCTTTCACACCCTACGTATTCGAAGACGTGGGCATGCTCATCGACCAGTCGAATGCAGATCTGTATCTGTTTTCGTCCGACTATCCGCACATCGAGGGCGGGCGAAATCCGATCGCACGATTCGAGAAGTCACTGGGCGAACGCGCCGAAACAGTGCGCAACAAATTCTATGCAGACAATTTCCTGCGCATATTTCCGTCTGCGCGCGCGGCTTGAGCGGAGGTTGAGATGACACGACTTAAATTCGGCGCATTCCTCGCGCCCCACCACCCCATCGGCGAACACCCAACGCTGCAACTGAGGCGCGACCTGGACTTCGCCGAACAGCTTGACCGGCTCGGTTACGATGAGTTCTGGTGCGGCGAGCACCACTCCACCGGCTGGGAGGTGATTGCGTCGCCCGAGATGTTTCTGGCCGCCGCAGGCGAACGGACACACCGCATCAGGCTGGGAACCGGAGTGGTATCGCTGCCCTACCACCATCCCTTCAACGTGGCGCAGCGGCTGGTGCAGCTGGACCATATGACCGGCGGGCGGGTGATCTTCGGCTCGGGCCCGGGCGCGTTGCCGTCGGATGCCTACATGCTGGGGATCGACCCGATGGTGCAGCGCGACCGGCAGGACGAAGCGCTGGGTGTGATTCGAAAGCTCTTGCGCGGTGAGGATCGATTCAGCCACGACAGCGACTGGTTCACGCTGCGTGATGCGCGCCTGCAGCTGCTGCCGCTGCAGGAGGAAATTCCCTTCGCCGTGGCCTCGATGATCAGCCCCTCCGGGATGACGTTGGCCGGCAAGCACGGCACGGGTGTGCTGTCCATCGGCTCGATGTCCACGGCTGGGTTGCAGGCATTGCCATTGCAATGGAGTTTCGCCGAGGAAGCGGCCGCGATCAGCGGTTCGAGCGTCGATCGCGGGAATTGGCGCATCGTGATGTCGTGGCATATCGCCGAAACGCGTGAGCAGGCGCGCGCCGAAGCGCGCGACGGGCTGTTCCGCTGGCACAATGAATACACCGTGGGCACGCTGATGCGTCCGGGCGCGGTGGCGTTCAAGGACCCGGACGAAGCAGTGAATCAGACCGCATTTGCCGACGGCGCCGTGGCGGTGATCGGCACGCCGGATGATCTCGTGAAGTCGATTCGCGCCATGGTGGAACTCACCGGCGGCTTCGGCACGGTGATCGGATTCGCGCACGACTGGGCCAACCGGGAAGCGACGGCGCGCAGCTGGGATCTGGTGGCGCGCTATGTGATACCGGAAATGAACGGCCTGCTCACGGCCTACCGCGATTCGCAGCGCCACGTCATCGAACACCGCGACGTTTTCGATCGCGCCGGCGCTGCCGTAGTATCCAAAATCATGCAGAACGAGCGCGCCGCGAAAGCCATGACCGAGGCCTCCAATGGCCAGACAGCGATGCCGGCGCATCACGCGCCGAAGGTGTAGTCCCGCACTCCCGCGCCGAGCCGATGCAATACGACTATGCAATCGTCGGCGCCGGCTCGGCGGGCGCCACACTGGCTGCTCGACTCTCCGCGCGCGCGAACCGCCAGGTTGCGCTGATCGAAGCCGGGCCTGACTGGCGCAGCAGCGACGCACCCGCCGCCCTGCGCAGCGCCAATCCATCGCGCATCATCAACGATCCGCAGTTCAGCGCATTTCGCTGGGACACCCTCACCGCGCGTCGCACGAAGGATCAGACACCGCGCCTGTACTGGCGCGGCCGCGGTCTCGGCGGCAGTTCCACCATCAATGGTCAGATCGCGATTCGCGGCGTGCCGGAGGATTTCAATCGGTGGGCCGCGGCCGGGTGTGCGGGTTGGGGATTTGCCGATGTGCTGCCGTTCTTCAATCAACTGGAAACGGATCTGCGCTACGGCGCCGCGCCGTACCACGGCGATGCGGGTCCTATTCCGATCTACCGCGCGCCGCTGACGCAGTGGGGTTGCGTGGATCTCGCGCTCGGCGAAGCCGGTGTCGATCTCGGCTATGGGTGGGCACCCGACCACAATGCCCCCGGTGCGCTTGGCGTCTCACCGTACGCAATCAACTCTCGCGACGCGCAGCGTGTCACCACGAACGATGCATACCTCGAACCCCATCGCGGCCGCAACAACCTCGCCATTTCCTGTGAGACGGACGTGGAATGCGTGCTATTCGATGGTGCGCGTGCAATCGGGGTGCGCTGCGTGTCCGCCAGTCGCACACGCGATGTCTACGCCAATGAGGTGATTCTGGCGGCGGGTGCGGTGCACAGCCCGGCCATCCTGCTGCGCTCCGGCGTAGGACCGCCGGATCATCTGCGTGAGCTTGGCATCGC
>JAQBCT010000272.1:0-5009 GCA_032124855.1 Gammaproteobacteria bacterium
TGTTCGAGGAGCCTGCAACAAGGATCGGGGCTGAAGCCCCTCCCACAAAGTTGCTAACGGATCAGGCGTCCCGGCAACGCATCGGTTGGAGCACCGTTCTGGTACGTCACCTCGCCGCTGACGAGCGTCGCGAGATAACCATCGGCACACTGTTCGAGGCGCGATCCGCCGGCCGGCAGGTCCTTCACCATCGACGGCACGCGTACGCGCAGATTGTCGAAGTCGATGATGTTCACATCCGCCTTCATCCCGGGTGCGATGACCCCGCGATCCAACAGGTCGACGGCGCGCGCCGTGTCGCGGGTTTGCCGCTTCACCAATGTCGGCAGATCGATGCGCTCACCGCGGGTGCGGTCGCGGCCCCAGTGGGCGAGCAGATAGGTGGGGAAACTCGCATCGCAGATCGTGCCGACATGGGCACCGCCATCGCCAAGCCCCATCACGCAGTCGTCAGACAGGATCATGTCGCGGCAACAGTCGAGATTGAAGTCTGCGTAATTGGCAAACGGTGTGAACAGCAACTGGCGGCCGTCTGCTTCGAGCAACGTGTCATATACGAAATCCAGCGGCGCGCGGCCGGCGCGTTGCGCGCGTGCCGCCACTGAATCCTCAGGCGCCGGCTCGTAGTCCGGCGGATCGTTCAGCAGCCAGATGCGATCGAAGTCTGCCACCAGGCGCTTCATGCGCTCGAAGGCCGGCGCGGGGGTTTCGGCCAGGATCGTCGCCTTCAGCGCCGGGTCACGCAGCTTCTGTACGCGTTCGGCCAGCGGGAGCTTTGCGATTGCCATATAACTCGGGCGCATCAACAGCGGATTCAGCGTAGTGGACAGACCGAGCACGATGCCGATGGGGCGAGGTGCCACCTGACCCCGCATGGTCAATCCGCGCGCCGCGGCGCCCTGAATGCGTGTCAGAATCTTGCGCCAGCCGTTGGGCGAGAGACCCTGCGCCAACGAGATTGAGATGGGGCGACCGCTGGCGGCGGCCATCTGCTCCACGATGGCAAATTCGGCTGCCAGATCACCGAAATCGGAAATCAGCTCCAGCACGCCGCGGCCGGCGTCCTTCAAACCCATGGAGATGCCGACCAGTTCCGCCGCCTCCGCCGTCAATGACGGGGTGGGGGCGCCGGTGCTGCTGCGATGATTGAGCGTGCGCGACGTGGAAAAACCCAACGCCCCTGCCGCTGCCGCCTCGGCGGCGATGCACCGCATCTGCGCAATATCATCAGCTGTGGCCGGTTCGCGATTGGCACCGCGCTCACCCATCACATAAACGCGCAGCGCCGCATGCGGCAGTTGTGCCGCGATATCCATATCGAACTGCCGTCGGCCGAGATAATCGAGGTATTGCGGAAATGTCTCCCAGTCCCACGACAATCCTTCATGCAGCGCCGCGCCGGGAATGTCCTCCACACCCTCCATCAACTCGATCAGCAGGTCGTGATCGGACGGTCTCACCGGTGCAAAACCAACGCCGCAATTGCCCATCACCACTGTGGTGACACCATGATGATTCGACGGCGACATGCGCGACGACCACGTCGCCTGGCCGTCGTAGTGGGTATGAATGTCGACGAATCCCGGCGTGACGATGGCGCCGTCGGCCGCGAATTCGCGGCGGCCACGACCGTCGACATGGCCTACCTGCGTGATGCGTCCGGCATCAATCGCAACATCGGCGTGTCGCGCCGGCGCGCCCGTGCCGTCGATGACATTGCCGCCGCGGATCACGAGATCGTGCAGCATCGCGCTACCTCCCTTTGGCCAGCGGCCCGCGGATGAGCCGTCCTGGCAATGCGCCGGTGTGTTCGTTGTTCGACAGCAGCACCTGCCCACCCACAATGGTTGCGAGCATGCCGTCGGCTGTCTGCTTTAAGCGCTTCGACCCACCCGGCAGGTCGTGCACCACCTCGGGCATGCGCGCCGCCACGGTATCGGCATCGAATACAGCCACGTCGCCGGCCATGCCCACGCGCAGCAGGCCGCGGTCGTGCATGCCCCATTGCGTTGCCGTGTCGTAGGTGATCAACCGCACCGCTTCTTCCAGCGTGAATGCCTGCTTCTCGCGCACCCAATAGGACAGCAAATGGGTCTGCAGAGAACTGTCCATGATCTGGGAGACATGCGCGCCGGAATCGGAGAACGTCACCACTGAGCGGCGATGCTTCATCATTGCGAGCACCGCATCCTGATCTTCGTTGGCAATGGGTTGGCGGAAGAACACCTTGAAGTCGTGCTCCAGCGCCAGGTCGATCATCGCCTCGGCCGGATGCACACCACGCTCGCGCGCCACATCCGACATGCGACGCTGGTTGGACGACATGCTGTCCATCAGAAATACCCAATCCCAGTCCGGGGGCCGCGCCTCGGCACCGACGATGCGCGGACCGGTGTACGGCGCGCTGGCCACGTCGACGAGCGCACGCTTGACGGCCGGGTCGCGCAGCTTGGCTTTCTGTTCGTCCAGCGGAAGTGCGCGAATGTCACGCCACACATCCCATTTATCGAACGGCGTATAGCTTTCGAACGACAACAATACATTCAAGGCGCGCGAATGTGCCTGCACCGCCATGCGGCCACCGGCCAGTGCGGTTTCCTCCGCGAGATCGAAATACGGTTTCCAGAAGCCTGGCGCGACCCGCGTGGCGAACATGCCGAAGGTGATCGGTACGCCCGACTCGACCGCCAGGTTCTTCAGGCGATCGTAGTACTCGCGCTGGCGCGCCGGATCGCGTCCCGGGGTTTCACCTGCAATTTCGAAGATGCCCGCGTTGAGTTCACCCATGGCGTTGACGATGGCGCGCACTTCGCGCCAGTCCGCAAGGCGGCTGGCCACGGGGCGCTCATCTGCGGTGATGTGGTTGTGCGTGCGCGACGTAGAGAAGCCGATGGCGCCGGCCTTCAGCGCATCCTGCACGAGCGCACACATGCGCTTGAGATCCGCTTCATCGGCGGTGTCGGTGAACGCGCGCTCGCCCATCACGTAGGTACGCAGTGCCGAGTGGCCCATATAGCCCGCGTAGTTGATGCCCTTGGGTAGTGCATCGACGGTGTCGAGGAATTGAGGGAACGACTCCCAGCTCCACTTGATCCCGGCCAGCATCGCCGCGCGCGAGATATCTTCGGCGCGCTCGAGATTGCGGAACACCAGATCGGCATCTTCGGATTTGCATGGCGCCAGCGTGAATCCGCAATTACCCATCACGGCGGTGGTGACACCGTGGTAACACGAACACGACCCGATGGGATCCCAGAACACCTGCGCATCCATATGCGTGTGGCCGTCGACGAAGCCCGGTGTCACCACATGACCGTCGGCATTCAACGTCTGGCGCGCCTTGCCATCCACGCGCCCGATCGCGGTTATCACACCGTCGGCGATGCCCACGTCGGCGCGATAGCGCGGCCCGCCCGAGCCATCGATCACAGTGCCATTCTTGATGACGAGGTCGTAGCTCATGACGCGGTGCTCCCGGCTGGATGCCCGGAGTCTAGCAGGATCGGGGCTAAAGCCCCTCCCACAACGCAGTCGTAGGAGGGGCTTCAGCCCCGATCCTTGTATGCCAAATTGCGGTCTCAGGTGGCGACGAAGCGATTGGTCGCGCGGTCTTTGCGGACCTTGGCCGCATCGAATACCTGGCCGTTCATGGCGATGTACACGCCCGGCGGCAGGGTCTGGGCGGCGGCGAAGGCCATGCCGATGTTGAATGCGGCATCGGTGTTGGCGAAACGCGCGGGCGCCAGTGCGCCGGTCAGCACGATGGTTTTGCCGGATAGGTCGCGCAGCGCCTCGGCGGTTTCGGTCATGGTGTCGGTACCGTGGGTCACGACGACGCGATTGTTTGGCGCATCGGCAACGGCGGTGCGAATGGCAGCGCGATCCGCGTCGGTCAGGTCGAGACTGTCCTTGCGCAGCGCCTCCACGATTTCGTATGCCGCGTGCACGTGCGCTTCACGCAACAGTTCGCCCACCAGCGAGCGGCCCACTTCGAATTCGCTCCTGGCGTCGAAATACACCTTGTCGATAGTGCCGCCGGTGGTGACCACCAGAACGGCGTCCATCACGCCTCGGCCAGGCCCGACTCGATGCGCGCGGCACGACAGAACGCGGTCACCGCTTCGCGCAGATCGGCGACGCGCTGCGCCCCCACGCTCTCGCTGAAACAGAACGACAGGCGCAGTTGATCAAGGCCCGCACCCGGATTGCGTTGCCGCGCATCGATTGGATAGAAATCCTGCATGGGAATGGCCACCACGCCGTACTCCGACACCAGACGTGTGATGAATGCTGGATCGGTGCGCACTTTCGGGCTCAGAAAGGTGAATACCGAAAAGAACCCCGCCTCCGGATGCGTCCAGCGGAACAGCTGCGGATGATCGCCCAGGCCCCGCTCGAGTCCGTCGAGCACGATGGCGCGATTCTCGCGATAAATGGCGAGCTTGCTCTCGGCCACATCCCACAGCGTGCGGCGCAGCTGCATCGCATCGTCATGCAACAACGCTTCGAAGCCGCGCAACGCCTCGGGATTCTGAAACAGAATGTCGCCGCTCGCTTCCGTCAGCAGCAAATCGGTGACCGGCACCCCGCGCGCGCCTTCGATGTCGAGCGTGGCCGCCGAATAGATGAAGCCAACGCGCGGCCCCGGCAGGCCGATCTTCGAACCGGTAAAGAGGTGAATCGTGCGTTCTGGCGCCAGGGTGATGAACGGCCGCGCGCGCGCAGCAGCGTCTGCATAGCTGATATAGATGTACGGCGCATCCTCCAGGATCAGGATGCCCTCTTCCTCCGCGACCGCCACCACGGCCCGACGCCGCGCATCGGAAAAGGAAAAGCCAGCCGGGTTGTGCCCATCGGGGATGGAGTAATAAAACGGCACGAAATATCCAGCGGAGCGGGCCGCACGAATCTGCTCGCGCAGCCGTTCCACGATCGGCCCTTCGCTGTCCATCTCCACACTGAACACCGCCGCCTGCCGGTTCAGCATGGCACGCGCAAGAAAGCCCGCA
>JAQBCT010000273.1:0-7256 GCA_032124855.1 Gammaproteobacteria bacterium
CCTTCACTCCAGATCTTTGTGGGAGGGGCTTCAGCCCCGATCTTTGTGGCAGGCTACTCAATCAAAGATCGCGGCTGAAGCCGCTCCCACAAGCAGTCTTCACTTCTAGCCTGTGGGGTGGCTTCCGTAGGAGGGGCTTCAGCCCCGATCCTTGTGGCAGCCCACTCAGGCAAGGATCGCGGCTGAAGCCGCTCCTACTTCTAATCTGTGGGAGGGGCTTAAGCCCCTCCCACAAAGCCCACCAGGAATGCCCTGTTGACGCAGTTCTGCAGCCTTCCCTCACGCAGATAGGTCGCCGCCACTTCGGCGCTCTTGGCCCGCATGTCGAATACGCTCTCCGGCGTGAAGAACGCTGAATGGGGCGTCAGCACCAGGCGGTGTGCAATCCAGTCCTCGTGCGCCGCGAAAGCCGCGATCAGCGGATGCGCCGGATTCGCCGGCTCCTGGGGCAATACATCCAATCCTGCGGCGCGTACCCGGTTGGCGCGCATGGCCTCGAACAGCGCATCGAGATCGATGATTTCGCCTCGCGCCGTGTTAATGAGGATCAGGCCTTCTTTGCACGCGGCGAGCACTTGTGCGTTGATCAGTTTGCGTGTGCCATCCGACAGCGGCGCATGGATGCTAACGACGTCGCACTGTCGCATCAGTTCTTCCAGTGAATGCACCCGTCGCACGCCCAGCGCCAGATCCACACCGTTGCCGACGTAGGGATCGTAGAACACCACGTCCATGCCGAATGCCTTGGCGCGCAGCGCCGCGGCAGTGCCGATGCGCCCGATTCCGACGACGCCGAATGTACACGCGGACAGGCGGCGTCCGTAGGGGTTCAACGCCGGACGCCAGTTGCCGCGAGGGTCGGCGCGCAACTGCACCGTGTGAAATTCGATGCCCTTCATCAGCGTCAGCATCAGCGCCATGGCGTGATCGGCCACTTCCATGGTGCCGTAGTCGGGCACGTTGCATACCGGAATGCCCAGTTCACCCCACGCCTTGAGATCGAGATTGTCGAAACCCACCTTCGGCGTAACGAAAATTCGGCAACGCTTCAGCCGCGCGCGGTACTCATGCGGAACATCCTGCACCGATACGACGGCGTCGCATGACGCCCACTGATCGTCGGTTACCACGTCATAGCGATCGACGAATTCGGCGCGTGCACCAGCGCCCACCGCATCGCTTTCGATGCGCCGGTCGTCGGGCCAGCGCATCGCGGGCCACAAAATTCGCAGAGTCATTTACGCACTTCCCATGTAGTTGATTTCAATTCGTATCGAGTTCGGCCAGGCAGCGCAGGGACCGCACCAGCGCATCCGGCGCGACTTGGCCTATGCGCAGTCGTGTTGCGATCAGATGCGTCATGCCCAGTTCATCCCGGTAGCGCGCAATCCCGTCGCGCACCTGCGCCGGCGTGCCGATGAGACCCCACTCATCAACCGACGCCGGCAGGCGGTCGCGCATCACCCCGCTCGCCTGCGCCCGCATCGTCGCCACCTGCTCGCTGAGGCGCGTTCGCACATCATCCAGCATCGCTGTGTCGTCGCTGATAAACAGCGTGCGCATGATCGGCACGATATCGGGCACCAACATGTCGGCCGCGCGACACGCCTGCGCGTGGCGTGCGTAATTGGCGGCGAGCGTCGCGATTGATTCCATGGGTGATGCCAGATACGGCATGCCCAGCGTCCCCGCCTGCTGCAGCGCCTTAGGGCCGAACGCAGCAACCCAGATGGGTGGATGCGGCTGCTGCACCGGACGCGGCCAAAGAGAAATGTTGGGATCTTCCGACAGCGCGGTGCCGCACCACGCAGCACGCATCGCGGCAAGACTCTCTGCAAAAATCTCGCGCTTCTCCGCGCGTACCACGTTGAATGCATCGAACAGGGCAGGCATGTAGCCGCGCCCCACGCCCAGAATGACGCGCCCGCTCGACAGCTGATCGAGCACAGCCACCTGTTCGGCGGCCTGCAGGGGATGACGCAATGGCAGCAGATACGATGTGGTGCCCAGTTTAATTCGAGTGGTGGCGCTCGCCACTGCCGATAGCAACATCAACGGTTCGGGAATCGCCCCTTCGCCGAAATGGTTTTCAGGCAGCCAGAACGATTCGTATCCCCACGCCTCGGCCAGTTCGGCCTGGCGCGACAGTTCATCAGCGCGCCGGCCAATCGGCGCAAGCCACGGAGTGAGCCCCAGATGCAGCGCTTGCCTAGTCAACGTGCAGTTCCGTCGCTGCGCCAGAGGCGATCTGAATGCTGCCCAGATCGCGGGGTTGCGCGCCGCGCAGTCGCACCTGATACGTGCCGGGGAGTACATCGACCACTTCGCCGTTGACTGCACCCGTGGCGATCACAACGTCTTCCGCCAGCACTTCATAGGTTGGCAACAGCGTGGCGCGCATGGCGCGCTGCAATTGATCGCCGTTCTGCGCGTCGTAAAAGCCACCGCCGCCCAATCGTGCCCATTCCTCGAAAGTATCCTTCAGCGTCACTTCGTCGATGGCAAAGCCAACGATGTTCACGCGCACATCGAATCCCGCCTTTCGCAAGGCAACGATGGCGGTGCGCGGATCTCCCTCGCAGGTTTCTTCACCATCGGTGACCAGTACGACCACGGTCGGACCCTCAACGCCGGCCAGGTCATCGGCAACCTTCAACAACGAAGCACCGATGGGTGTCTTGGCAAGATTCATCGCGTTGATGGATTTAATGCGCGCCACCGCAGCGGCCACGTCGAGAGGTCCACGCGGAATCTCCAGATCGGTGCGACACGAATCGGCTTCCCGATTGCCGAATACGCGTAGGGCAAACGGGGTATCGGCGGGCAGCACGTGACTGGCGAGATCGATCAGCGCCGTCTTCGCCAGTTCGATGCGCCGCTGCTCACCGATGCGCTGCAACATGCTGCCAGAGGCATCCAGCAGAAATTCGACTGCACCGAACGAGCCTGCGCTTTGCGCCGCATCGCTCACCACGCGCAGGTGCCCCGGCGTGGTGCCCGGCGTGACTGCAAGCGGTGCAGTCGCAAGCGCGGTGTAAGTCTGTCCCGTGAGATAGCGCAGCTGATAGTCGCCCGGCGTGGCAGGCGCTTCGAGCCGCGCCGGATTGCCGCGGCGTGTATAGCCATTGCTCGCACCGTATTGCCGCGCCGCGGCTGTCGGTTCCACCACCGTGATGAAATCACCCTCGTTGTCGGGGCCGGTCCAGGTGACATCGAAAATGCTGCCTGCCACCACCTGCGCGGGTGCCGCAAGCGTCGCGTTCGCCGGCACCACCGTGATCGCACGCGTGCCGATGACGGCATAGCTCTGCCCCATGTGATACCGCAGCTGATAGTCGTCCGCTTCATCCGGCGCCCGAATCGAGACGGGGTTGGCTTTGCCGGGATAGGCATAGGCGCCATAGGTGCGCGGTGGCGCATCCAGCGCATCGATGCTGATGAAATCCGCGGTCTGGTTGGGGCCGGTCCAGGCGACATCGAAGCGGCTGCCCGCCGGCACCTGGGCAAGCGCATCGAGCGTCGCGCCCACGCCGCCCACTTGCAGCGGGATGGATGCAATGACGCGATTACTGCCGGCGAGGTGATAGCGCACCTCATAGTCCCCCGCCACGTCCGGCGCGCGGATCACGACCACGCTGGCGTGCGCGTTCGCCGGATAGACGTAAGGACCGTAGTTGGCATCTGCCGCGCCGGGCGCATCGATGCTGATGTAGTCGCCCGCGCGGCCGGGCCCGGACCACGTGACGGACACATCGGCGCCGGCCGCCACGCTGCCTGCTACCGACACAGACGCTGTGACGTCGGTCACCGTCACCGGCACCGCCGCCAGGACGTGATTAGTCGCGGTGTGGTATCGCACGGCGTAATCGCCGGGAACATCCGGGGCATGGATCGAAAGCGGGCTGCCCTTGGCCGCGTAGGCATAACTGCCGTAGCTGCGCTCGTCGGCGGTCGCGCCATCGATCGAGATGAAATCGCCGGTGTTGTTCGGGCCCGTCCAGACGACGCTCAGTTCGCCCCCTGCTGCAACTGTTGGCGAGGACTGCAATGTCGCTGTCACGGCGGTGACCTGCAGCGGCGTGGTGGCTAGCACCGGATAGCCGGCGCCACCGCTGTGATAGCGAATGCTGTATGCGCCCGGCGCATCGGGCACCACCAACGTGACCGGGTTGCCGGTGCTGGGGTAGGCGTAACTGCCATAGCTGGATGCGGGTGCGTCTGGCGCATCCACGCTGATGAAGTCCTGCGCCGCCCCAGCGGCGATCCACTTCACCTGTATCCTGCTGCCTGCCGCTGCGCTCACAGGTGCATCGAGACTGGCATCAGCGGCTTCTACGCTGGTCGCGCAGCACGTCAGCAGGATCAATGCGCCGACGATTCGTTTCATCGTGTTTTCCCCTCGACAGCGGACCGCGCTGTAACCGAAAATCCCCTTCCCGCGCGACATCATACGCAATGCCGCGCGCGAACCAACGGCACCGCAATCACACAGGAACCCGAATCAATGAAATTACGTTCGCTCACCCTAGTGCTGGGAATCCTTGCCGCACTGCTGACCAACGCCGCCCTTGCCCAGCAAACACCACAGGAACGCATCTTCGCAATCAAGGCACTGCTCGGTGCCAGCACCCAGGCGCTGCACCAGTATCAATGGATCGAGACGACCAGCGTGCTGGTCAAAGGCGAAGAAAAATCCCAGTCCGTGAAGCGCTGCTACTACGGCCCGGACGGCACGGTGCAGAAGATGCCGCTATCCGTCACGCCTCAAAAGACGGCGCGCGGGCTGCGCGGGAAAATCATGGCTGACGAGAAAGCCAAGATGGAGGCCTATATGCAATCCGCCGCCACGCTGATGCATTCCTACGTGCCGCCTGTTCCGGCCAAACTCCAGGAGGCGAGCCAGACCGGCAATCTGTCGATTCAGCCGCAGCCGAACCAGGGCATCCGCCTGACGTTCGCCAACTATAACAAGGTGGGTGACAGCCTGAGCCTCGACGTCGATCTCACCGACAACCGGCTGCAGGATGCCAACATATCCAGCTACCTCGACACGCCCGACGACGTGGTGACCCTGTCAGCCACGTGGGGTGTCCTGCAGAGCGGCATTTCCTACGTCGCAAAGATCACGCTGAATGCCCCGGCCAAGAACATCACAGTGAACATCACCAACACCGACTACGTGCAGGTCGTTCAGTAGCGTTCCTCAACCGGCGAGACGCTCGCGCAGATACTGATGAAATTTCCAATTGGCCGCCTCGAGGTGCGAGAGGCGGCCCACCTGCGCGTAGCGGCTGTTGAGCCCTCTCCACACGCCCTCACACATCGGGATATCTTCCTGATGGATCGCGGCCGTGATCTCGGTGGACATCCGCACAAATGCCGGATCATCCGCCAGTGGCGCGTGCGCCATCAGATGAATGTCCAGCGTGAAATGATCGTGGCTGTGCATGTCCATCTGGTACCAGAAGCCCGTCGGGGTTTCACCCCGTGTCAGCGCAAATAGCGTACTGGGGAACATACACATCACCCAGAATGGATTGCCGGATGCATCCTTCGGCGGATTCTCCAGCAACGAAAATGCACCGGGCAGATCCACCCAATGGGTGCCGGCCGCGGGATAGCCGGCGTTGAGCGTCTGCGGGTGGGCGCCCATGTGGTGGTACGACTCCATGAAGTTCTCGACCATCACCTTCCAGTTCCAGCGCGACTCGAAGCTCAGCGTCTTGAATACCCGCATTTCCTCCACCCGAAACGGAGCCAGCAGCGCGTGCAGCGCCGCGAGTTGCGGAGCCAGCGGGGCCGCGTGGCGATCCTGATTGACGAATACCCAGCCCAGCCATTCCTCCACGCGCAATGTCGGCAGACGCAGCGCGCCTTTGTCGAAATGTTCGGCACGGTCCATCAGCGGCGCGCCTTTGACGCGGCCGTCCAGGCCATAAGTCCAGCGGTGATAGGGACAGGTGAGCGTGCCGTGCGCCGCGTGTCCCGCACCCCAGGCGATGGGACATGAGCGGTGCAAACAGACGTTGGCAAGGCCATGCAACACGCCCGCCTCATCACGCGTGACCATGATGGGATCACCGGCCAGATCGGACGTCAGATAGCTGCTCGGCGCAGCCAGCGCTGCGCTGCGCGCCACGGCAATCCAGCCGCGCCGGAAGATTGCGTCGCGCTCGCGCACGAAGTTGGCCGGATCCGTGTACAGGGCGGGTGGCAGCGTCGAACTGTCCTCGACGCGTGCGGCGACATCGAATGGCATAGCGGATTCGTCTTCAGATGGGCGCACGAGAATAGCGCGTCGTGCCGTCATTCGCAGCCGCACGCGCGTCGACGCGCTACACTGTCGCGCAACTTACAGCGAACCGCACGATGGTGATGCAACAGTCAGAACACGACATGGCCACCCGCTTGAACCAGGAGTGCTTCTGCATCGGCACGGACCTCGATACCCTGCGCAGCACCCTGCAGGCGGATCTGGACAAGCGCGGTCTCGCGCGTCCCGTCATCGAATCGCATCCGCATCTGTTCTCCGCGCTGCCGGTATTCGTGGCTCGCGAACATGTGGCACAGATGCAGCGCGCAATTGCTGCCATTGAAACGCTGGCGCGTAACCAAAACTATATCGAGGCCGCGCTGCGTAGCGTGCCGGACATCGCACGCCAGCCCCAATCAGCGCGCGGGGTGCTGCTGGGGTATGACTTTCACCTCACGGTGGATGGACCAAAGCTCATAGAGATCAACACCAACGCCGGCGGCGCCTTGCTGAATGTGGTGCTCGGCCGCGCGCAGCGCGCCTGCTGCACGGAAGTGGCCGAGCTGATGTCGGGACCGTCTGACTTTGCTGTGCTCGAGAACCGCCTGATCGATATGTTCGCCTCCGAATGGGTCACGGCGCGCGGCGCACGGCCACTCGCGCGAATCGCGATCGTGGATACCCATCCCACCGATCAATATCTGTATCCCGAGTTTGCGCTGTTCGCGCAGCTGTTCGAGGCGCGCGGCATCGCCTGCGTGATCACCGATCCCAACGAGCTGGCGCTGCGTGGCGGCGCATTGTGGCACGGCGTCGAACGCATCGATCTGGTGTACAACCGCCTCACCGATTTCTATTTCGAAGCGCCGGCGCATGCCGTGCTGCGTCGGGCCTACGACACGGACGCGGCCGTGATCACACCGCATCCGCGCGCACACGCGTTGTACGCCAATAAATACAACCTGGCGTTTCTCACGGATGCGGCATCGCTGCACCGCTGGGG
>JAQBCT010000274.1:0-2818 GCA_032124855.1 Gammaproteobacteria bacterium
CACCGGTTGGCCGCGCTGCCGCGCTCGAAAATGTGTGGCAAAGTCGTGGCCATACACTGCTTGATCTGGGCGGTGATGAATTTACTCGCGGCCGGCCACACCCGATGATTGATCATCGTTTGCGCAACGAACGTATGTTGCAGGAAGCTGCCAATTCTGAAGTGGCGCTGATTCTGCTCGATGTGGTTCTCGGATACGGCGCGAATCCGGATCCGGCGACAGAAATGTTGCCGGCAATAACCGAAGCACGTGAGATAGCCGAACGAGACGGACGGCAGATTGCGTTCGTCGGATTCATCTGCGGTACCGAGCGCGATCCACAAGGCCTGGCGAGACAGACCAACGCGTTGCAGGAGGCCGGTGTCATATTGACGAAAAGTAACGCGCAGGCGGCGCGCACTGCCGCATCAATCGTTTCTGCTCATGACCAATCTGGTTAATCAAAGTCTTGGGGTGATCAACGTCGGGCTGGCGCAGTTCGCCGAGACGGTCGTAGACGCCGGCGGAACCGCTACGCAACTTGAGTGGATACCGCCAGCGCTTGGTGACCGTGAGGCCGGAATGGCGCTGGCACGGTTGACGAATCATCCGGCAATCGAGCAGGCCAACGATGCCGCTTTTTCTGCGTTCCTTGCCACATCGCCACGCTTGCGTACTGTTGGCACTGCGCGAACGGCGTTGCCGGAAATGGGCGAACGCACCATATTGCACGCCGGGCCACCGGTCGAGTGGGCTCGCATGTGTGGGCCGATGCAAGGCGCGATTGTGGGTGCAATCCTGTACGAAGGCTGGGCAAGTGACGCAAATGCAGCGGGCAATCTCGCTGCCAGCAGAAAAATTAGTTACGAGCCGTGTCATCCTCATGCAGCGGTCGGCCCAATGGCGGGAATTATCAGCCCGTCAATGCCACTGTGGGTCGTGGAGAATCCGGCCACCGGTGCTTACGCATTCAGTAACTTCAACGAGGGACTGGGCAAGGCGCTTCGGTTCGGCGCTTACGGAGACGATGTGCTCGCGCGCCTCAAGTGGATCGAGACCACACTTGCGCCTGCCATGGGTGCGGCGCTCGAAACGCTGGGCGGCATCGAACTCAAACCGTTGATTGCGCAGGCGCTGATCATGGGTGACGAGGTGCATAACCGCAATGCCGCCGCAAGCGGGCTGCTGTTGCGGCGACTGGCTTCCGCGCTCGTGCGTGTGGGCCTGCCGGCGGACGATCTTGCTCAGATTTTCGACTTCATCGCCGGCAATGAGCACTTCTTTCTCAACATCTCCATGGCTGCATGCAAGCTGATGCTGGACGCGGCGCATGGTGTCGCGGGATCGAGCATGGTGACCGCAATGTCGCGCAATGGCGTCGAGTTCGGCATTCGCGTCAGCGGGCTCGGGGAACGCTGGTTTACGACGCCTGCCGGCGAGATCGACGGCTTGTATTTTGCCGGCTACAGCGCGACTGACGCCGCGCGCGACCTTGGTGACAGCTCGATCACTGAAACCGCTGGCTTCGGCGGCTTTTCAATGGCCGCCGCGCCCGCCATCGTCAAATTTGTCGGCGGCACACCGGACGACGCGACCGCGAACTCACGGCGCATGCGGCATATCACGCTCGGCGAGTCAGACACATTCCAATTGCCTGCACTGAATTTCCGTGGATCACCCTGTGGAATTGATATTCGAAAAGTCGTTGACACCGGTATCGAACCGGTCATCAACACCGGAATCGCGCACCGCGAAGCCGGCATCGGGCAGATTGGAGCAGGACTTACGCATGCGCCGCTCGACTGCTTCGTGCAGGCGCTGATCGCACTCGACTTGCAACTCAATCAACGGTAATCCGGGCAAGCGCAACTGCAGATCGCCGCGCTATTTACATCCGAAAGGGAGGCCGTATGATCAGCCATACCAAACTCGCAGTGGTTGCGGTCGGTGGTAACGCGCTCATTCGGGATGAGCAGCACCGCAGCATCGACGACCAGTACGACACCGCTCGAGAGACGGTGCGCTACGTAGTGGACATGATTGAGGCCGGCTGGCGGGTCGTGTTTACGCACGGCAGCGGCCCGCAGATGGGGTTTATTCTGCGCCGCTCGGAACTGGCTTTGCACGAAGTGACCCCGGTGCCGATGGACTATGCCGGCGCGGATTTACAGGGCGCTCTCGGCTATATGTTCGTCAAGGCGTTGCGCAACGAATTTCGCCGCCGGGGACTCAGGCGCGAGGCAGTAGCGGTGGTCACGCAGGTGCAGGTTGACAGTGCAGACCCGGCGTTCAAGGATCCCACCAAGCCGATCGGTTCGCCAATGGATGAAGCCACCGCACACATGCGTGCCACAGACCTCGGTTGGCAAGTGAAAGAAGATCCCGGCCGTGGCTGGCGACGGGTGGTGCCATCGCCGCGACCGAAAGCGATTGTCGATCTCGATGTTATTTCGCATCTGGTCAATGCGGACTATGTCGTGATCGCCTGCGGTGGCGGTGGAATTCCGGTAATCGAGGATGAGCAGGGCAACATTCGCGGAATCGAGGCAGTGATCGACAAGGACTTCGTCTCCAGCCTGCTGGCGCGCGAAATCGGCGCGGATCGCCTGATCATCGCTACGGGAGTCGAACGTGTCGCGCTCGACTTCGGAAAACCGGCGCAGCGCTGGCTCGACCGGCTTACGTTAGCCGAAGCGAAACGGCTTTACGAGCAGGATCTGTTCGACAAGGGCAGCATGGGTCCAAAAATCCGCGCGGTAATTGAGTACGTTGAAGGCGGCGGCGCGGTGGGCATCATCACCGATCCAATGCATCTGGGGCCTGCGCTCGCGGGCAAAGC
>JAQBCT010000275.1:0-6069 GCA_032124855.1 Gammaproteobacteria bacterium
ATCAACTTCTGGGGCGTGGTCTACGGTACCAAGGCCTTCCTGCCCTATCTGAAGCAGGTCGATGAGGCACATATCATCAACACGTCGAGCATCTTCGGAGTGGTCGCATTTGCAAGCCAGAGTGCCTACAACGCATCGAAGTTTGCGGTGCGCGGCTTCACCGAAGCGTTGCGCCAGGAACTGGCCGACACCCGGATCGGCGTCAGCTGCGTCCAGCCCGGTGGCGTGAAAACCAATATCGTCAAAACGTCGCGGTACTACGCATCGGACAACGAAGCACCCACAAAGCAAGAGATGACCCAGACGTTCGAGCAGATTGCAGCGCTCACGCCCCACGATGCAGCCTTACAGATCCTGCGCGGCGTGGAACGCAATCGTGGTCGCGTTCTGGTGGGCAGAGATGCCGCGCTGCTCGCCTGGGTGGCCCGCATTTTTCCAGAAGGATACGCCCGAAAACTGGCGACCCTCGCCAAGGTCCTCACGCCGCGTACGTAGGTCGACCGCGGTCGCTGTAATTTTCCTCACGCTGGATCGTAGTACCTGATGACAGTGTGTGATTGGGTGCCGACAAGCCGCGTGCGGGGTTCTTCGTGAGAATCGACTTCGAAGCGCTTTATCGAACCCACTACAGAAGCGTGTTCGGACTGTGTCTGCGGTTGCTCAGCCGCACGGCATCCGCCGAGGACGCTGCGCAGGAGGTCTTTGTGCGTGCCTATCAATCGCTCGACCGCTACGACACCAGCCAGTCGTTTGCTGCGTGGGTGTTGCGCATCGCCCGCAACCACTGCATCGATCTGCTCCGGCGTCGCGCGAAGCAACCCAGCCTCTTCGGTGACGCGGATTCGGAAATCAGCGCGCTCGACACCCATACCCCGACCGCGCTCGATACGCTCATCGATGCCCAGCGCGGCGGTGAAGTGCGCAACGCAATTGCGGCCTTGGCAGACAAATACCGCATCCCCATCACGCTCGCCTATTACAACGAGTTGAGCTACGACGAGATCGCTGCCGAACTGGGCATCACGCGCAGCCACGTCGGTGTGCTGCTGTTGCGCGCCCGGCAACTGTTGCGCCACGCCCTGACAACTACCGTGGAGGAGTCACCGCCATGACCTGCCCCACCGAGCTGACACTGCTGCTGTATTCCGACGGAGCGCTCACGGGAGATGAATGTGCAGCGACCGAATTGCACGTCGCTACCTGTCCGGCCTGCCGGGCACGCATCACATCACTGCACGCCGAAGCGGGCATGCTGGCGGTGGCACTCGCGCACGATGCAGCGCCGGACTTCGTACCACCATTCGCACCACCCGTCTCGCGGCGAGCAGTCATTGCCGGCGCGGCGCTGACGGCCGTCGCGGCCATGCTGATCGCCGCCGCACGGACGCTGTTCGGCGTATCCCTGCCGACGCCGCTCACCTGGTTTAACCCGTTCGATCTGGTCGGTGGCATTGATATCACCGTCCGCCTCGCGATTTTTCTGGCCCAACATGGAGGAGCCATCATGGATTCGATCGTCGAAACGGCTGCTGCCGCTGTCAGCTTGTGTCTCATCGTGTGGCTCGCGCTTAGTGTGCGCGCAGGTCGCGTCGGACAATCGCTGCTAGTGTGTTTGGTATGCGCCCTCGTTGTGCTGCCCTCGCCATCACACGCGCTTGAGATCCGTCACGATCAAGACGGTCACATCCTCGTCGCCGCTGAGGAGACCATTGCGGATACGCTCATCGCCGCTGGCGAAACAGTCGAGATCAACGGCACGGTCGAAGGCGATCTCATCGCATTCGGGCGTCGCGTGATCATCCATGGCCGGATCGGCGGCCAGGTGATCACCGGCGCATCCAGCATTTCAATTGACGGCGACGTTGCCCACAGCGTCCTCGCCGTGGGGCAAACGGTTGACCTCTCGCCCATGCGCATCGGCGGCAACCTGTACGGCTTCGGCGAAATGGTCAACACCGGCGCCCAGGCCACGATCGAACAGAACGCCATCGTATTCGCAGAGCGGGCGACCTTCGCCGGCCCGGTCGCACGCGACATAGTCGCGTTCGGCGAGCATGTCGAAGTAGGCAGCACGGTCGGCGGCGCGCTGACCGCCTATGCACAAGGGATCACGTTGCTCGCGTCCGCGCGTATTGGTTCAGATCTGCGCGCACATGTACCCGACGCAGACAACATTTCGATCGCACCGGGCGCGGTGATCGGCGGCGAACTCGTCACCGACATCGATCAACCAACCGCGCACAAAAGCCCGTATGCGACAGGCGAGTACTACCTGCTTCAGTTGTTGCGATTCGCCGCCGCGTTTGTGACAGGCGTGGTGCTGCTGGTGCTGGTACCGGCTCTGCAACGCGTGTCGCTTACCGGGGCATCGGATGTGTTCAGGACAAGCGCCATCGGTCTGCTCGCGCTGGTGGCCACCCCGATCATCGCGATCATCGTCGCCGTCACGATCATCGGCATACCCGTCGCGCTCGTCAGCCTGCTGCTGTGGCTCGCCGGGCTCTACTTAGCGAAAGTCGTGCTGGCCCAGTTCATTGGCACGCGCCTCGTCGAGGCGTCGGGTGGTACACGACATTTCGCGGTGGCATTCGCCGCAGGACTGGCGCTGGTGATCCTCCTCGTGAACCTCCCGTTCATCGGCGGCCTGCTCAACGCCCTGCTGACGATCTGCGGACTTGGAATGCTGGTGCTGTTCCTCTGGCGCGCCGTGCCCCAGCAGGCCGAGCGCTGAAGCGGCGCGGTCGATCTACAGATCAATGCGCCGGATCAGACCGGCAAAGTTCTCGGCGATGTAGATGGCCTGCTGGCGTCGCGCATAGGCCATGCCGGTGGGACCGATGAGATCGCTGGCAACCACTGTCGGCAAAGCCGTTGGGCTCGTGAAATGCAGCAGTTGTCCTGGCAAGCCCTGGCCCAGGTTGCCGCTGATCTCAAGCACGTAGAAGCCGGATCCCACGGCAAGCACATCGGTCGCGGACGTCAATCCGGTGATCAACTCCGTCTGGGTTTGGCTGGCGACATCCACCAGCCGCACGCTGGAAGTGCCCGGTGCAAACGGCACACCGACGAGCAGCGAGACCAGATATTTGCTTCCACCGAAGTAACGCACGGCCGTGGGCACGGCGTCAGAGAACGGCGGAAAGCCACCCGATGCTACGGGAGCGAAGCGCAGCACCGTTCTGGGCGGCTCGAGCCATCGCAACTGCACGACGCTGTTGGCGCCAGCGTCGGCAATCACCAACGGGTTTCCAATGCCGCGCCCCGGTGCCATGCCGAACGGATTCGAAGCGCGCACATTGGTGATGGGATCCCCGCGAAAGTCCTTGAGATCTGCGATCAGCCGCATCCATACCCTTTGACCCGCAGCGTTGGCCAAACGAACCACTTCTCCATCAGCCAGTGCCTGCTGGTCAGCCGATGCCAGAGCGAATCCACCTGAGGAACTATCCACGGCATGGTCGAATACGAGCTGCACTACCGAACTGAAGAGGGGCGACACCGGACCCACTGGATTGGGCACCTGCGCCGGCGGTGTGCCGAAACGCAAGGTGTCGCCCTCGCCGATGGCCACGTCCACCACGCAGCAGCCGTGCATGATCAGCGCGGTGGGTCCCGATGCATCGCCCGGTGCGGCAATACCCGAGGGCAACCCTTCGAGCAGCGATTGGCTGCCCCCGGAGCGATTGACGAACGTGAGCCGCCCGTCGTTGACACCGGTATCGGTCTCAGTGACCAGCAAATTCCCACGCGCCGTAAGCTCCACCTTGACCGGACCCACCAGGCCGCCCGCGATCACTTCGCCGTCGGCATAGGCCGCGATCGGCCAGCCGCACCACGCAATCATCAACAATCCGCAGAATCTGGACACGCCGCGCATGACAACTCCTAGTCGACGAATAAAGAAGCACCAGCCTAGCGAGCCGGCTGGCGCGTTGTGTGATGTGCAAGTGAAGACCACGTGATATGTGGGTGAACGTCCTTGCAGACGGACGCCCTCTCATCATCTAGGCTCACCTCATAAACGAGAGTTGTAGCCACGTGCCAGAAGTGCCCGTCCGCTCCGCCCAGTACGGATTCGCCGATCTCAGCCTCGACGTGGGACGGGCGCGTCTGCTGCGCGGTGAAACCGTTATCCCGCTCGGGCGGCTGACCTTCGCGCTGCTGCGCGTGCTCGTGGAGGAAGCACCCAACTACGTCACGCACGACGAGCTGGGACGGCGCGTCTGGGGACCGCGGCGGGTGGTGACGCCGGAAAACCTCACTCAGCAGATCAAGCTGCTGCGGCGCGCGCTCAACGACAACGCGCGACAGCCGACGTATGTCGAAGTGCTGCGCGGCCACGGTTACCGCCTGATTCCCGCCGTCAGTCGGATCACCCGCGCCGCACTGCCCGCTGCAACCACGTGGGATCCGGCTACGCCATCCGTAGCGGTGCTGCCGTTCGAGAATATGAGCCCGGATCCTGCGCACGCGTACTTCGCCTCGGGATTCCACGACGAGCTGCTGCATCATCTGGCCCGAACAGAGTCGCTTCGCGTGATCGCCCGCACCTCTGTGCAGGGTTTTGCCGGCACGCGCGAGCGTGTCTCCGAAATCGCCGCGGCGCTGGGCGTTCAAACCGTAATGGAAGGCAGCGTCCGCTATCACGACCGGCGGGTGCGAATCGTCGCCCAGCTGATCGACGCAGCCACCGAGGCGCATCTGTGGTCGGAGGTCTATGAGCGCGATTTGGCGGATGCGTTTGCGATCCAGCAGGATATCGCCGCGAGAATCGCCGCGGCATTGCGCGATCGTCTGAGTGCACCGGAGGTGGCGCCCGACACCGCCCGCGTGCACCCCGAGGCCTACGCGCACTATCTGCAAGCGATCGCGCTGTCGCATCAGGGGGGCGTGGATGTGTCTTCGCCCTCCGCCGTCGAACACATGCGCGTGCACCTGGATCGTGCCATCGCGACCGACCCTGGCTTCGCCCCGCCTACGTGCAGCGCGCGCGATTGAACATCAATCTGCTGCGTTTCGATCTCGGCGAAAACGAGGGCGTCGCCCAGCGGCAGTCCGCGCAGGAAGCGCGGGCATTGGATGATTTGAGATGCGCCGAGCGTCTTGACCCCGACTCCGGCGCGGCGCAGGCGATCGTTGGCTTGATTCATCAGTACAACTGGCGCGAGGACGATGCACTGCACAGCTTCGCGCGCGCGTTATCGCTGCGTCCCAACGACCCCGAAGTGCTGGGTCCCGCCGGCTTCCTGCACGCCGTCGCCGGGGCCGCGCGCGAGGCCGTGGTGCTGGGGCAGCGCGCCGTCGATGTCGACCCATTGGGACCGCTGGCCCGTCACTATATGGCGCTGATTCAGCTGCAGACAGGCGACGTCGAACGTGCGCTCATCGCGTACCGCTCGATGGTCCAGCTGACACCCACCCGGGCTATCGTGCATGCGTTGCTGGCGTCCCTCGAGAATTTGAGTGGCAACCACGAAGCCGGCGTTGCACAAGCGCGAATCGCCGAACGACTGCTCCCCGATGACCTCAACCTCGCGCATTTCTCAATGGTGATTTGTGCCTATGGCGGCCTTGGCTGCAGCGATGACGCGCAACGCCTGTTCAGTGATTTTCAAACGCTTGCCCAGCGTCGCTATGTCGGCGCCGCGCCACGTGCATTTGCCTGTCTCGGCGTGGGTGACCGGCACGGCGCTTTGGCCTGGCTCAAACGCGCCGCCAGCGATCCCACTCCCTATGCGGCGTACTTTTCCGTGCTCTCATTGAAGGGCAACTGGCCCAACCATCCGCTGCTGGCGCGCCCGGAATTCGTTCGCGCCCGCCGGCAGCTGGGGCGCGCCTGACGGGTTATGTCACACTGTTGATCAGCGCGTCGCATCTGGCGCATGGATCGATGTGCCAGATCTGTCGAACAGCATGCGAACGCTACGGAGGGGTGATCTACTGCGAATTACGCAAATGCGTGACGTCCGAGAAGTGTGCGCTATCGTTCGGGAGCATGTTGCTGCCATGCGAGAGCAAACCGAATCGAGTCGTTGAACGTCACGCATTTACGTAATTCGCAGGAGTCAA
>JAQBCT010000276.1:0-4273 GCA_032124855.1 Gammaproteobacteria bacterium
TCGCGGTGCGCCAGGCGCTGCCCGTTGGTGAGAGTTTTCAGGATCACCCGATCGCCGCATTGCCCATAGTCTTGAAAGACGGCGTTACACCGCCACCCGAGTTCCGCCACACCAACTGCTGCATCCGCTATTCCTCTCATCTGGCCGGCGCTGGGCCGGGCGACATGATGATCGTGGCCATGAACCGCCTCGGTGATGGATTGGGCCGCAATACCCGTGCACCAACTGCGAACTTCGGCCTCCTCGGCGTGTGGGTGAACCAGTGTTTCTCGCGCGGCGTGCTTCGCCTGTCGTCTACCGACCCACTGGCGCAGCCGATCATCGAAGAAAATATGCTCGATGATCCGCGCGATGCGCTGCGCATGCGCGATGGCGTGCGGCGGCTGCTGGATATCGCCCGACAGCCCGGTTTCGACAGCATCGCGAAGCTGATCACTACCGGTCCCGAAGGCGATTCGCTCGACACACTGGACTCTGACGCGGCCATCGATCGCTGGGTGATGCGCACGGCGGGCGATGCCCAACACGCCACCAGCAGTTGCCGCATGGGACCCGCCGATGATCCGGGCAGTGTCGTCGATCCGGACTGTCGCGTGATCGGCATTGCTGGACTGCGCGTCATCGACGCATCGATCATGCCCAGCGTGGTATGTGCCAATACGCACCTGACCACAGTGATGATCGCGGAAACCATGGCACATCGTCTGGAGTCACGATAATGGCCGACTCGTTACAGGATCAGCTGCGCAAGGCCGGGCTGGTGAATGAGAAGAAGCTCAAGAAAGCCAAACGGCAGCAACATGCGGTGGAGATGGAGCGCAAAGCACAAGGCGGCGCCAACACCGCGCAACAGGATGCGCAACGCGCGCGTGCGGCCAAGGCGGAACGCGACCGTGCGCTCAACGCCGAACGAGACGCCGCGGCGCTGACCAAGGCCATCACCGCTCAAGTGAAACAGTTGATCGAGAACAGCAGGCAGGGGCGCGACGGCGCCACGGTTTCCTTCAATTTCGTTGACGACAAGCGCGTGACCAAGATCCTGGTGAGCCCGACCCACCAGAACCATCTCGCCGCCGGGCGGCTTGCGATCGTTCGATACGGCGCAGGCTATGAACTGGTGCCACGGCTCATCGCCGAGAAGATCCGCCAACGCGACGGTGCGGCCGTACTGTTCTGCAACGACGCGCCAGCGGCGCCTGCCGCCGACGATCCGTACGCCAAGTATCAGATTCCAGATGATCTGGAGTGGTAGCGGGCCTTACGAACTCATCCGCCGCGGCACGGGCTGTTCCAGGCCCTGGCTGCGCAGGTAGTCGTCATAGTTACCCCTGAAGTCGACGATGCCCGTGGGCGTCATCTCGATAATGCGGGTCGCAAGCGACGAAACGAATTCACGGTCGTGGCTGACGAAGAACAGCGTGCCGGGATAGTTCTCCAGCGCCAGGTTCAGCGATTCGATGGATTCCATATCCAGGTGGTTGGTGGGTTCATCGAGCACCAACACATTCGGTTTGGTGAGCATCAGTTTGCCGAACAGCATGCGGCCCTCTTCGCCCCCGGAGATCACCTGCACAGATTTATTGCTCTCCTCCTTGGAAAACAACAGCCGCCCCAGTGTGGCACGCAACGTCTGTTCGTCGTCGTTCTTCTGTTTCCACTGACGCATCCATTCGAACAGACTCAGGTCATGCGCAAAGTCGTCGGTGCGATCCTGTGCGACATAGCCGATCTCGACGTTGGCTGACCATTTCACCCGGCCGCGATCGGGGTTGAGCTGATTCATCAGGCACTTCAGCAGCGTCGTCTTGCCGATGCCGTTTTCGCCGATGATCGCCACGCGTTCACCCACTTCCACCATGAGATCGAAATCGCTGAACAGCGGTGCGTCGTAACCCTTCGCCAGGCCTTCCAGTTCGAGCGCAAGACGATACAGTTTCTTGTCCTGGTCGAAACGGATGAACGGGCTTACGCGGCTGGAGGGCTTCACCTCTTCCAGTTCGATCTTCTCAATCTGGCGGGCACGCGATGTGGCCTGCCGCGCTTTGGACGCATTGGCCGAGAAGCGGCTGACGAAACTCTGCAGATCCGCAATCTGCGCTTTCTTCTTGGCGTTGTTGGCGAGCATGCGTTCGCGCACCGCGGTGGACGCCGTCATGTAGTCGTCGTAGTTACCCGGGTAGACGCGCAGTTCGCCGAAGTCCAGATCCGCCATATGCGTGCAGACGCTGTTTAGGAAATGGCGGTCGTGGGAAATGATCACCATGGTGCTGTTGCGTTCGTTCAGCACGCCCTCGAGCCATCGGATGGCGTTGATGTCGAGGTTGTTGGTGGGTTCGTCCAGCAGCAGGATATCCGGGTCGCCGTACAGCGCCTGCGCCAGCAGCACGCGCAGCTTCCAACCCGGCGCCACCTCACTCATCAATCCTTCGTGCTGCTCGATGGGAATGCCCACGCCCAGCAGCAGTTCACCGGCACGTGCCTCGGCCGTGTAGCCGTCGAGCTCCGCGAACTCCACTTCCAGATCCGCCACCCGCATGCCGTCGGCTTCACTCATTTCGGGTAGCGCGTAGATGCGGTCGCGTTCCTGTTTGACGCGCCACAGTTGATCGTGCCCCATGATCACGGTGTCGATGACGCGATGCGCTTCGAAGCCGAACTGATCCTGGCGCAACTTGCCGAGGCGCTCGTTGGCGTCGAGGGAAACATTGCCCGCCGTCGGCGCGAGTTCGCCCCCGAGAATTTTCATGAAAGTGGATTTGCCGGAGCCGTTGGCGCCGATCAGGCCGTAGCGATTGCCATCGCTGAACTTGACCGACACGTTTTCAAATAACGGTTTCGGTCCAAACTGCATGGTGAGATTGGCGGTAGCGAGCACTGGAATATCCATGACGAAAGAGTGAATGCCGCAGGTTCGGCGCGAGCGGGACCTGCGAGCGGGCGCCCTTTTATCATTTTTGCCGGGGGAACGCGAATCGAATCAGTGATTTATGCACCGGGCTGGATGAGTCGCGTGGCGATGGCCCAGGTGCTGGCGGTCAACGCGTGGCGGCGCCGGAAATTCTCCCGCGCCGCGGCCGGCGGTGCGCGTGAGGTCTCCCAGGACGCAAAGCCGTCGTACCAAGTGCACAGCAGCATGAGACCCCGCTCGGCGCCGCGGTCGGCGGGGCAGAACAGACCTTGTGGCTGTGACTGGTAAGCATCCGTCGTCTCGAAGGTGGTCCACGCCTGGGCCGACAGCGTTGCGATTTCATCGACGTCGCTGTTGCGCACATCGAAGAAGCGAAATACATACAGGCCCTCGCGGGTCGGCGGTGCGGAGGATGTGGGACGTACCGTGGCTGCCAGTTCGAGCAGCTCAGCAATCTGGCAATCCGCGGCCACCAGCGCGCCACGCAGGGCGTTTGCGTGACCGCCCCGCTCGCTCACGGTGATCAGCACCAGTTCGTTGGCGGCCAGCCCGAACAGGCCCGACCACAAGCCCCAGCAGTTGATCCGCACGGCCGCCAGGCCGGGCAGCACCTTGGCGCGCAACACTTCCAGCAACGGCGCCGAGGTATTGCGGGCTGTGCGCACGCGGGTGTAGCAGAACGTCGTGCCGTCTTGCAGCGTGGTCATGGTTGGGGTTCTCGCAATGCCAGCCAGTCCATCTTCTGTGAGGACCATGCGACGTGTCGAGTGATCTTCATGCGCAGCAGCGTCGGTTCATCGTGGAACGGTGGCACCGTGGCGTACTGCGGATACTTGCTGCGCAGTTTTGCCTCAATGCGCGCAAGCGCAGCGGTGCCGATCGATGCGCCCGTCACCACTTCGGCAACGGCGTCGATTCGCAGCCACCACAATTGGCGCCAATCCTCGGCGTATTGGTCAATCAGCAAGCTGACCGAGGGATTCATTGCGACATTGCGTAGTCGTTGGAGCTGCGCGGAGCGTTTCGGCTTGCCATCCACCGGCGAGTGAATCAGCCCATCATCCACGACGAAGACGATCGGCACGAGTTGTGGTTTACCGTCCGGCGCCACACTGGCCAGCCGCGCCACCTTCCACACGTTGAGCACATGAGCGAGTTCGCGGGCCTGAAGCTGCATCGGCGCTGACGCGTGCGGAGGGACCCGGGTAGTATACGGCGCACAATCTCGAGGAACCCACCGATGGCATTTGCAAAAGACAAGGCGCGCTTCGGCGTGACGATGTTTCCCACCGACTATTCCATTCAGCCCCCGGCACTGGCGCGAGCGGTCGAGGAGCGCGGTTTCGACGGGCTGTTCTTTCCCGA
>JAQBCT010000277.1:0-19758 GCA_032124855.1 Gammaproteobacteria bacterium
GTACGTGATGCGATGGCGCTGATCAAAACCTCAGGCGACGAACCGGCGAAGCTGGCCGAGCCGTGATGTTCGGCTACCCAATAGCGGTGATAGCCCAGGCGTTCGGTGATCTGCGCGAGTTCGATGGACTCGGCGAGCGCCTGCGCCGCTGTTCCCCCGCTGCGGATGGGACTCTGGTCGAGCACGGACAACTTCATTGGCAAGAACGCACCAGCAGCATCAAAGTGCCGATCATAGCTTGTCCAAACGGGCCTGATGCGCGTCCATGCTCAGGTACTTCAGCGCCACCAACGCCAAAACCATCAACGTGCCGATCATAAGGAATGCATCGGCGTAATCGAGCCGATCGGCGACGCTCGCATACGCGCCCGCGCCCACGGACCGGCTGAGATTCGATAACGACATGTAGATGGCAAACTGCGTCGCCGCCACGCGTGGCCAGCATAAGTTCATCGCCAGCGCGATGTAGGCGACGAATATCATCTGCCCGGCAAGTCCCATCACGATTGCAACGCCGACGATATATGCGGTATCGCCCCACCACATCGGCGTGGAGCCGATGACGAAACTCGACAGCGCGCTCACGCCCAACGCGATCATCATCAGGCGTTTCGCTCCAAATCTGTCAATCAGCGGCCCGAACAGCACACCGATGAGTGCAATTGCGAATCCGGTGTATCCCTGGAAGGACGAATATTCGACGCTCGAAAAGCCGAGTTCCTGCACTGCGAACACCGGAACAACGCTGACGGCGATGCCGTCTCGCATGCGATTCACGCATTCGACAAAGGCCAGCAGCAGACTCATTGGAAGAAATACGACCTTCACCAGGCCTACCGTGACCTCCTGAAACGTTTGCGCTGGCGCATCGACACGCGCGGCAGCACGGCCCGCGGTCCAGGGCAGCAGACGCTCACCGGGACGTTCGCGGCTGAGCGTCACCAGAACGAGGATCGCAATCACGGTCACCGCCGCAACCAGCGCAGCGACTGAGAGTCCGCCGAAGTTCAGTAACACGCCGGACAGCGCAGCAAATGACGAAAAACCCGCGACCTGCCCGAATGCCATCAACGCGTTCGCGCGCCCGCGCTCCTCGACCGGCAGCACGTCGATCGCCATGCCGTCCACGCCAACGTCCTGCACCGCAGCAAAGCTGTTGGCGGCGAAGCCAGCAGCAATCAACCAGCTGAAATGGCTGATGGCGTCGGGGACAACCGCCAGGGTTGCCAGGGAAACCGCAAGTCCCGCCTGCGCGCCCATCACCCAGGGTCGCCGTCGGCCCATGGCGAGAAAGCTGAACCGATCCATGAAGGGGCCGGCGATGAGCTTGAATCCCCAAGGCAGCGAAACGATGCCCTGGAACGTGGCAATCTGGGCCACACCCATGCCGTGTTCAGCAAGCCAGGCCGGCAGCGCAATCGTGAACAGCCCGATGGGAATCCCCTGCGCGAAATACAGCGCCGTGAACGACGTCAATCTGAGCCAGCGTGTATCTGTTAGCGAACTGCTCGCAATCACCGTTTTCCCCATCGTCGCGGTGCGACGCACATTAGGGGAATGGGCGGGCGAAGTCATCGCGTGGGGTGGCAAGCTCACACGCCCCAGCGTAAATTGTTGGCACGCTTGAGCAGGAACGAACAATGAAGCCATATCAGTTCGCCGCCGCTGTAGTGATGCTCTGTACGTTCTGCGTCGCCGCATCTGCAGACGATATTCGCGCCACCATCGAAGCCAACAACGCGGGATTCATACAGGACCTGCTGCGTGGCGATGCCAAAGCAGTGGCCGAGCGATATACCACCGACGCCGCCGTTTTCCCGCCCGGCGCACCCGTCGCCCGCGGCAGCGCCGCCATCGAAGCGTTCTGGGCGGCGTCGATCACCGCAGGCGTGGAAGATATCGAGCTGCGCACCGGTGCTGTTGAATCGGCCGGTGATCTCGCATTCGAGGACGGCGTTTTGGCTATCACCGACGCCGATAGTAAGACCAGCGAGCAACGCTACGTGGTGGTCTGGAAGCGCGTCGGCACCGAATGGAAGTTGCATTGGGATATCTGGAACTGACACTGCGCACAATCGACGATGACGCCAAAGCCGCAATCATGCGGCTGTACATCGAGCACGAACGGCGCAACTACGTGTCGTCATTTCACAGGCGAGATGTTCATGACGGCGTCGTGCGCTTCCTCAGTGACAGCGCGGAAGGCAGCACCATTCTGCATCACGAATTCGCGTCACCCGAAGCGGTCGCACCCACCATCGCCGAACAGATCGCGTCGTTTCGGCGGCTGGGCAAGAATTTCGAATGGAAGGTCTACGACACCGATCGTCCCGCGGGTCTCGGCGCGGAACTGATTCGGCAGGGTTTCGCAGAGGGCGCGCCGGAATGTTTTCTGGTCCTCGACCTCGCCGATGCGCCGCCTGCGCTGTTCGAAGCACCAGCCCACGACATCCGCGAGGTGCACGATCGCGCAGGGATCCGGGAAGGTCTCTCGGTTCAGGAATTTCCCTCAGAGGACGAGCGGGCACAGCACATCGACGCGCTCGAACTGGAACTGGTGCGCAGCCCATCTAGCATTTCCATGTACACGGTTTTCCTGGCGGGGCGCCCGGCCGCGTCGGCGAGAATCACCTTCAATGCGGCAAGCCCATTCGCCGGACTATGGGGCGGTGCCACGCGAGCCGAGGATCGCAAGCGGGGCTGTTATCGCGCGCTGCTCGGCGTGCGCGCGCGCCAGGCGCGGCAGCGCGGCGTGAAGTATCTGACCATCGATGCGTCGCCCATGAGCCAGCCCATCGTCGAACGGCTGGGCTTCCAAGCCATCACACATACGCGGCCCTACGATTGGCGGATACGCAGTTCCGCGACCCGATGATCTACAATCCTCGTCCAAGTCACGGAGTGGGTGAGTGATGCGCATATTTCGATGGATGGGCTATCTCGTCGCCGCGTTGGTCATCCTCATCGGTGCGGTGCTGATCGTCGCCCGCTTCCACGATGGTCCACTGGGCATCGTCGCCGGCGGACCCCTCGTTGCCGGCGAACTGGTCACGGGAGCGGAGCCGGACTGGTCCTTCGCGCACGACGTCGACACGGTCGAGCTGCAGCTGCTGGAACCGCCCCGTTCTCGAACAACGTGGATCCTCGAAGTGGACGGCAAGATCTACATTCCGTGCGGCTACATGGACACCACCGAGGGACGGTTGTGGAAACGCTGGCCGATCGAAGCGGAGCACGATGGCCGTGCCGTCGTGCGAATCGATGGCAAACGCTACGCACGTCAGTTGGTGCGCGTGGAAACGGGCCCGCTGCTGAAACCAATAACCGATGAACTCAACCGGAAATATCACGCACCGGCGACGCCCGCGACTGTGGAATCTGGCAGCCTCTGGCTGTTCGAACTGGCGCCCCGGCCGTCTTGAAGCGATCTGGAGGCGTGACGAGGCGCTTTTCGACCCGCAACATCCATTTTTCCTCCATATAGTCCCGGATTTTCCCACCGCTATCGTGGGCTACATTGCATCCGCGGCTGCCTCTAGGACGATCCAGCGAAACCGTTCGACCCTAGAGATGTCTCCGGTCTCTGCGCCTTGAGGCAGTCGCGCCCCCCTCTCCCTAGAACCCCATGCCCAGCGCTCACCGGCTCACGTCGGAACGTGCGTGGTTGTGACTTCCGCCAGCAGTCGATCGTCGTTACCCCAGACCTGGGTGCGGATGACCGTTACGCGTCGACCGACCCGCACAGGGGTCGCGATGGCCCGGATGGCGCCGCCCTGCTGATTGGCGAGCATCACCGCGTGCAGATCGATACCCACCAGGAACTTCCGCTCGCCGGTCTTCTGAAGATATGCGCGGTTGGCGGCACCCGTTGAAATGTTATCCGCCAACGAGATGATCACGCCGCCGTTGATATTGCCTGTTGGATTGCAATGGTGCGGCAGAATCTCGATGCGCGCCCCAGCCACGTCGTCATCATCGAAATGCTGCATGCCAATGAATTGATCAAATGTCATCTGGATTACTCAATCGTTCGCAGAAACGTGGTCAATCGAGGAACTCATCCGCTCCCATATCCAACGCATGCCGAGCGTGCCGGCGCGCCATCACCACGAACATCTCATCACCGCGGGCGGTCTGCTGGACGAGCGTGGATGCGATGACGGTGACACCGAATCCGGCGAAGCTGCCACGTCGATACGCATTCCAGCAATAGTCCCAATCGAATTCTTCGATGCCGGCGCGACACATCGCCGCGTGATACGCCTGCACGATTTCGCGTTCTGCGCTGCGGCGAACACCTGGCTGCAATCCGGCGCCCAGAAAGTACGCCACATCGTTCAGCGGACTGCCCAGTTTGACGCTCTGCCAATCGACGACGGTGACTCGCGGGGGAACCGCCGCGGCATCAATCAGCATGTTGTCCAAGCGATAGTCCACGTGTTCAAGACAGAAGCGATTACCCACCGATTCGTAGAGGGGGCACCCCGGAGATGTCGCGACGCGCGCGATGATGTCGCGCTCATCACTCGCGAGACGTTCGCCGTAGCGATCGATGAAGCCGGGCAGGAACTGTGCGTACATTTCCATGAGGTCGCTACCGGGCCGATCTGCGGTTTCACTCAGCCAGTCGAAACGCTTCAACGCACCGTCACACCAGCTGGGAGCCTGCAGTCCCACCAGTTCGAGCACCGCGGCACGCGCAATCGCAGGTGAACAGCCACTCAACTGATCGCCCTGTTTTGCGGGCGACAGATCCTCCAGCAACAATGCGAACGCCGGGCCCTCCCCGAGGATGTCGGCGTAATAGCACTTCGGCGTCGAGATGGTCAGCTTCGTCGCCAGCTCCCGATAAAAATTTACTTCGCGATAGTAATTGCGCAGCGCCACGCCGGTGGCGCGGCTCATCGGATCGTCGGATGGAAACTTACCGATCAGGCTTCGCGGGGTGGTTGGATCGGTGCTGGCTAGGTCCAACTCGAACCGCACACATTTGCCAATCTGCCCGGTACCCACCAGGGTGGGTGTAAAGCCACGCACCCGGGCATCGCGATGCCCCGCATTGCGCAATTGTTCGCTCAGCCATTCCCCGGTGACCGTTTCGGCCGTGGGAATCACAGCCGAATTACTTCGCGCCGTCGAAGAACTGCGCGAATCCTGCGGGTGCATAGGGTCCCGCAACAATCTGCTCCAGGACACCAATGCCGCGGCGCTCGCCGTCACTCGCGCGAACCACCTGCTGCACGTGCAGATTCTCGCGCGCCAGCAGATCGAGCTGGCGGGGATCGAACGACTCACCACCAACAGCCAGTTCGCCCTTCCACATGCCCTGGCCCCACTCGGGATGGCCGTAGCCCAGGCCCTTCATCTGGAATTTGAGAATCGGCTCGAGCGAAATGGTGCGCGTATCCCCGGCGCGGCTCACCAGATCGATTTCCGCCGACGCGGCGAGCCGTGTGCCACGGTGATACGAAACGCGGTGCCGCGCCGTGGCCATGCGCTCATCGTGCGCATCACCCACACCCGGTACTTCGTCTTCACTCTTGTACAGGGGCGCGACAATCCCTTCTCGGACCAGCGCTTCGCCATCCTGACCGTCGAAAAAGATCGCGTGCGATATGTGATCGTCCCAGAACAGCGGTGCCCACAAAAAGAAGATGCCCTTGGGCACCACTGGCGCGCCGCCGGATTCCGGTTCGCCCACACCGCGCGTTCCCCAGGACCGGTCCTTCGTACCGCGACATTCAGAGGCGACCACCTTGATCTCGCCCTCCGGATGTTTCACCACACCTGACCAGCAACCGAACTGATCGAAGCGGGTGGCATCCATGGCGCGACGCGTGCCAGACCACAAGGTCTGGCGCGCTTCCTGGATGGCCGCGCTGCGCGTGGAAAATGTTAGGTCGCAGCTGATGCCGCTCATATTGTCATCGAGCACCACTCGCGTGCGCCGCAACGGCTCGATCACCTCCATCCGAAACGGTCCCACCTGCATCTCGGTGCGCTCCGCCGGTGCCCGGCGCGAACCATAAAAGCAATGCTGCCGTCCGCCCGGCTGCACCACACTGAAGGCACAATCGAGAATGCCGCGGTGCGGATACACCGCCATGCCGATGCCGAAGTAGTACGAACCATCGCCCGCATAGCCATTGAACCAGGTGCGGTCATAGACGTTGCGATCGCTGCTGAGCGGCACCGCCACCGGTTCCGGCGTCTGGTGTATGGGGTAGTCGTCGAGTTTGTTGAGCATATGCGCCCTAACGCTTGATCAGTTCGATCACATAGTTATCCGGATCCCGCCAAGACCCACGATGGTGCCGTTGAGCGCTTCGATCGGCGTCGCTTCACGTTCGATCAGCCCGCCCCGCTCACGGATGCGCTCGATCACCGTCGCCGGGTCAGGCACATAGAAGACCAGTTTGACGTCGCTGCCGTCGTAGCGGCGCCCGGTGTCCTGCGCCCAATGCATGAGCACCACCACTGCACCGCCGCCCTCTGGAAAGCCGAGCACGATTTCATCCAGGTAACCCAACTCGTACGTACGCAGCGTTTCAAGGCCAAGCACTTCGGTGTAGAACTTCGCCGACACTGCCAGGTCGCGCACACCAATTCCCATGGCACCCAAAGCGGGGGTGTCCGCCCACACTGCCGGGCTGATGAGACACGCCGCCAGTGCCAGCACACGCAGACCATTGCCTGCCAGATCGCGTGGCCGCTTCAATCCGGCAGCCCCAGCACCCGCTTGGCAATGATGTTGCGCTGCACTTCGTTGGTGCCGCCATAAATGGTGGTGGTGCGGCTCCACAACCACTCGCGCGTGGCCTCGAGTTCATCGGGTTCGAATGCATCGCGGTCCCAGCCCACCCCGCGCGTGCCCATCAGCTCGCGCTTCAGCTCCGCCCCGTCGCGCTGCAGCGTGGCACCCACCAGCTTGAAGATGGACGTGGTGTCGCCGGGCGTGCGAGACGACTTACTTTCTTCCGTCACGCGCTTTACGGTGAGGCGAAACGACGCCATGTCGATGTTGTAGCGCAACACCTTCTCCCGCGCCGCATCATCCACGATGCGCCCATTCGATTCGCCCTGATACGCGCGCGCTGCATTCACCAGTTCCCGGCCAACATCGCGACGCACGCCGCCGCTCAAGCCACCAATCCCGGAACGCTCGAACTGCAACAGACGTTTGGCAACGGTCCAACCCTTGTTCAACTGACCCACGAGATCGGATTTCGACGCCACCACGCCGTCGAGGAAGGTTTCGCAGAACGGCGATTCGCCGCTGATCAGGCGAATGGGCCGCACTGTCACGCCGGGTTGGTCCATGCTGAACAGCACGAAGCTGATGCCATCGTGTTTCGGCGCATCGGGATCCGTGCGCACCAGCGCAAACATCCAGTCCGCCGTCATGCCACCGGATGTCCAGATCTTCTGCCCGTTAATGAGGAAATGGTCACCGCGATCCTCGGCGCGCGTGCGCAACGACGCCAGATCCGATCCCGCGCTCGGTTCGGAATATCCCTGACACCACTGCACTTCGCCGCGCACGATCCGCGGCAAATGCTGCTGCTTCTGCTCCTGCGTGCCGTACTCGAGCAGGGTCGGGCCGATCATGGCCAGCCCCATGCCCATCAGCGGCGGGCGCGCACGAATGCGACCCATCTCCTCGCCGAGGACGCGCGCTTGCCCAGAACTCAGTCCGCCGCCGCCGAATTCCACGGGCCAGGTGGGTGCTGTCCAGCCGCGCTCCGCCATGCGATCGAGCCACAGGCGCACATCGGGCTGCAGCTTGACCTTGGTACTGCCGCTCGCGATCTGGCCGGCACCCCGCGCCTCGGGTGGGCAATTGGCTTCCAGCCAGCTACGGGTTTCGGCGCGAAACTGTTCCAGTTCGGGCATGAGAGTCTCCAACCGTGAACGAAGCCATGAAGTTTACGCGCTCGCCCGGCCCGGCGGCACTTGGGCACGAGAAGCCGCGCAGCTGTCGAAAAACTCGCCGATCCTGGCAAATGCCTGCTGCGCCTCTGGCAGCGTCACCACGAAGATATGCCACACGTGCACCATGCCATCCCATGTCTGCAGCGTGACATCAGAACCCGCGGCGTTCGCCTTGTTGGCATAGCGTCGCGCATCGTCCAGCAGCATTTCGGATTCACTTGCGTGAATGAGTGTGGGCGGCAGCCTTGAGAGATCACCGAACAGGGGGGAGACGACCGGATCGCTGGGATTGATGCGATTGCTGAGCCAGCTGAACAGCAACAGCACGGCACTCGGAATGCGCGCGATGCGACCGACCATGGGTCCGAGCATTGCGTCCGTCTTGGCATTTCGCACGAAGCTCGGACTCGACAGTGTGCCGTCGGTTGCGGGCGACAGCGCAACCGCGCCATCGACGGCGCGCAGTCCCGCATCGCGTGCCCATGCCGTGAGCATCAGCGTCAGATTCCCGCCGGCCGAGTCGCCCGCCACGAACAGCGCAGCCGGTACGCCGCGTTCACCGTCAGGACCGTTGTCCATAATCCATCGGTACGCGGTTTGAGAGTCGGCAATCCCGTCTCTGCGGCGATGCTCCGGCATCAGGCGGTAATCGATGGCGAGAACCGCTGCGCGCGCCTTCGCAGACATGTTGGCCGTGATTGCGCGATGACTCTTCGCGCTGCCCATGGTGAACGCACCACCATGGATGTACAGCAGCCGGCGTCCAGGCTGCGCAGCGGGATCGATCACCCATTCAGCGGCAACATCACCGGCGCTGACAGGCACGATGCGCACGTCCAGGTCGAGCCCCGCACCCATCTGATCCATTGCACTGCGCATATACGCGAGCTGCTGCTTGCGCGGCACCGTGCCGGCCGCGGGAATCATCGACGCGACCTGCTTCAGTACGTCGTCAGATTGCGGGCTGTGCGTGGCGCCGCCTCCGATGGGTTGGCCCTTCGGCACGTCGAAGGCCGAGACATCGGGTCCGCGCAGGTGGAACCGCGTGACTGCCCACAGGGCGATCAGCGCCGCCGCCAAAACAATCATCCAGATCATCGGTGCACCCTTGTCACTTGAGAGCAACGGGCAGACTACGCCAGTTGCCTGTTGCCGTGCCACGCCGATCCGGCCGGTCGTATTCAGCCGCCGCCGCGAGTCGTAGACTGATTGCCCACGGCGTACCACCTCCTGGAGGCGATCATGCGTCAGTTACTATTGGCCCTGTTCATCCTGCTGGCGGGCAGCGCATCCGGCCAGCCGACAATCGGCATCGGAATCGGCGGCGGCGATTGCCAGGGCGTCATCCGGCAGATCACGCAAGACTGGTTCAGCGTGCGTCAGATCATGAGCAGCGACAGCGGCCTGAAGCGTCCGCCGACCAGCCAGTTTCGGTGTATTTCACCCGCCTATATGAACGGCGCAATGCAACGCCACGTCGGGACCACGCAGCTGCGCTGCTATACCTTGGAACAGACCGGGGTGTGCTGCGACGCCGATATGCAGTTCTGCGCGACGCTGTGACCCGAAGCGTTCGTAGCTAGCGGAGCTCGAGACCTTCGAGCGCGCCGTTACTTCGCCAGGTGTCCAGCGATTCGAAGAAGCGCAGCGCGCCCGCGCTGTACATCTCGGAGAAGAACCCGTTGCGATTGCCGGCCGCGCCTTCGCTGTTGTAGTACCCCGGCGTGCATTCAGCGTAGAAGCGCGCACCGATGTTCGCACCGGCGCGAATCTCCGCGACGTACGCACGCTCGGCTTGCGCGGTGGCTTCAACCGTTGGCTTGCCGCGCGCACGCGCCTCATTCAATACATAGGCGATATGCCTGGCCTGTTCATTCAACGATTGCGGCACGTTTACCGTGATGGCGGTCTGCGTGAACCCCATGAAGAAACAGTTGGGAAAGCCGTGGCTGTGCAGGCCATGCAAGGTGCGCATCCCTTCGGACCAGTGCTGACTCAGTGTGCGTCCGTCACGACCCACAATGTCATAGCCCGCGCGGCGCGTGAATGCCGTGCCCACTTCGAAGCCGGTGGCAAAGATCAAGCAATCCACTTCGAACGCGCGGCCGTTCGCAACCACGGAGGATTCAGTGAGTCGCTCCACGCCATGACCATCGGTGTCCACCAGCGTTACGCTGCGCCGGTTGTAGGTCTGCAGATATTCGTCGTGAAAGCAGGGGCGCTTGCAGAATTGCCGATACCACGGCTTCAACGCCGCAGCCGTCGCCGGGTCTTTGACGATTGCATCCACACGCGAGCGGATCTGATTCATCTTGCGATAGTCGGATAACTCCAACAGTTCCGCGCGCTCCTCGCTGGTCAGCGGCCGGCCCAACTTGCGGCTCGCGCGTTTGGCCGCAACGCCTGTGAGGTTGCGAAAGATGTCAGTCCATCCGTCGGCCACGAGATCTTCTTCCTGATCTCCACCGCTCACCAGGATGTTGAAATTGTCCATGCGACGTTGCTGCCAGCCGGGTTCGAGCGTGCGCGCCCACGCCAGATCGGTGTCGGCGTTGTTGCGAACGTCGATGGACGACGGCGTGCGCTGAAAAACGTAGAGCTGCCTGGCCCATTCGCCCAGGTGCGGAATGCACTGCACCGCCGTGGCGCCTGTGCCGATGATGCCCACACGCTTGTCCTTCAACCCGGTGAGCCCACCGCTCGAGTCGCCGCCTGTGTAGCGGTAGTCCCAGCGGCTGGTGTGAAAGGTATAACCCGTAAAATCGTTGATGCCGGGAATGCCGGGCAACTTTGGCCGGCTCAGCGGCCCGTTCGCCATGGCGACGTATTGCGCCGTGAAGCGATCACCGCGGTCTGTGCTGATGATCCAGCGCGCAATGCCCTCATCCCAGCGCAACTCCGTAACCCCAGTCTGCAGACACGCGTTGTCGTAAAGTTTGAAATGGCGGGCGATGCGGCGGCTGTGTTCCAGGATTTCCGGCGCGAATGAATATTTGTTCTTAGGGATGTAGCCCAGTTCCTCGAGCAGCGGCAGGTAGCAGTAGCCCTCCACGTCGCACATCGCGCCGGGATAACGGTTCCAGTACCACGTGCCGCCGAAATCACCCGCCTTCTCGATCACGCGGATGTCGTTGAAGCCTGCCTCGCGCAGCCGCGCGCCGGCCAGCAATCCACCGAATCCGCCACCGATGATGGCGACCTCCACCGCGTCGAACAGCGGTGCGCGCGTGAAGCCGGGCTCGACATAGGGATCATCGACATAGCGCGAGTACTGCGCCGTGACTTCGAGATACTGGGCGTTCGCATCGGCGCGGATGCGCTTATCTCGTTCAGCGAGATAGCGGGCTTTCAGTGCATCGGGATTGAAATCGATTTCTCCCACGAGATCCTGCACCACCGATTCAATATTCAATCGCCGCTCCTTGCCTACCTCGCCACACAGCCGACATGGTCGCGCAATTACGCGCACTTCGAAACCACCGCCGGAACGCGGATCGTCCCCTGCTAGACTGCCGAACCCACCATCGCGGAGTGTCACCCATGAAATACCTAGTCGCCTTGCTTGGCGTCGCCGCACTGACGACCACCGCCGCTGCCGAGGACTGGTATCCGTCGAAGTACGGCCCCGATGACACGCTGGGCGCAATCAACAACCTATCTGCCGCACAGGTCGTGAAGGCCGCACGCCTGGTCAAGACCGGCAAGACATACGCGCTGGGCGTGGTAACCGGCCGAGACACGCCGGCATACCCACCCCGTCAGTTCGCCATCACCATCCTGCAACCACCAGACGGGACAGGCACTACGCTCGGCTCCAATCACGCCAGCTACAACGACGATCTGCTCTACACCTGGATGGGAATCGGCAGCCAGATCGACGGTCTCGGTCATCTCGGCACCGAGCATACGTATTACAACGGCCTGCGTGCGCAGGACTTCGTCACCTCGACGGGCCTGACGAAACTCAACGTCGATGCGTTACCGCCAATCGTCACGCGCGGCGTGCTCATCGACATGGCGCGGCACCTCAAGCAGTCCCCGGTTCCTGCCGGCACTGCGTTCAATCGCGAACAGATCGAAGCGGCCGCAAAAGCCCAGGGCGTACGCATCGAGAAGGGCGATGTTGTGCTGTTCTACACCGGCTGGCTGAGCCTGGTGGGCCATGACAATGCGCGCTTCATGGCGGGCGAGCCTGGACTGGGCGTCGACGGCGCACGTTATCTCGCAGGGCTGGGCGTGGTGGCGGTGGGCGCAGACACATGGGCGCTGGAAGCCTTACCCCACGAAGATCCTGCCCAGGCCTTCCCGGTTCACGTCGAACTGCTGGCGAAGAACGGCGTGTATATCCTCGAGAGTATGGATACCGGCGCACTCGCGGCCGATGCGGCGTACGAGTTTCTGTTCGTGCTGGGGCAACCGCGATTTGCGGGCTCAGTGCAGGCGATCATCAATCCCGTGGCGATTCGCTGAGCAGCGCTACCAATGCGTGGTCAGCGGCGAGTTCGAAGGGCTGCGATCCAAGCGACACGGCCGCAAATCACTGTCCGGGCGATGCTCATCGCCGCAGCGCTGCAATCGTTCGCCGCGCCTGCCGATTCGTCGAGCGCGGATGCCGCTAGCGCCGAGCGGACGGTGCAGGCGTACCACGAAGCCCTGGTCACAGGCGATTCGAACGCTGCACTCAGCCTCTTGGCCGACGACGTCGTGATACTGGAAAGTGGTGAACGCGAAACACGCGACGAATACCGCACACACCATCTCGCCGCAGACATCGAATTCGCACAGACGGTGCCGTCGGTTCGCGACAACATCACCGTCACGGTCGAAGGCGACGTCGCCTGGGTGACGTCTTCCAGCAGAGCAACGGGTGCATTTCGCGGGCGCACGATCGATTCGAACGGTGTCGAACTGATGGTCCTGTCGAGAACCACAACGGGCTGGGTGATCCGCGCGATTCACTGGTCAGCGTCTTGATCCGCGGTTCGCAAAAAGTGGCAAGAAACGTCGGATCGGTGGACAGTTTCGTCGCTACAATCCAGTTCCCCACTTCCAATATGAGTGCGTCGTGACCAACAACATTCGCTGGTCCGCCGCAATCCTCGGCGCGGTCGGCACGCTCGCGCTGGTGAGCGGCGCCGCCTTCGCCTGGGTTGCCATGTATGCACATCTTCCGCAGCCTGGCATCGATCAGGCCGCAGTCCAAACCTACGCGAACGCGGTCGGCCCGGTGATCGGCGTAGCGCTGTCGTTTCCCGTGTGGTTCGTGCTGTGCCGCTGGTACACGCGATGTCTGCCCGCACCGCGAGCCACGGCGTACGCGGCACCGGTCATCGCCATCCTGCTGGATGTTGCATCGCTTCGCGTCATGAGCACGCCGTACCACATCGGCATGTGCACGCTACGCGCCCTACTAAAAGTGTTGGGCGTGTACACGGCCCTTCGAGGACGCCGCGGCCGCCTCGCATCCGGCTGACCTCAAGCGGCAAGTCCGATGAGTCCGCGCATCCGCAAGTCGCTGCGTCACGTTCACCGCGAGATCAATCGGCAACAGGACGGACGCTACGCGCCTATTCTGCACCGACACCTCGCCGGTCACGCCGCGGCGCCCGATTCGCACTGACTCGCCCGGATAGGTCGGCAGCAACTTTGGAGACTTGCACGCTGTTGGTGCCGGCGCGCTTCAGCATGACGACCTGTTCGCCGGACAATTGCAGCGTTCTATCACGTGTGATCGTCGCCGGCTTCTAGCCCGTCGGCTGTCCCCGTGGACACATACGTTGTGCAACAATGCCGGCGGCTCGAAGTGTTCGCCCACGCTCCAGGAGTCCGCCTTTGTCCGACGCCATTGCACCCCTCGCGGCGGAGCCGACGCGTGCGCAGAGTTCTCGTCGTGTGGGTCTCAGCAATAGGGCGATCGTCGGCTATGGCCTGGGCAACTTCGCCTTTGCCCTGCTTGGGCTGGTGGTATCGGTCAACCTGCAGTTTTTCTACACCGACTACGTGGGACTGTCGGCGGGTTTGATGGCCTGGTCGCTGTTGTTCGCGCGCGTATTCGATGCCGCAGCGGACCCGCTGATGGGCTGGGTATCCGACCACACCAAAACCCGTTTCGGGCGGCGTCGGCCGTGGATCGTCGGCGCGGCGATTCCGCTGGCGATTTCGTTCTATTTCTTGTTTACGCCGCCGCAGGTCGCTGACCCTGCAAACTCGCAAGGCACACTGCTCGCCTATCTGATGATCTTCTATCTACTGACCTACTTCATCTGGACGGTCGGTGCCGTGCCGTACTACAGCCTCGGCGCCGAACTGACAGATGACTACCACGAGCGTGTGAAAGTGATTTCGGTGCGCGAAGGTCTTGGGTTGGTCGGCTTGCTGATCGCAACGATTCTGCCGGCGTTTCTGATCTATCAGTTCGGCGGACGTCAGGGCTATTCGTTCATGGGCGCTATTCTGGGTGCGGGCGTGGCGCTGTTTCTGATTATTTCCGGCGTCGTGTCGAGCGAGCGCGTCGAATTCAGCGGCAGGGCCCGCACGAAGCCCTATGCCGCGTGGCTCGCTACGTTTCAGAACCCCCACTTCCGTCGGTTGCTAGTGCCGTTCGGCATGAGTGCGATCGCCGCAACGGTGCCGGCGGTTCTCGTGATCTACGTCGCCGAGTACATCATCGGCACACCGCAGTGGTGGGTCGACGCGATACCGGGCTGGTTGCCAACGTGGTCGTACTATCTGTTGCTGTATTTTTTCGCCGGCATCATTTCGCTGCCGTTCTGGAACGCGGTGGAACGCCGCATCGGTAAACGCGATACCTGGGCCATCGGCATATTCCTGGCCACCCTCACCAGCGCCGGCGGTTGGTGGCTGGACGACGCGACGATCGGCTACTTTTCGCTGCTGCTGATATTCGGTGGCCTGTCGTTCGGCAATTTCTCGGCCATTCCACCGGCGATCGTGGCCGACGTCATTGATTTCGATGAGGTGAGCTCCGGACGGCGCCGCGAAGGGGCGTATTTCGCGATCTGGGCGTTCGTCACTAAGCTGGGCGGTGCGGTGACCGGATTCGTCACTCTGCAGGTGCTCGAACACGTTGGCTACGCCCCTGGCGTGGAACAAACGGAACTCGTCAAGACGTGGATGTTGGCGATGTTCGCGTGGTTTCCCGCCGCGTTGTACTTCGCCTCGCTCGTCACGTTGTTTCGTTTCAATTTCACGGCAACCGACCTGGCCGCCGCGCAGAAGAGTATCGGACGCAGTTAGTCGCCCGCGCTCACACGGGTGGCAACCGGCAGGGCACTCACCTTTCGTTCAACAATGAACAGGGGGCAGACGCGTAACCGCCGCGATCTCACCCTCATGCACCAGAGACCCAGTACGTGACTGATGAATTGAATACCCTGGCTCCAACCACGCCGCGAAGCTTCGCCCTGGCGCGCAACGGACTGCCAGCGCGGATCGTTCTCGCCATTCTTACGAGCGCCGGCATCCTGTACGCCAATGTCGTTCCTGTGATCGTCTCCGGTCTTGCGGCCAGTGCGAACTTTTCCAGCGACACCGCCGGGTACGTGTTCTCGCTGAATATGTATGGGTCGTCGATTGGCGGCTTCGTAATCATCTTCCTGGTCGCGCGGCTCAAATGGCGGCCCATCGCTGCGGCACTGCTCGCACTGCTGATCGCTGCGGATCTGTTGTCGACCACGTCGGAGACGGCGATCAGCCTGTATGCCATCCGCTTCGTGCACGGCCTCGCGGGCGGCGCGTTGATCGGCGTTGGCCTGTCGGTGATTGCGCGAACGGCGAATCCGGAGCGGACGATTGCCCTGATGCTGTTCGTCCAGCTCAGTCTCGGCGGCGTTGGTGTTGCGATGCTGACACCGCTGATCCCTTCGCTGGGTGTCGGCATCGTGTGGTTGTCGATGGTGGGCTTCTCTGCCCTTGCGCTGCTGCTGCTGTCCCTGCTCGACGCTTACGCTGTGCATGTCGCCCCCGAACGCAGCATCGAGGCCTCGGGCGGTCGCGCGCCGCGGTCATTCATTGCACTGGCCCTGGTTTCGATATTTCTCTACCAGTCCGGACAGATGGGTGCATTCGCGTATGTGATTGAGCTCGGCAATCACTATCGATTTGCGACGGGTTTCATCAGCGTGGCCATCGCAGTGGCTTTGTGGATTGGCGGACCGGCCGCGCTTCTGGTGGCCTGGTGGTCCACGCGCAGCGGACGCCTGCGCCCCGCGTTTCTGGGCATCGTTCTCACCGCAGCGGTGATTGCAGCGATGGCCGTTCCACTTCCCGCAGCGTACCTGCTAGCAAATATCGGGTTAAGTATTTCCTTCAGCCTGTCGATTCCGTATCTCTTTGGTGTTGCCTCCGAGATGGATAACAACGGCCAGACGGCGGCATTCGCCGGCTTTGTCAGCAGCCTGGGGCTCGCGTCGGGTCCTGCGATGGCGGGCATGATTCTTGGTGAGGCGCACTTCGAACGAATTATTATCCTGGCCGTCGTTCTACTCAGCGCCAGTGCAGTGCTGGTGGTACACCCCGCCCGGATGCTGGACCGAATCAACATTCGCGGGCGGGTGACGTGGTAGAGGGCCGAACCATGGAGCATCGATGAACGCGGTTGGGATCGTCTGCATCGTTTTTGGGTTTATCGTGGCTGTCAGCCGTGGTTTATTGCTTGTTGCGCCGGCCGCTACCCTGCGCAAATTCAGAACACTCATCAGCACCACCGGTGGGACGAGGACGCTCGGCGTGTTCGCACTCATCATCGCCGCGGCGATGACGTGGGCCGGCGCTTCGCAAGAGAGCGGACTTGCATACTTCCTGCTCCTGCTTGGCATCTTCACGTTCGTTGCGTGCCTTCCCGCGCTAGTGCTGTTTCCGCGAGCCTTCATGGCCCTGTGTGACGGTTTGTTCCCGGATGCGTCGCGCACCGATCTTTTCGGCTGGCGTGTGATCGGACTGCTGGGGCTGGTCATCGGCAGCGCCGTAGTCATAATCGGAATTGATGCCCTTTGAGCTGCTTCCGTTTCGCATCGAGCGCCGAGTTTCCAGACTTCCCTGCATCCCACGACGACTCTAGGCTCTCGCCATCCATTTGGGAGTGCATGCGATGAACTTCGACCAATTGAACAAGTGGCTGACGCTGGTGGCGAACTTTGGTGTGATTGGTGGCCTGGTGCTGGTTGCCATGCAGATGAACTTCAACACCGAAACCATCAGGTTGCAGAACGACCTCGAGCTCAACCGGGCCATTGCCGCAGGCGAACTTGCATACCTGGGTGATTCGGCGCCCACCGCCTGGGCAAATGCGGTGCTGCATCCCGCGGATCTGACGGATGCGCAACTCGGGCAGGTGTGGGCGTACCTGCACAACGTCATGCTCGCAGCGCAGAACAACTGGCTGGCCTACAAGGACGGTCAAGCCTCCGAAGTGAGCTGGATCCATGCACGAAGCCAAGCGGCAGCCTTCATAGGATTCAGAGTCGGCCGTATCTGGTGGTCGCACGACAAGTTCGAGTACGAAACGGGTTTTGTCGAACAGGTCGATGCCGCACTCATCGGAAGAGACCCGCTCGAAGTGGAACACGTCACGCGACAGATGCTAGATGAGATCAGAAGCCTCGAACCCAACGAAGCGACGCCAGCCGGGTGATACTTACATCGCCTCCATGAATCGCGAGGCGATCTGCAGGTACCCGCTCGGGTCCGGATGTTTGGCCATCACCGCATCCCACGCCGCACCGGCAAACGCGGTCCGCATGGCGGCGTCGCGCGCTTCCTTGCTGTCCCAGCGGATGATCCAGGTGACATTCGCCATGCCGATGGGCGATTTGAACGGCGCGCTCCCAGAGATCTCGGGATCGAACTTGGCTTCGTCGATCCAAAAGCCGACCACGTCGAGCTTGTCGCGCAGCACCAGGACCGCCTCCGCAGCCCACTGTTTGTACTGTCCAATGATTTCGGGGCGATAATGGTAGTCGCGAATCTCGAAGATCATGCGAAGCTCCTGAATTGAATGCCTGTCCCGCCGCGGGCTACGGGCTTGGCCGACGAAGGTTCAGGGTGAAGATACCATGACGGCGATTTCGGTCCGGCACGATCGCTGCCTGCGGATACGGGAATGACCTGAGTAGCCACGCCGCGACCCTTGGCGCCTGATAGGCGGTGCAATCAAGCTGGAGCCGCGTGATGAAAGGTGACCCCCTCGTCAAGTCGGTGATGACACCATTTCCGTATGCGGTGGAGATCAGCGCGCCACTCCTGGATGCGCGGCGCATGATGCTGGAACATCACGTACACCATCTGCCGGTCACCTCAGGTCACCGGCTGCGCGGCATCATTACCGATCGCGACATCAAACTTCTGTTGGGGCCAGAGCTCGACTACCCTGACCCGCGCAAGCTGTCCGTGGAGGATGCCTATATCTCGCATGCTTACGAGGTTGACCTCGACACGCCATTGTCGACGGTTCTGCTGGAGATGGCGCGGCGCCACATCGGTGCCGCCGTTGTCACAGGCCACGGTCGCCTCGCAGGGATATTCACCGTCACGGATGCGTGCAGAATATTCGGCGAGTGGCTTCGCCAACGTTATACCCCGCCCGGATCGGGGACAGACGCCGCTTGAACTGACGCGCGATGTTCCGAACGCTCCGACGTGAGGATTGACTGCGTCGGCGGCAGGTGGCGTCATGTCTGCCTTAATTCAATCCATACGAAGGACACATCATGAAACTAGGACTCGGCGTCGGTCCCATGGGGCCCCCCGGTGGGGAGCGCATTGTTGCGTTGGCGAAGGAAGCAGAGAACCTTGGTTACGACACGATCTGGTGCCCCGAGATCTACGGTATGGATTGCTTTTCGCCGCTCGCCTGGATTGGTGCCCATACCTCGCGCATCAATCTGGGCACATCCATCATGCAGATCTCGGCACGCAGTCCGGCCAGCGCCGCGATGCACGCAGTGGCGATGGACTACCTGTCCAACGGACGACTGATTCTTGGTATTGGCGTCTCGGGGCCGCAGGTAGTTGAAGGCTGGTACGGACAGCCCTACCCGAAACCCCTGGCGCGCACGCGCGAGTGGATGCAGATCTTTCGCATGATTGTCGCGCGGAAGGAGCCCGTGTCATTCAGCGGCGAGCACTATCAATTGCCGCTCGACGGCGGCACTGGTCTGGGTAAGCCGTTGAAGTTGATGCAGCATCCGCTGCGCGAGCACATCCCGGTGTACCTCGGCGCAGAAGGGCCGAAGAATGTCGCCATGAGCGCGGAGCTCTTTGACGGCTGGATTCCGATGTTCCTGTCGCCGTACCGGATGAACGAACAGTACGCAGACGCCATGCGGATCAAGCCCGCGAACTTCGAAATCGCCGCGAGCGTGCCCGTTGTGATCGACGATGACGTCGACAAGGCGCGTGCGCAAATCAAGCAGAGTGTCGGTTTCTACGTGGGCGGCATGGGCGCCAAATCATTCAACGTGCACAAGGACCATGTCAGCCGGATGGGTTTCGCCGATGCGGCCGACGAGATCCAGAGCCTCTTCATGTCCGGGCAACGCGACAAGGCAATCGCTGCAGTTCCCGATCAGCTGGTGGATGAGATCGCCTTGTGCGGTCCCAAGGCGCGCATTCGCGAACGCCTGCAGGCGTGGAAGGACAGTCCGGTTACGCAGTTGAACATCGGCTCGGCCAGCATCGAGACGCTGCGTTTCTTCGCCGAGGAGTTGCTCTAGGTTTTTTGGGAGGGGCTTTGTGGGAGGGGCTTTGTGGGGGGGGGGTGGGGCCCGAAGGATTTGTGTGTAGGCGGGGGCGAGGGGAGGGGGGGTA
>JAQBCT010000278.1:0-2926 GCA_032124855.1 Gammaproteobacteria bacterium
GCTCGTCGTCGTGATGCTGACATGCCCGAGCCACGATTTGATGACGTTGAGTTCGACACCGGATTGGAGTAGGTGCATGGCGGCGGTGTGCCTCATGGTGTGAGGGCTGATGCGCTTTGTGGCGAGGGACGGTTGATGCGTGGTCGCAGCCGCGACGTGCCGTTTGAGTATCGTGACTACACCGAAGCGGGATATCCGCTTGTTATGCGCGTTCAGGAAGAGGGGCGCATCCGGCCGCTCCCCGTTGTCGCGCTGCTGGAGATACAACCGGAGGGCCTCCGTGGTCTCGTGCCAGGGCGGACATGCGCGTTCCTTCCGCCCTTTGCCGAAGAGGCGCACCTGGGGAGGAGGCTCGAAGCGTACATCCTTGATGTTCAAGGTCACCGCTTCGGAAGCGCGTGCGCCGGTGTTGTAGAGGAGTATGAGCAGGGCGATGTCTCGACGGCCGAGACGGTTCGACGGTAACGGCGCCGCGAGTAGCGCCTTGATTTCGTCCCGATCGAGATAGGTCATGGCACTCGATGTGGTCTTCTTGACCGGAATGTCCAGGACACGGCGACAGAGATCGGCATGTCGTGGGTCTATGTCCGCGACATACCCAAAGAAATGGTGGACCGCGACCAACCGGCAGTTGCGAGTCGCCGCGCAGTTCCTTCTCTCGACCTCGAGGTAGTCAAGGAAGGAGAGCACTGTGGTGGGGCCGAGATCGGCCAGCTCCAGCCGAATCACCTGGCGACCGCTCTGCCGGGCAGCGAAGCGGAGGAAGAGCTTGATGCTGTCTCGGTAGGCAAAAATGGTGTTCGGACTGACGTCACGTTGAGCCGCGAGGTAGTCCTCGAAGAATCCGCGGAGCATTGTTGGCAGAGATGTCTGTGTGTTCATGACGGGTCTCCGGAGGGGAGGATGTCCTTGGTGAACGCGCGGAAGCGGATATTTGCCTCCTCAAGCAGCGCCGTGGTGATCTTGAGATAGACCTCGGTGTCGCTGACGCATGCGTGGCCCAGGTACGTGCTCAAGAGCGGCAGACGAGCCATGACGTTGTCCCCATCGCGGTACCACTCGAGCAGGCGGGTGACCGCAAAGGTGGCGCGCAGATCATGCAGGCGCGGACCGCGTCCCTTCGGTCCGCGCAATCCTGCCTGGATAGCGATTGCGCGAAACATCCCCTGTACACAGCACGTGCTGTAGGCCTTCCCGCGACCAGAGACAAAGAAGGCTGCCGAGGGACCAGCGGGAGCGGCCGTGACGCGGATCCCGTGGTACCGCTGCAGCACGCCCAAAGTCCCCGGCGAGAGCGGCACGAGGCGGGACTTGCGAAACTTCGACTGACGGATCGAAAGCACACCATCGTTTAGGTTTACATCCTCGAGCGTGAGGTGCAGCGCTTCGGAGATCCGCAAGCCCGATGTGGCCAGCAACAGAATGATCGCGTACATCGTCTTCGACCTGATCGGGCAGGGATGCCAGATCTTCCAATCTCGCAGCGACAATGCGCCGTCGAGCAACAGTCGGATCTCTTCTCGCGAGAAGATGTGGGGCGGTTTCGGCGGTCGGCCACGGGGGCGGAGGGATTCTCCAGGTACGAAGGTGTCTGGAAGTCGCTTCGCCAGAAAACGGCAGAAGCGACGCAGCAAGTAGTATCGTGCACGACGAGTGTTCGGCCCACGAGTCACGCAGGGAGCGAGCCAAGTTCTGGCGAGCGCTTCATCAATGGTGCCCGACGGAAGCGGACTCTGCTCAGTGAGTCGATCCAACGCCCGGAGTTGTGTAAGAGTGCTCTTGTTGGCACTGGCGCTCGCCTCGAGCGTAGCGACGAAGTCTGCAAAGTCGGCGGCCAGAGGGCCCAAGAAATGGTCCGTGGTCATGAGACCACCTCCGGATCTAGCGCCACCGTCCGGAGGTCCTCGACGTGGAGCTTGGTGTAGATAAATGTCGTCTCGGGGCTTCGATGGCCGAGCACGTCACCGATGTCCTTGAGGGTCTGACCGCTGCGCAGCATGTGAACGGCCAGCGAGTGACGCAGGATGTGGGCACCACCGCGGGGCGTCTCAATACCAGCCTCTTTCAGGCGCTCCCCCAGCCAGCGGTTGATCTTGCTACGAAGCGGAGCATGAGGTGGCAGACTGGAGAGAAAGATTTCTCGACGGCGCGAGGGAGGTCGTCCCTCGCGAAGGTAGTCCAAGATCGCTTCACCCGCCGCGCGGGTCAGCGGCAGTCTCCGGCTCCGGCCGGTCTTGGGCGCGAAGACGGTGATCTCGTCGCGCGACCAATCGATGTCGTCGAGACGCAGCGCCCGGACTTCACAGCCGCGCAGGCCATAGGATGCGAACAAAAGGAGCATGGCGTAGTTGCGACGGCCGTTGGACTCGCAGCGGTCCACCACGGCGAGCATCCGCTGCACCGGGTCCCACGACAGAGCGCAGGGCACATCGGCCAGGCGGTACTGTCGCCGCAGTGGAACTGCCCCGATCAGGTGCCTGCCACCGTGGCCGCACAGGTCCATCCAGCGGTAGAAGCCGGACAAAGAAATGGCCAAGTGGTTCCACGCCGTTCGCCCCAGAGTCGCCCCGCGCTGACGGCTGAACGCCAACAGGTCGTCAGCGGTCAGTTGCGTCAGCTCGGCGGGGCTCACTTCGTCCCCACGGCTGGCGAGGAAGTCGCGAAGGTAACGCCGATAGTTCGTGACCGTAGTCTCAGCTAGTCCTCGGTCACGGCGCAGGAAGCGACAATACCCCTCGATCAGCTCATGGTAGGGCGGTGTGGCCGAGACTATCGGCGAGACCGTACCTTCCTCGCGTAACATTGCAAGCAGGTGCGCCAGCCCGGGTCGCACATGCTCCTCCTGTCGACCTGGTGGCCGACGATATGGCCGGGGTCCGCCGGGTGGCCAGGCGGCAGGGGTGGAAGACCAGCGCGGTCAAGCGAT
>JAQBCT010000279.1:0-3895 GCA_032124855.1 Gammaproteobacteria bacterium
TAGGTCACCGGGCCGGAGATGGCGAAAAAACGCTTGCCCGGCGAGTCGTGCAACACCCGCTGGAAGGTAGTCGACGCAAACACGATGCGATCGCGGTTGGCCTCGGCGGCATCGAACGCGGTGATCAGCGTCCGGTTGAGCGTGCCAGCCGTCTGATACGCATTCTGATCCGCAAGGCCGTAATTGTTGAGCACCAGTTGGTCGCTTCCGGCAACGATGGCATCCGGCACTTTGCCGATCGTCTTGAAGCAGGTGTCGGCCAGATCGAAAGACAACTGGTCATTGCCGGGCACAGGAAGGCTGGCGTCGTCATTGGCGCAGTTGGTACCGGCAGCGACGCCACCGGCATCCGCGCGATAGCGGCCCGCGGTGCGCACGGCGAGGAACTCGACGAACACCGAACTTCCCGCGGTGGCAGTGCGCACGCTGTTGGGCAGTGCGAGCTTCACGTCGCGACCGATGCGCTGCAGGGCGTTGCTCGCGATGTCAGTCAATTCGGCGCGCAACGCCAGATCCGTGCTCTGGCGTATCGGATTGAGGAAGAATGAGACCGCGGCAATGATGATGCCGACGAGCACGATCACCACCACCAGCTCGATCAACGTCACGCCGCGTTCAGGGCGAATTGGGTGCATATCTGACACGATAGCCTTGGAGCGTTACGGTGACATTGGCTGGTCCGGTGACAGTCACCGTTATGCGAAGGGCGGCATCTGCCGGAACAACCGGTGGGGTAAATTCGCCGCCGGCGTTCGCGATCGCCACCGAGGCTGAATAACCGGTGAGCCCCGTGATCGTGACGTTATTGACGTCCTGAATGCTTCCCGCCATTGCGAAGCCGTTGTAGTCGCTGACGTTATCGAAGAAAGTGAGCCCGTACCGCGTCTCGGGACCTTCCACGCCAATATTCTCTGGGGTCACGCAGCCGGCCGGGCTGCCAGCGGTGAACACGGCAGCGTCATCCGGATCGCAGTAAGTAAAAGGCCGCAGCTGAATCTCTTCCATCAGAGAATCGGCGATCGCTACCGCCTGCTTGCGCACCACCGGGTCCACGCTGGCAAGCGTCAACTGGTTGTACAGCACCGCCATCCCGGCAATACCAATGCCCAGCACCACAATGAAGATCACTACCTCGATCAGCGAAAACCCGCGCTGCGGGCTACTGGACATAGCCAGTCTCGGCGTTGACGGTGATTGTCCTGGCGCCGACCGTGACGGTTGCCGCAGCGCTCGGCTGTCCGAGCCCGTTGAAGCTGAACGGATTCGGCGCGGCGCTCAAAGCCACCCCGGTCGGCGCTGCGATAACGACAGCGGTACCGGTGGCAAGATCTGAAACGGTCGTCGCCGTGATCGCGCAACCGCCGTTGCCGTAGAACAGGCTCAACAAAGGCGGAGAAACGGAGACGAACACACAGCGGCGCTGCGCTACCGCAGCGCGTTGCGCATAGCGCACGGTTGAGCGAGCCTGCTCGTGAAACCAGGTGGCATCAATCTCGGGCTGGTTGAACTGGGGAATGGCGATCGCCGCGAGGATGCCGGCAATCGCGATGACGATCACCAGCTCTGCCAGAGAAAAACCCCAAATCCGACGCCGTATCATGGGGCGACTCCAAGCAACTTACGCGTGAGGCGTACGTCTGGACTCAAAGGCGAAAGCGCCTCGGCCTGCGCCAACCACGCGCGCAGCGTGCTCTGATCGGCCGGTGTGTCCAGCAATGCGCGATGGCGACGATGCACCGCAATTTTTCCAAGCAGGTTCCTCACCTCCAGCGGATTGGCATCGAACCCGGCGGTGAACGCCTCAGCGGCAAGGTTTGCCGCCTCGCGCCTGCCGGAGCCCGCTGCTTGCGCGTCCCAGAACTGCCCCGCGTACCAATGGTACCGCCAGTCCGCGGGCTCGATGCGCCGGGCGGCGCCGAGCCAGAACGCAGCGTTTTGACCGTCGCCAGCCGCGGCTCTTCGCAGGCCCCATTCCGCGGTCGCTTCCGCCGCAACGGGCCGGAGCAGCAAAAGCGCGGCGATGAGCACAACGCCCGTATGCACCGCGGGATACCACCGCCGTGACTTCCAATCAGGTGCAAGCGCAACTCGCGGCAGCTCAAGCTGGCGGTCCAGTACGCCAAGCAGGGCCCCGTAAAGGACGAGGCATACCGGGATGTAGAACGGAAAATCGACCAGCGCATGGCACGCCATTGCTGTCAGCGCCGATGCGGCAGCGATCGCGACTGGCTGCTGTTGTGCGGGCAATTTCGCGATCTTGCGGTAAGCGACCAGGGCGGGAAGCCAGGCGAGCGCGAGCAGCGCCACCAAGCCCGGCACGCCCAGTTCCTGCAGCGTCTGCAGGTAGTCGTTGTGCACGAACCAGGTTTCGCTCGAATCGCCATAACTCGGAACCTGCGCACGGCCTTTTTCGAGGGTGTAGCGAAACGTCAGATAGCCCGTTCCGGCGAGCGGGTGTTCTCGCCACGCGCTCCACGACAAAGCGTAGAGCTCGAGACGGGACAACGAGGACTCCGCACGTGCCACAGAACTCGGCGCGGAAACGTCAGGGGCGGGCCAGGCGCGCAGAGCGGTGGCCAAGATCCACCCCGCAGCGAGAATTGCCAGCGTGAGCCCCACTTTGCGCCACTGCAATCTTCTCGCGCGCATGCTTAAGATGGCTGCTGCTCCGATGCCTGCGGCCAGCGCGATCAACCCGCCGCGACTATTTGCGGCGAACATTCCGGCGGCAAGCAGGCCGCCGATGCCGATCACTGTCGCATTTCGTCGACCGGCGATTGCCAGCGCCAGCACGGGTACCAGCAGCAGATTGATGACAGCGGCGTAGGTGGCGGGCGTCTCGAATAGCGCCTGCGCCCGGGCCATCCCTAGCGGACCAACCTGCCATAGGCCCCAGGAAGCCAGTACCGCACCAAACGCACCTACCGACGTGACCGTCGCGCGCAGCTCCCGTTCGCTGAGCCGTACGGCCACGCCGCACGCCAATGCCAGCAACAGCGCCTGAAACAGGCCCGCGGGCGCGTATGCAGAGCTGACGAATAGCGTGCTGACCAGCACCAGGAGCGCGTAGCCCAGAGTCGGCAGCGTCAACCAAGATTGCACATAGGTGGCGCCAGACCCCGACGAGCCGGCGGCGACCAACGCCAGGGCCGACAATGCCCATGGGGATACGTAGGCGGCGCGGGACGCAGCGCAGGCAAATAACAAGGCCAGCAAAAAAAAGGGGGCCGCTAGGCCCCCCTTCAATGACGAAACGCGTTCTACCAATGCCGAGCCGGCAATCTCACGGGGTGCAGAGGACTGCGGGAATCACACTACAAACGACGGTAGTCGTCGGTACTGCAATCGATGGCACACGGGCCACAATGTCCGCGCACGTTGCGCCACCAGATAGCTCCAGCTGCACGCCGCTAGAAGCGCCGTTGACTGCCGTCATTAGCGTCCCCACTGTCGACGAACCCTTGATAGACGCATAGTGGATAACTGCCTGCGACTGCACCGCGCCACATCCGGCCTGCCCTACTGCTTGGCGCGCGCTTTCGGAAACATCTAGAAACTGTGGAACAGCAATGGCCGCCAGAATGCCCAGAACTACGATCACCACCACCAACTCGATCAGGGTAAAACCCGCTTGCACTAGCTTGCGCATGACCATTCCTCTCTAAATTGGTTGCCCGACTACCGGCCTCGGGAACGCGACTGTTCCAACCTCACAACGTATGCTTATGTATATTACTTTACCCGCGCCCGGGCGAACCTGCAAATGGCCTTTGTCAATATGAGTCAATCGGTTCAGGCATCGAAGCTAGAAACGATATGACAATCCTCACGGGAGCGGTTCCCAGCGCGTACCGCCCACCGGCGTGATCACGACTCCCAAGTAACGACCCTTCGA
>JAQBCT010000280.1:0-3711 GCA_032124855.1 Gammaproteobacteria bacterium
TTGCGAACTGCGGCGGGTCAAATTGATAGTCGTTAAAGGTTGTATTGCAGAAACGCTGCTTGAATTTCTCAACGCCGCTTTTGAAATTCTCTTCCGTGAGCACGAAATGCTTGTCCACCAGGTCGAGAACCGTACGTTTAACGCTAACCGCATTCAGGGACATCACGGGGTTGCGTCCGGACTTTTGATTGCACGCATTCATAAGCGCATTCAGGGTAAGGGGATACTGATCCGGCGTGACAATGGATTTCTCCATCAGACAGCCGATAAGGCGAGCTTCGTTTGCAGTTAAGGTCAGTGGCACGATTCAACTCTATCATCTGAAATATCGACATTCTCAATATTGATGCCGAACATCAGCTATCGTAAGTTAATCCTGGACAAAGGCGCAACGAGATGCACAGCAGTGTCAGTTCGAGCGCACGCTGGGCAACGACAACTGCGTGAGCTTTGAGGGGCTCAAGTTACAAATCCCTTCAGGCAGCGAGCGGGCGCACTACGTCAAGACGCGCATGCGTGTCTATCGTTCGTCGATGGCACGCTGGCGTTGTTTCGCGGCCCGCGCAGGCGTGCCGGGCAGACAATAAAAATTGTTCCACTGTAAGATAGTCGCTGTCGCTGCTCGCGCTTCTCATTTGTGGATCACCAAGCGTAAATGCAATCCGTCTCAGAATGGCTGGAGTCACTTGGACTTGATCAGTACGCTCAGGTCTTCGCTGACAATCACATCGATCTAGAACTTTTATCCAGCCTTTCTGACCAAGACCTGGAAAAACTGGGTGTTTCCTCGATGGGGCATCGCAAGAAGCTGCTCAAGGCGATCGCCGGGCTGAGCGATGCGCAGGCATTGAGCGCTCCGGCCGTTGCCTCAGTGGCCGAGACGCCGTCACCTCCTGCGGCTGCGCATTCTGACGTGCCGGCTGTTGCTTCTGGAATTTCCCCTGCGCCACGCGCGGCGGAACGCCGTCAGATCACAGTCATGTTCTGCGACATGGTCGGTTCCACCGCACTGTCAGAGCAACTTGACGCCGAGGACCTGCGCACACTGATGCAGGCTTACCAGCAGGCTTGCGGCGCGGTGATCACGAAATACGAGGGTCACGTCGCCCAGTATCTGGGCGACGGGTTGATGACTTATTTCGGCTGGCCGGTGGCGCACGAGGATGATGCCGAGCGGGCGGTCAGGGCGGCACTCGAGATGATCGAAGCGGTGAAGCACGTCCGATCGCCTGCGCCGCTATGCGTGCGCATCGGTATGGCTACCGGTGAGGTGGTGGTCGGCGAGACCGGCTCCGGCGATGCCTCGGTGCCCAAGCTGGCGGTTGGCGAGACGCCAAACCTGGCCGCGCGTTTGCAGGGGCTGGCGGAAGCCGACTGTATCGTCACGGCGGACAGTACGCGCCGTTTGTTTCGCAGTATCTTTGACCTGAGCGATCTCGGGGTGCATACCCTCAAAGGCATCGCCGAGCCGGTGCGTGCCTGGGCGGTTACCGGGCTGGCTGCAGCAGAAGGTCGCTTCGAAGCGGACGCCGAGCGGCTCACTCCGCTGGTTGGGCGCGACGAAGAACTCAGCCTGGTGATGCGACGCTGGGAGCAGACCCGGGACGGTGAAGGCCACGTCGTGCTGTTGAGCGGCGAGCCGGGCATCGGCAAGAGCCGTTTGGTCCAGGCGTTGTACGAGCGGGTCGCGGACCAGCCGCACATTCGGCTGCGCTACCAGTGTTCGCCCTATCACATCAACACGGTGTTGTACCCGGTCATAGAGCAACTCGAGCGTGGCGCCGGTTTTGGCCGCACCGATTCGACTGCCGACAAGCTCGACAAGCTCGAGGCCCTGCTCGGCCAGGGGGCGGCGGATGTCGCTACGGTCGTACCGTTGTTTGCGGCGCTGCTGTCTCTGGACGCAGGTGAGCGCTATCCAGCTCTCACCATGAGTCCGCAACAGCAGAAGGAAGAAACGCTCCATGCCCTGGCTGAGCACGTAGTCGGCATCGCCAGCCGACAGCCTTTGCTCATGCTGTTCGAGGACGCGCAGTGGATCGACCCGAGTACGCAGGAAGTGCTGGACCTGATCGTACCGATGATCGCCTCGCGTCGCGTGCTCCTTGTGTTCACGTACCGGCCCAGCTATCAGTCCGCCTGGAGTAGCCAGGGACATGTTCTGTTACTGACGTTGACACGCCTGGGTCGGGCCCAGGCTGCCGCGTTAGTCGACAAAGTCACCGGCGGCGCGTCGATGCCGGTCCAGGTGCTCGACCAGATCGTGGCCAAGGCCGATGGTGTGCCCTTGTTCGTCGAAGAGCTCACAAAGACGGTGATTGAGAGCGGCCTGGTCGCGCGTGGCGCTGTGGGCCTTGAACTCACCGGCGAGTTATCGAGTCTGGCCATCCCCTCTACGCTGCAGGATTCGTTGATGGCGCGTCTGGATCGCTTGCCAGTGACGGCTAAGGAACTCGCCCAGGTCTGTGCGTGTATTGGGCGCGAGTTCGCCCACGCGCTGATCGCACGGGTGGCGCCTTTGCGCGACAGCGCGCTCAACAGCGCGCTGGAGAAACTGGTCAACAGCGAGGTGATCATTCGCAAAGGCAAACCGCCCGAGGCCACCTACACGTTCCGGCACGCTTTGATCCTGGACGCCGCTTACAACAGCTTGTTGCGCGCGCGCCGACAAAGCCTGCACGCTGTGATTGCGCAAGCGCTGGAGACCGACTTCCCCGCCATCGCCAGCGCACAACCACAAATCCTCGCCCAGCACTACGCGCTGGCGGGCATGGCCGGCAAAGCCATTGCCCACTGGTTGGAGGCCGGCAAACGTGCAGCGCGCGTATCGGCTAACGCCGAGGCTTTCGCGAACCTCAACGCTGGTCTTGCGCTGCTGGTGGCCTTACCCGAAGGGGTAGATCGCGATGTGAGCGAACTCGATCTGAACCTGGCCATTATCAACCCGCTCATCGCCATCAAGGGGTATTCGGCGCCTGATACCAAAGCGGTTTCCGAACGCGCCCTTGCGCTATGCCGGCAGACCGGGAAGGTATCGCGCATATTTCCGGCGCTGTCGGCGCAATGGGCTTACCACTATGCCAGCGGAGATCTGGCCCGGTGCAAGAAACTCGCTGTCGATTACCTTGAGCTGGCGAATACTGAGCAAGATCGCGTTCCCAGACTGGTGGGTTACCGCCTCATGGGGATATCGTCCTTGATCGGCGGGTCCCCCGCTGCCGCGATGCAGCATTTCGAACAGGCCTGGGACTTGTTCGACCCCTCGCTGGACGCCGAAACAGCCTACAGCTACGGTCAGGATTTTGCCGTTTCACTGCGAAATTATCTTTCCTGGGCCGCGATCCTGTGCGGTTACCCGGATCGCGCTAGCCGGTGGGCACAAGAAGCGCTTTCACGCGCGCGCACCATCGACCACGGAAACACTCTTGCCTTTTCCTTGCACCTGACGGTGTTTACGGCATTCCTGTTGCGCGACCGACAAGACTTTGGACGCCATGCCGCGGATCTTCAGCCGCTCTCCGACAAGCTCGGCCTGCCGATTTTCCAGGCGATCGGAATGGCGTTTCAGGGTGCGCTTTTGGGTTGGCAAGGAAGGCCACAGGATGGGCTCGAGAAAGTCGAAGAAGGCATCGAAAAATTGGACAGTATCGATCTCAAAATATACAAGCCGATTTTCTTGTTGATACAAACAGAATTGTTCAGGGAACTGGG
>JAQBCT010000281.1:0-12993 GCA_032124855.1 Gammaproteobacteria bacterium
CCGTTTGAAACCGGCTTTGGGGTGGAGGAGGTGCTCGACTGCTGGTTCGAGTCCGGGTCCATGCCGTATGCCCAGCTGCACTATCCATTCGAAAATCAGAACGTCTTCAACGCCGGGTTCCCGGCAGAATTCATCGCCGAAGGTCTGGATCAGACACGCGGCTGGTTCTACACCTTAACTGTGTTGTCCGCGGCGCTATTCGGCAAGCCGGCGTTTCGCAACGTGATCGTCAACGGCATGGTGATGGCCGAAGACGGCAAGAAGATGTCGAAGAGCCTGCGGAATTACACGCCGCCCGATGAGCTGATGGAAACCTTTGGCGCTGATGCGTTGCGGTTGTATCTGATCAATTCCGGTCTCGTGCGCGGCGAGGAACAGCGCTTCTCTGATGCGGGCGTGAAGGATATGACCCGCCGCACGCTGTTGCCCTGGTACAACGCCTTCCAGTTTCTAATGACGTACGCGTCCATTGACGGCTGGTCGCCCGACAAAGGTCTGCATTACGGCAGCAATGTGCTCGACCAGTGGGTGCTGTCCCGCCTGCAGAGTCTGGAAAAGGATATCGGCACCGAAATGCGCCGCTATCGCCTGTACAACGTCGTGCCACGGTTGCTTGCCTTCATCGATGATCTGACGAACGGCTACATCCGGCTGAACCGGGATCGCTTCTGGGGAAAGGAAATCACCGCGGACAAGATCGCCGCCTACAGCACGTTGTACACCGTGATCGAAGAGCTGACGGTTGTGATGGCACCGTTCACACCGTTTCTCGCGGAACATCTGTATCAGGAGCTGGCCAAGCTCACCGGACAGGCGGCGCCCAAACCGCTGTCGGTGCATCTGTGTTCGTATCCTGATCCTGAAGCAGATCTGATCCAGCCGCGCCTGGAGGAAGCCGTTAGCCGCATGCAGCAGGTCATCCTGCTGGGTCGACAACAACGCGAAGAGGTCAAGCTGAACCTGCGCAAGCCGCTGCGCAGCCTCACCATCATCCAACGCGATGCCGCGTTGCTGGACGAGTTGCGCGACCTGGAGCCGTTCATCAAGCGCGAGCTGAACGTCAAAGAGGTGCACTACGATCAGGCGGAAGAGAAATACATTCAGCTCTCCGCGAAGCCGAATTTTCCGGTGCTGGGCAAACGCTTGGGTCCCCGCATGAAGGAATTCCAGGCGCGCATCTCCCAACTCACCCGCCTTGAGATCGACACGTTGCAGGAAACGGCGGCGCTGGTTGTCGATGGCGAGACATTCTCTGACGAGGAGATCGTGGTGCTGCGCCAGGCACGCGATGGTACGGGCGCGATCTCCAATCGTTTCATCTCCATTGCACTGGATTGCGATGTGGATGATGAGTTGATCAGCGAGGGCGTGGCCCGTGAGGCAGTCAATCGCATTCAGCGCAGTCGCAAGGAGCTGAATCTGAACGTGGCCGATCGCATCGAGGTGGTGTACGGCGGCGCGCCGGGCGTAGTCGACGCGGTGGCGCGACACGCGAGCTACGTGGCGGGTGAAACACTGGCGGTGCGTTTGGCAGCTGGCGATCCCGGGAGCGACGGCATCCGCACGATGATTGGCGATGATGTATTCACGTATCGCATTCGGGTGGCGCATTTGGATGGTGAGGTGTCTGACGGCGGGGCACAAAAAAGGCCGCTGGTGCGGCCCTGAATAACCTTGCGGTAACACCAGACTGCGCTGGTTGCAGCGCTGTATCTCTCCAAATTTCCCCTCGCTCGACCGGGGCGGATATGAGCAGAATCCGTTGGGGGTGTCAACTTGATGCGCGATGAGCAGGTAGATGGCGCTGCCACCGAGTCGATGCTGCCGCACGTTGCGACCTATCGACGCGTGTTGCCTGTCAGTCTCGAGCGCATGTATGAAAACACGCTCGACTGGGCGCACTTGCCGCATGTCCATGCAGCCAGTTTCGCGTCGATCGAATGCATCGATGCGGGACCCTGGGGCTGGCGCGCGCGCGTCACGACCGCGGGTGGTGCCGCGCTGCTGCTCGAATTACGGCTCGATCGTGATTGCCGGCGCTGGATCACGCGCACGCTGCAGGGCACCAATGCCGGCAGCGAGATCTGGACGCATGCCTTCGCGGTGACGCCAACGCGCACCGATGTGGTGATCGATTTCTTTGTCCCGGGCGTTGCGCCTGCGCGGCGCGACAAAGTTGGACGCGCCTACGCGGCCACCTATCGGCAACTCTACGACGAAGATGTTGCAATGATGGTGGAGCGGCAGCGCCAGCTGGATCAGCGCATCGAAACTCATCGCCGCGAACCGACTTCGCGATGTCTGGGTGCGCGCGACGCGTTGCACCTTCCCTTGCAGTTCGAATTGCGTGGCCGCGATTATCACCTGATTGAGCTCAATGGTAAGTTGCGCACTCATGTCGCGCGTTGCCCCCATGCGCTGGGACCGTTGCCGGCCAGCGTGGATGGGGTCGTTTCATGTCCGTGGCATGGCTATCGCTTCGATATCGTCACTGGCACGTGTTTGAGTTCGCAGCCGTGCCGCCTGCCGCCTGCGCCGAGCGTCAGTTTGCGCGACGGCGAAGTCTGGGTGGCGTGACGCAGCGCTGACACGCCCAGACAACGCGATGCTGCAGCGGCCGAATTCGACAGTTCTGTTGGTGAGCTCGGCGACTGGTATTTCCCTGCTGGGCGATCAGGTGTTGTACGCGGTGCTGCCGGTGTACTTCACCTCGCTGGGAATATCAGCGCTGCAGGTTGGCGTGCTGCTATCGGCCAATCGCTGGATCCGCCTGTTCACCAATCATGTCGCGCATCGCGCCATGGGGCGATTCGATGCACGGGTGTTGTTCACCTGCGCGATGGTGCTGGGCGTGCTGACCACGTGCGCCTATACCGTGACGTCCTCGTTCTTCGTGATGTTGCTGGCAAGACTGGCATGGGGGTTGGCCTGGTCGTTCATCCGCCACGTGGGCGTGCACCGAATCATGGCCACGGTGTCGGTGCTGCACGCCGGCCAGACCATGGGTGTCTACAACGGCATTTCTCGGCTGGGTTCAGTAGCAGGATTGTTTGGCGGTGCGCTGCTGGTTGATCTGCTGGGTTATCACGCGGCCCTGTGGTGGCTGGCGCTCATATCGAGCCTCAGCGTGGTGCTGGCGCTGAAGGGTGCGCCCGGCGTGCAGCACGATGAACCGGCCGCGGCGGCTTCCTCGCAGAGCCTGCGCGGCGACGCGGGCTATCTGACGATGGGGCTGGTGCTGGGTGCGGTGGGACCGGGGTTCGTCATGGCGACCCTCGGAGTGGTGCTCGCGCGCAACGCTGCGGCGGCGGATCTGTTCACCGGTGCATCCGCCGCGTTGGTGACGGGCGCGCTGCTGGCGGTGCGCTATGTGCTTGAGAGCGCGCTCGCGCCGTTGCTGGGATCGTTGAGCGATCGCTTCGGGGTGCAGCGCACCAGCACCGTATGTCTGCTCGTGGGCGGCGCCGCATTGATCGGTGCCGCGCAGGCCGCGCAGCTGTGGCTCGTCGGTGGTCTGATGATCAGTTTCTTCATCACCAATACCGTGCTGCAGGCAGGCATTGTTGGGCAGGCATCGCAACTGGGCTCGGCGCGATTCGCGCGCTATGTCACGGCTGCTGATATCGGTGCGGCCGCGGGTCCCCTATTCGGCTGGCTGGCGCTCGACGCTTTCAACGCGCCCACGGTGGGTCTGTTGATGGGTGCCGCATGTTTTGTGCTGGCCTCACCCGTGGCTGCGCGGCTGCGGATTGGCTAGGGGTCGGAGTGCATCCTCCGACCCCTTACTCCGACCCCATCGCTCGGTCGTCACAGAATATCCAGTACCGCTTCCGGCGGCCGCCCGATTCGGGCGACGTTGCGAAAGACGACGATGGGTCGCTCGATCAACTCGGGATGGTCGTGCATCGCCCGAATCAGCGTTGGCTCGTCGCGCACTCGATCGAGGTCGAGTTCTGTGTAGCGGGTCTCGTGGGTGCGCATCATTGCCCGCGCGGATAGGCCGAGCAGTTTCAACAGCCGCGCGATCTCGTCAGTGGACGGCGGTGATTTCAAGTACTCGATGATCTCGGGGTTGAGCCCGCGCGCTTCGATGAGCGCAAGTGTCTTGCGCGACTTCGAGCAATTCGGATTGTGATAGATCACAGGTGCCTGCATGTGCGTTCGTCTCCAACGCGGGGAAGGCGGGATTGTAGAGCAGGGGTCGGGTAGCATGCGCCGCCACGTTGACAGGAGGCCGCCGCGTGCCCGATCGCGACAATCCGACCTCACACAGTTATTTCTCGCAGCGGCTGCGGCTGCACTATCTCGACTGGGGCAACGAAGGTGCGGCCAACCTGCTGCTGTTGCACGGCATGCGCGACCATTGTCGTACCTGGGATTGGGTGGCGCAGCGGCTTCGCGATCGCTATCACATCGTCGCACCCGATCTGCGCGGCCACGGTGACTCTCAGTGGGCTGTGGGTTCGGGCTATTCGCACACGGATTATGTCTACGACATCGCGCAGCTCATCCATCAGACGCAGCTGGCCCCCGTGACGATCATCGCCCACTCCATGGGCGGCACGCTGGCGTGCCTCTACGCGGGGTTGTATCCGGAACGCGTGAAGAAGCTGGTGATTGTGGAAGGCGTAGGGCACTGGTGGCGCTTCTTCGAGCGCCCGCCGGCCCAGGAACAGTTGCGCGCCTGGATCGATGGCATGCGTGGCCAGGCCGGGCGCATACCGCGCCGTTACCCGGGCCTTGACGACGCGTTCCAGCGCATGCAGCGGACCAATCCGCATTTGACACCGGATCAGGCGCGGCATCTCACGGTGCATGGCAGCCATCAGAACGAGGACGGCACCTATACGTGGAAGTTCGATAACTACACCCACGCGCATCCGCCATACGATATTTCGGCGGATGACACCGAAGCGCTGTGGCGCGATATCACGGCCCCCGTACTGTTCGTGAACTCGGCGCAGGGCTATCCGCACCGCATCGGTCAGGACGATACGTTGGCGCACTTTCGCGAGGGCCGCGTGATGAGCATCCCTGACGCGGGGCACTGGACTCACCATGATCAGCTCGAGGCGTTCATGGCTGAGGTGGAGCGCTTTCTGGCAAACTAGCGCGCAATACCCGCCTCGAGACAGCTGATGCCCGGCGCGCCAAAGCGGCTGCGATGTGAATATCTGGAAAATCCCATCGGCATCGACGAGTTGCTGCCGCGACTGTCGTGGTGGCTGGATGATGAGCGGCCGGCGGAGATTCAGACCGCTTATCACATTATCGCGTCACGTCGCGCCGAATCCCTCGAAGATGAGGTGGGTGATCTTTGGGATACCGGCCGCGTCGAGTCTTCCGCCACCTGCCAGATTCCTTACGCCGGCCGGCCGCTGACGTCGCGCCAGCGTGTCTGGTGGAAGGTTCGTGCATTCGACTCGGACGGCATCGGTTCCGCCTGGAGCCGCGTTGGGTACTTCGAAACCGGTCTGCTGGAGCGCGATGACTGGCGCGCGCGGTGGATCAGCACGCCGTTGATGGGTGGCAAACGCACGCCCGTACAGGTGCCGGCCCTGCGGCGCGCATTCGAATTGCCGCAGGCCGTGGAAAGTGCGCGCCTGTATATCACCGCGCTGGGCGTATACGACGTCGAGATCAACGGCGTGCGCGCCATCGACGTCGAATTGCCGCCGGGCTGGACCGACTTCAACCGGCGCGTGCGGTACCAGAGCTTCGACGTCACGCGATTCCTGCGGCAAGGCGAAAACGTGCTGGGCGTTCTGCTGGGAGATGGCTGGTATTGCGGCGCGCTGGGCGCGCACGATCGCCAGCAATACGGTGATAAGCCCGCGCTGCTCGCGCAGCTGGACATTGTGCTGGCCGACGGCACACCGCAGCGCTACTGCACTGACGAACTGTGGAAGTGGCAGCGCTCGGCGATCCTGTATTCGGATCTCATCCACGGCGAAAGCGTCGATGCGCGTCAGCAGCTGGGCGTCTGGAGCGCACCCGGCTATGACGTGGCCGGCTGGTCAGTGGTGGATGTGCTGCCGCGCAGCGAAATTGCGTTGAACGCTACGATGAGTCCGCCACTGCGGGTGCTGGAACGCCTCGATCCCGTGGGCGCACCGCTGCGACGCAAGGGCGAAGCGGGAAACCAGCGGCTCATCTACGACCTCGGTCGCAATATCGTGGGCCGGGTGCGCGTGAAGCTGAGTGCGCCACGCGGCACGCTGTTGCAGTTGCGTTATGCCGAACGCGTCGATGAGCACGGTGAGCTGTACACAGCCAGCCTGCGCGGCGCGGCGGCGCGAGATCTGTATACCTGTGCCGGCACGCCAGGCGGTGAGGTATTCGAGCCGCGCTTTACACTGCACGGTTTTCAGCACGTCGAAATCAGTGGCCCCATCAGCGCGCAGCAGATTGAAGCCCTGGTGGGCGTGGTGGTCGGTTCCGCGCTCACGGAAACGGGGGAATTCCAGTGTGACAGCACGTTGCTCCATCAGCTGCAGAGCAACATTCAATGGACCCAGCGCGGCGCGTTCATCGACATTCCGCTGACCGGCCCGCAGCGCGACGAGCGCCTTGGTGGCACCGGGCAGGCCCAGGTTTTCGTGCGCAGCGCCGCGTTCAATATGGATGTGGCGGCGTTCTTCGGTAAGTGGCTCGTCGATCTCACCGATGCGCAGCATGCCGATGGCAGCGTGCCGGTAGTGGCACCCGTGCCACCCGCTCTGCAGGCCGGCGTAGGGGATGGTGGCGGGGCGTGCGCCGACGCCATCGTCATCTGTCCGTGGACGGTGTACCGCTGTTGTGGCGACCGCCGCATCCTCGAGCGCCATTTTGATGCCATGAAGGCTTACATCGACAATATCGAAACGCGTTTTCCGCAGCTGATTCGCTCGGATCGGGCGGCCGAGGCCACCCAGCCGCTCGATGACGCATTGGCGCTGCACGATGTGCGCAGCGATGCCACGTCCCCCGATCTGATTGGCACCGCATTCTTCTGCTACAGCGCAAAACTGTTGGCGCGCATCGCGGGTGTGCCGGGCAACGTATCCGATCTGGAACGCTACGAAGGGCTGGCGCAGCGTGTGCGTGCGGCGTTCCGACGCCGATTCGTCACACCGGACGGCCGTCTCGTCGGCGAAACGCAAACGGCCTATGTGCTGGCGTTGTACTTCGCGTTGCTCGATGCGCAGGAGATCGACCAGGCGGTCGCTGCGCTGGTGCGCGATCTCGAAGGGCGCGGCGTGCAACTCACCACCAGCATGGTGGGTGCGCCGTATCTGTTGCATGTGCTCTCCAACAACGACCGGCTCGACCTCGCCTATCAGCTGCTGCTGAAGACGTCTGCGCCGAGTTGGCTGTACGCGGTGACGCAGGGCGCCACCACGCTTTGGGAGCGCTGGGACAGCTGGACCGAGACGGCGGGTTTTGCTGACCCGGCACGCAACAGCTTCAATCACGCTGCAGCCGGCGCGTTGGGTGAGTGGCTGTACGGCACGTTGGCGGGCCTCGATCTCGACCCCGACCTGGCGCCGGCTCGCAACGCGTATCGCCGCGCGCGCATCCAGCCGCGCCCTCCGCGCGCAGAGGACTTTCCCAATGGCATCCCCATTCGTTTTGCGAGTGCGGCGCTGGATTCGGTGCACGGACGTTTTGAGGTCAACTGGGAGATCACCGGTGGCCGCTTCGTCTTACGCGTGCTCATTCCGCCCAACTGTTCCGCAAAGGTGATCCTCCCGGATGGGGAATCCCACGAGGTGGTGGCCGGCCGACATCAGTTCAGTGTGGTACTCGATGCGGTGATGGATGAAGCCATTCCGGTGCTGTCGGAAATCACTCACCTGGCACGGTAAATGGATGGCATTCACGATCTAGGCGGTAAGCAGGGTTTCGGGCCGGTCGTGCAGGAGGCCGACGAACCGGTATTCCATGCGGACTGGGAGCCGAAGGTGTTCACGTTGGTTCTCGCCTCTGTGGCAATCGGCGCGCGCAACAATGTCGATCAGTTCCGTCATGCAGTCGAGCGAATCGATCCGGTCGCTTATCTCACGCATACCTACTATGGGCGCTGGCTGGGCGGCATAGAGAATCTGTTAGTGGAAAGCGGTGTGCTCAGCCGCGCCGAGATCGACGCCCGCTATGTGGCCTGCGGCGGCCGTGCGGGCGATTCCGTGGCCTCGCGCCCTTCGCCGAATCCCGATCGTCTTGGCGCGGCCCCGGATGACGCAGGCGCGGCCCGCTCTCTGCAGCATGCAGCCGCTTTCGCCGTGGGTGATGCGGTGGTTACGCAATCATCAGGTGCGGTGGGGCACACGCGGCTGCCCGGCTACGCGCGCGGTCGCCGCGGCCACGTGGTGGCACTGCACGGCGGCTGGGTCTATCCGGATACCCATGCACATGGGTGCGGCGAGAGTCCCCAACATCTGTACACTGTCGCATTCGAGGGCGAGGAGTTGTGGGGCTCCGACTGTGAGCCGGGCCTCGTCGTACATCTCGATCTCTTCGAGCCGTATCTCAAACCAGCACGGGCGGTGGCATGAGCGAAACCAACCTTCAGGCGCTGCGCACCGAGGCCATCGAATCGCTGCTGATCGAAAAGGGCCTGCTCAGCCCCGATGCGGTGGATCGGGTGCTGGAACAGTTCAATGAACGCGTGGGGCCGATGAACGGCGCGCGTGTAGTGGCGCGGGCGTGGTGCGACAGCGCCTTCAAGGACGCGCTGCTGGATGATGCGACGGCAGCGATCGAATCCTTCGAGTTCTCGGGCGGTGAGGTGCAGAAGCTGGTGGTGGTGGAGAATACGGCGGCGGTGCACAACGTCGTGGTGTGCACGCTGTGCTCCTGTTATCCGTGGGCGATGCTTGGCCTGCCGCCGCGCTGGTACAAGGATCCGGCGTACCGCTCGCGCATCGTGCGGGAACCGCGCCGCGTGCTGGCTGAGATGGGCCTGGAGCTCCCAGACGAAGTGCAGGTGCGGGTCTGGGATTCGAGCGCGGAGGTGCGTTATCTGGTGCTGCCGCAGCGACCGCCGCTGTGGGCGAAGCTGGACCAGGTTGAGCTCGCGAACCGCGTGACACGCGACTCGATGATCGGGGTCGCGCGCTTATGAGAACGCTTGAAAGTGCGGATGCGTTCGAGTTGACAGGTACCGCCGCACCGCCGCTGGAGAACGGCGAGCTGGCATTCGATGCACCATGGCAGGGCCGCGTCTTCGGCGTTGCGCGTGCACTGGCTGGGCAGGGCATCTATGCGTGGGACGATTTTCGGCTGCGCCTGATTGCGGCGATTGCACAGTGGGAGCAACACGCCGCGCCCGGCGCGGTCTATCCGTACTACGACTGCTTTCTCACGGCGCTTGAAGCGGTGCTGGTGGAGAAGCGGCTGCTGCCCGCCGGCGAATTGCGCGAACGCGTTGGGGCCTATGCGGCGCGACCGCATGGCCACGATCATGACCACGACCACGACGACAACCACGATCACGCGCATTGAGCGATGCGCTGGGCAACCAACCCTAGGGAGCAACGATGGCCAGTAAACCGATCCAGCTTGCAGTGCAATTCAAGGGGCGCCGATACGGCGGCATTTATTCTGTTGCCGGCGATCTGCTGATCGCTCGCATTCCAGGCGTCGACTCGCGCAGCCACGCGGTGGGTGACGACGATCCGCAGCGGCTGGCGCGCGCACTGTTCGACGAAATTCTTGCCGATGCGGCACGCGACGGCCGGCTGGCGGGCTGAGTCGCCCGGCGCATGACGGCCAGCGAGATGCGTATCGTCGGGGTCGAGTTGCGCAATCTCTCGGCGGATGAGACTGCCGCGGTATTGCACAGCGATGTCTCTGCGTGTCTGGCATTCGTCGACGCGCGGGGATTTCCGCGCCAGGTGCCGTGCTGGTTCCTGTGGGACGGCACCGCGTTCTATGTCACCAGCGTCGCTGGGAAATTCCACGTCAAACGATTGCAGACCGATGCGCGTGCATCCATCTGCGTCGAGATTGAAGAACGCTCCAGCCAGGGCCGCGCTAACCGGCAGGTAAAGGGTCAGGGCCGCGTCGAGATCTTCAGCGATGCCGATGGCGCGTGGGCTACGCGCATCCGCATGAAATATCTGGGTGATGTGCGCCTCGAATCCCCTGCCGTGGTGCCGTCCCGCGTGGTACTGCGCCTGGCGCCCGACCGCCTGAGTGCGCATGGCGGGGGCATCAGGCTGGGCTGAGCGTCCCCTTACTGCAACGCATCATCCAGATAGTGACGAATCGCCGGAGTGTCGCCGCGCAGCACGATGCGTCCCTGTTTGGCTGTTAGCTGATGGTCGTACATCGGGTCGTAGTACCACTCCAGCAGCATCCCGATCCACGCTAGATGCGCGTCTTCATCACCGGACACTGTCTCGAACGCTGCGTTGATCGCGGCTCGGATCTGGCCGTGGCGAAGGCCGCCGAGGCGGCGCTGAATCTTATCGGTCGCAGCGACGAACCGTTGCTGCAGCACTGCGTCGGGAACGTTGTCGCGGCGCGCTTCGTCGATGTATTCGGCGCGTATGTGCTGCGCGCGCTGTTCGCGCGGCACGTCGAGTACGATCAGCGGCGCGCGTTGCATCGCCGCATGCAGTGCTTCCGGCAGGCCCAGGCGGCCGATCGTGCGGCTTTCATCTTCCACCAGCACGGTACCGCTGCGGTCCTTATTCATCGTTGCGATGCCCAGCGCATTCTCGAAGCCGATCGGGGTGGGCTGGGGCGTTGCTGCGGCGCCGAAGGCCGAACCGCGATGATTGGCGAGCTGCTCAAGATCCAGCGCCGCCGCAAACTCGCGCAGCAGGACGGTCTTGCCAGAGCCGGTGCGACCACCGAGTACCAGCAGCGGCGTATCGCGCGAGAACGCCAGTGTCGCTTCCATGCACGCATGGCGCAGTGCTTTGTAGCCGCCGCTGATGCGCGGCACGGCACAGCCCGTCTCGGCAAGCCACGCCTGCGCGGTAGCCGAACGCAACCCGCCACGCCAGCAATACAGCAGCGCACCGGGATGCCGGGCGATGTGCTCGCGCCATTCTGCGACGCGCTGCGTGCGAGCTGGACCAGCGAGAAGGGACTCGCCAAGCGCAATGGCGGCGGCTTGGCCACGCGCCTTGTAGCAGGTGCCCACCGCTGCGCGTTGCGCGTCGTCAAGCAGGGGCAGATTGACGGCAGCGGGGAATGCGCCGCGCGCGAATTCAGCCGGTGCGCGCAGATCGATCAGCGGCCGTCCTTCGCGCAACAACCGTGGGTGTTCGTCCGTGAACACCGTCTCGATCATCAGGGCACTGGGTCGATGATGGTCTCGCCGCGCTGGAAGGCTTCGAGATGTGCCTCGAGTACCGCGATGGTTTCGGAGTCTGCCTGCTCACGTGCAGCATCAACCGCTTCCTGCTGCAGTTTGACTGCGCGCGTGAAATCGCCGGTGGCCGCGTTGGCGGCTGCCCACGTGTCGAGGTAGGCGGGATTCTGGCGGGCGTCGGCGTCGGCATTCATGACGCGGTCCATGATTTCCAGCGCATAGCTGGGTTTGCGCAACGCATCCAGATGCGTCACGGCGAGCGTCCACGCCACTTCGTTGACGATGTTGGCATCTTCGGGTGAGCTGCTGACAGCCGATTTGAACCAGCTGAGCGCATGGCGAAAACTCTGCGATACGCCAGCGCCTTTCGCATAAAGATTGCCGAGCATGAGCATGGCTTCGGGTTCGCCGGCCTTTGCCTCTTCGACGAGCCAGCCGTATGCCTGCGCATCGAACGGCTGATCGGCAGAGGCGGTCAAGAGGTAGCGCGCGTACTGCAGGCGAGCGCGGGTATCACCCGTGAGTGCCGCGCGCTTAAAGTAGCTCTGCGCCGCGGCCGGATCTTGCGCAACGTGGCTGCCTTCGAGGGAGAGCTGGCCCAGCCACATCAGCGCGTTGGCGTTGTCCAGCTCGGACGCCTGCTGCAACAGGGCTACACCCGCACCAACATTCTCCTCGCCGTAGGCGCCGTCGAGGTACAGCCCTGCCAGCGCAAACATGGCTTCATCGGAACCCACGGCGATGCCATGAAGGTATTGTTCGAGCGCGAATTCCATGGCCTGGGTACGGGCATCGCCTTCGAGTTCGGCGGCCTCGATCTGGTAGACGCGAGCGAGCATCAGATTGGCAAGCACGTTGCCGGTGCGGCTGGCGCCACTCAACCAGTTCACGGCCTCGCGGTAGCGATTCTGCGACAGCAGATACGCGCCGATGGCTGCTTGTGCAGCCGTGTCGTCGTTACGCGCGAGATAGCCGATCAACATGCCGGGGCTGAAGGGCTGATCGGCGGCGTCCTCGGATTCCACGGCATTCTGCACGGCCAGATACGCATCGGTGAGATCGAAATAGACGTTCTTCAATGGCCCTTTTGCCGGCCGCGCCGTCACCAGCATCATGAACGGCACGGTGTCGCCGCTGTGGTACATCGAACCCACGGGTGTCAGGCCGCGCACGCGCAGCAGCGTCTCCGCTTCCGATGCCGAGATCACGCGAAAGGGATGATCGCGGCTGCCGTCGCCCTGGGCTTCGATGGCGGTGGTGATTTCTTCGAGCCAGTGCTTGTGGATCGCCACGGATTCCGGCGCCTCGACGTATTCGTAGAATTTTTCGAGCGCGTAATGTCCGGCGAGGCTGCCGTAATAGAGATTGAGAATGGCGCCACCCATGGCCCCCAGGCGCAGGGGTTCGTCGGCCATCATCTGCAGTGTCTGTTGCTCCAGCGGGGCCAGTTGCTGCAGCCGCTCGTTGAAATCCGGTGCGGCGATGAACGCGGCACGCAACGTCTTCACCGGCACGTCCTCGCCCGCTTCGGCAAGTTGCGCGAGCTCCGCATAGGGCGGAAGTGGTTTGGCGGTCTGGCATCCGCACAGCGCCAGCACGATTGCCGCGCACGCCAACGGGGCGATTCGCATAAAGCAGAGGTCCACCAGCAATGAAGGCCGCGAGTGTAACGCACCTGCCTTCGCCGG
>JAQBCT010000282.1:0-3826 GCA_032124855.1 Gammaproteobacteria bacterium
CCGCGAATTTCTGAAGCCGTGGGCGGATAAGATCATCCTGCACCTCACGCAGACCATCTACATTCACCCGGATCAAGGCTCGCAGGTATTGCACCGCGACCGCCTCGCGTGGGGCACGGTGCTGCCGTTGTCCATCGAGCCGCAGTTCAACACCATGTGGGCGCTCACCGATTTCACCGCTGCTAACGGTGCAACCCGGGTGGTGCCTGGCAGCCATACGTGGGCGTGGGATGCGAAGGCGACACCGGATCAGGTGGTACAGGCCGAGATGACTGCGGGTTCCGTGCTGCTGTACAGCGGAACGGTGTTGCATTCCGGCGGCAAGAATCAATCGAACGCGGCGCGGCTCGGCCTGAACATCACGTACTGCCTGGGCTGGTTGCGTCAGGAAGAGAACCAGTACCTGTCATGTCCACCGCATATCGCGCGCACGCTGGAGCCGGAGCTGCAGGAGTTGCTGGGCTATACGCAGGGCAACTATGCGCTGGGTTACTACTCGGATCCCGAGTCCACCGAGCCCGGCCGCGACATCATCCCGCCGGAGTTTGCGCTGGGCCGCAAACCGCGCGAAGGGCAGGGTTTTTCGTTGTCTGAGGCCACCACATCCGGTGTGACGTTCGACATGATGCGCGACAAGTTGCCGCTGGGTGAGGATGTTTAGCTGATCGGAGTTTGTGCCAGGGGCCTGTAGGAGGGGCTTCAGCCCCGATCTTTGCCCGAGGAACCTGCCACAAGGATCGGGGCTGAAGCCCCTCCCACAAGCCACTCCCACAGGCCCCTCTACGAATTGTTAGTCGCGCAGCAATTCGTTGATCGACGTTTTCGAGCGCGTTCGCTCGTCGACCGTCTTCACGATCACTGCGCAGTAGAGCGAGGGTTTGCCTGATCCTTGCGGCAGCGCGCCCGCAACAACCACCGAATAGGGCGGCACACGACCCAGATGGATCTGCCCCGACGCGCGGTCCACGATCTTCGTCGACGCGCCGAGAAATACACCCATCCCCAGTACCGCGCCCTCGCCGACGATCACGCCTTCAGCGACTTCTGAGCGCGCACCGATGAAACAGTTGTCCTCCACGATCACGGGATTCGCCTGCAGTGGTTCGAGCACGCCGCCAATGCCCGTACCACCGGAGATATGGCAGTTGCTGCCAACTTGCGCGCACGACCCGACGGTCGCCCACGTGTCGATCATCGTGCCTTCCCCCACACGGGCACCGACATTGATGAAGCATGGCATCAACACCGCATTGCGACCGATGAACGCGGAGTGGCGCACGATTGCCTGGGGCACCGCTCGAAACCCCGCCTCAGCGAACTCGTCAGCAGACCAGTGCGCGAACTTTGACGGGACCTTGTCGAACCAATGAGCGCCGCCAGGGCCGCCTGAAATGGCTGCCATCGCATTGAGGCGGAAGGACAGCAGCACCGCCTTCTTGAGCCACTGATGCGTATGCCACTGCCCGTCGAGCTTCTGCGCCACGCGCAATTCACCGCGGTCGAGCGCGGCGAGCGCGTGCTCCACGGCTGTTCGCTCGGCGCCTTCCGTGGCGGGTGAAATGGCGTCGCGCGACTCCCATGCCGTGTCGATCGTCTGCTGCAGCTCGTGGTGGTTCATGGCGTGCTCTGGCTCAACTCAGCACGTTCTCACCGCCATCATCCAGCTTCGCCGGTGGGCGCCAGTAGCGGTATTGCGGTGTCCAGTCGGCCTCGCTCATGCCGGCCAGACCCAGCAGGCTCCACATCGAGCAGTAGATATCGCCGGGACCGAATACACAGGCGTTCTTGCGAAATATCTGCTCGCCCTTGCGTTCGTAAGTCACAGCGCCAGGCATATTGGATGCATCGGCCTGCACCGATTGCTCGGTGATGTACTCACCACCACCATGCGAGGCGAGGCGAAACCGCCAGCCGCGGGAATTGGCGAACTGGCGTTGCAGTGGCGGTGCGTCTTTTGAAACCAGCACCACTGCCATGGCCGATTCGAGATGATCCACGAAGCCGTTGAAACCATCGGCCCACAGCGTACAGAAGCGACAACCCTGACCCATGTTGTGAATCATCAGCAGCCGGTCGGATTCACCAAACAGATCAAGCAGCGTGGCCGGGCCGGCGAGTGTGGCGAACTCGTAGTTGCGCACTGCCGTGGGCGGCGCTTGCTTGCGCAGCGTGTTCAGCTGCTCGGTGAGTTTGAAGATCTGTTGTTCGAGTTTGCGGATCGCATCGCCTGACATATGTACCCCGCAGCGATTGGTTCGGCTTCCGTGACAACGACGGAAGCTACTCCGGGGTGCGCGGCCTGTCACCCGTGAGGGTAGGTCGCGGTCCGGCTATACGATCAACCGGCTGCCGTGGCCTGACTGAGTTGGCTTGGGCAGGAAAGACAGATCAACGAAATAGCTCGACGGATTTGTACGCTCGACGAAAACGGGTATTTCACGTCCCTTCAGATAGGGCGAAGGATCGAACCAGATGTAGTCGCTGCCGAACACGCGCGTTTCGGGTGTGGATGCGCTCGTCCACTGGGTGAATACGCGATACGGATTGCGGCCGTTTACTCTCAGCTTCTCGACGTGTTCGATCCTTGCAACGGTCGTGAGCAACCGATTGCCGTGACGCTTCAGTTCCGCTGCCCGCCGCGCCTTGCCGATCGCAGACAGCATGATGCCGGTGCTCACCAGAAAGAAGATCGACCCCATCGCGCCGAACATGAGCGTGTCCGCCCACAACGACGTGAAGCTAGCGATCCGGGCATCGACCGGCGCCAGCGGGCGATAGAGGACATCCACGGCTTCGCCCGTTGCGTAGCTGGGCGGGGCGCTGCTGATGGTGGAGGTGAACTGAACGAACTGTCCGTCTGCAGTGACGAAACGCACCTCCGGCGCGTAGGCGTTCGAGTTGCTGGAGCGATGTCGAACCAGATCGATCACCGTGCCGTGTGCGGTGCGTGCATGGCTGACGAAGGTCCGGGTGTGATTTGCTGTGGTGACGGCAACGGCAATGAACACGGCGCCGAACGCGATGAACACGTATTTCATGATGCTGACCCGCATCAAGGCATCTCCTGGCGCGTACCGACTCGCCGAGGATCGCGCAGAAACAACGAGATGTCGGTGTCCTACCTCGTGTCGGGCGGGTTAACAACGTCACACCAGCGCGAAGTGACCCGCGCCCGCGCGTCAGCTCAGCGCCATGCCGTCCAGATCACCGCGCTCGCGCCATTGCTGCAGCAGTGCGTTGAACGCATTGATGCCGGGAGCGAAGGGCGAGTTCTGCATATTGCCACCGGCGCCCTTGCCCTCGCGGTTGTAGTAGCCGGGTGTGCACTGCTCCAGGAACGCGGTCGCACCGGTTCCCGCCAGCGCGATGATCTGCTGCACCCACGCGTCTTCGGCCGCTGTGGTGACTTCCGCCGTCTGCAACCCACGCCGCTTCACCTCATCGATGATGTACGCCACGTGCACGGCCTGATCATCGAACATCGCCGTCATATTCGGTGACAGGCCGTTCTGGTTGATGCCGATGGTGAACCAGTTGGGAAATCCATGACTGGACAGACCATGCAGTGTTCGGTATCCGTCGGCCCAGTGCTCGTACAGCGAGACGCCGTCGCGGCCGATGGTGTCGAAGTCCACGCGGCGATGCGCCGACGTGGTGATCTCGAATCCCGTCGCGTAGAGGATGCAATCCACTTCGTAGGCGACACCATTTGCCACCACTGCGTCTTCGGTAATCCGCCCCACGCCCTTCGCATCGGATACGTCGATGAGATGCACGTTGGGTCGGTTGAACGTTTCGAGATAGGCATCGTTGAAGGTGGGGCGTT
>JAQBCT010000283.1:0-26155 GCA_032124855.1 Gammaproteobacteria bacterium
CGTTGCTGTTCGAAACCGGCGACGTGGCGCGACTGCCCTATGGCGTGACCTATTTGCGCACCGTGGTCGGCGACGATGCGGCACAGCTGAGCGCCATCTCCATTGTGCAGAACGCGGCGCGACTGACGATTCCGGTGTTGCTGGCCCACGGCACGCTCGATACACAGACGCCCGTCGCGCACGCGCGGCGCTTGCGCGATGCACTCACCGCGCGCGACGCCCACCTCGTGTACATCGAAGAGCCGCGCGAGGCCCACGACTTCATCGAACCGGGGCACCGCGCCAGATTGCTCGACGCCATTCTGCTGTTCCTCGGCGAAACCATGGATACCGGCGCGCCGTGACTGACTCTGCAAGGCGGCCCTTGCGCTCGGTGACCCGGCCGCATTAGCCTCAGACCAGCCCCGATCCTTTGCGTGGGTTTCACCGCAGTGGCAAAGCGCGGTTCCAGCCATCGCCCGCTCGTGTGTCTGACACTGGCACTGCTGACTTTGTTTGCTGGCGCCACTGCCGCAGCCCCCTACTCATTCGAAGCCCCAGACCAGTACCTCACTCGCGCTGATGATTTCGCCCCCTGGGCCGCCCTCGTGACGCGCCAGCGCTCGCAGCGCGCGGCGCTCGATGCATGCCTGCGCGACGCGGCGGCGTGTCCGGCGTCGCTGCGTGGCTATCGTCAGATCATCCGGCACGCCCCCGAGTTGCCCCGTTTGCGGCAACTGAGGCTCGTCAATCGCTTCATCAATCTGCGCCAATGGCACGTTGAACCGCACCAGAACGACCGGTGGCGCACGCTGACAGAGTTTTTGAGTGCAGGCGGCGACTGTGAGGACTACGCCATCGCGAAATACTTCGCCCTGCGCCAACTCGGTTTTGCGGCCGCCGATGTCCGCATCGGCATCGCACGGGACCGGGAAACGCGTGCCTACCACGCCGTGACCGTGGTGCGTATCGAGGATGTGATCTACTTTCTCGACGTGGACGGCGATCCACGTCGGAATCGCCCCAGTTATCGATTCTTGTTTTCCATGAATGAAGATTCGATCTGGGATCATGTGCCAAAGCGGGTTCAGGAAGAGGGAAAGCCATCATGATGAGACTGATCAGTTTGATTGCGGTTGCGGTGTTCGCGACCAGCGTCGCGGCGAACGAGGCCACGCCGACGTCGGATGTCGAGGCGCGACTCGATGCGCTCGAGGTGCTGAACGTGACAGCACAGAAGGCGCCGGCTACGAACGATCCGGCGCCAGATCCACAGGTGGACGCGATTCTGCGCTCGGCGGCACAGGCCGAAGTGGAGGCCACGCAGTAGTCACACTGGCTGGCGTCGATCGGATCGGCTAGCTTGAGCGACCCGGGTCGGACGTCCCCTCATGGACCTCGTTGGTAACTGGAACTACCCCACGCAGGTATGGATCGGCGCTGGTCGAATAGCTGAACTCCCCGCGGCGTGTTTCGCGGCCGGCATCGCGAATCCATTGCTGGTGACCGATGCGATGCTGGTCAAGCTGCCGATGATCCGTAGCGCCGTGGCGAATCTGAAACGCGCGGGATTTCCGGTGGGTCTGTTCAGCGACGTGCAGGGCAATCCAGTCGAGGCCAATGTGACAGCGGGGATCGCCGCACTGGCGGTGGGCCAACACGATGGCGTCATCGCCTTCGGCGGTGGATCTGCGCTGGACGTGGGCAAGGTGATCGCGTTCGCGGCCCGGCAAGTTCGCCCGCTATGGGATTTCGAGGATGTGGGGGATCAGTGGACGCGTGCTGACGCCGCCGTGATTCTCCCTGTCGTCGCCGTACCTACCACCGCCGGTACCGGCTCTGAAGTGGGTCGGGCGGCAGTGATTACGCACAGCGGCAGTCAGACGAAGAAGGTCATCTTTCATCCGCGCATGCTGCCGAGCGTGGCCATTTGCGATCCGCAGCTCACCCTCGCATTGCCGGCTGCCGTCACGGCGGCCACGGGCATCGATGCATTCATTCACTGCCTGGAAGCGTACTGCGCGCCCGGCTATCACCCGCTGGCGGACGGCATCGCCATCGAGGGCATGCGCCTCGTGCAGACCTATCTGCCTCGCGCGGTGAGCAGCGGTGACGATCTGGAGGCACGCACGCAAATGATGGCCGCCGCCGCGATGGGTGCGACGGCGTTCCAGAAAGGGCTGGGCGGCGTGCATGCGCTGTCACACGCGGTGGGCGCGCTGTATGGCACACACCACGGTCTCACGAACGGCGTGATCCTGCCGTACGTGCTGCAACACAATCGCCGCGCCATCGAAGAGAAGATCGCCCAGCTCGCCCGTTGGCTTGGCTTGCGCGGGGACTTCGTCGGATTCTTCGAGTTCGTGTTGGCACTGCGCAGCCGCATCGGTATACCGCAGCGGCTCAGTCAGCTCGGGGTCGACACCCGGCAGACGCGCCGCATCGCGAGGATGGCGCTGGAGGATCCCACCGCGGCGGGCAATCCGATTCCGCTTGACGAAGCCGCATTGCAGCGGTTGTTTCGCGCTGCCGTGAACGGCGATCTGGGCAGCAACTAGTGGGGAAGAAGAGAGGTGTCGGACTGGCCCGTTCGAAGGGTTCGAACGGGCCAACCGACCGGAACGATTACAGGCGGTACGTTACGCCTGCGGAGAGGAAGTACAGGTCATCGACGTCATTGTCATCGTAGCCTTCGGCTTCGACGCGAATGGCAAACTTGCCGATGTTCCAGGCGGCACCCGCGCCGTAGGCGAAATACTCGTCGCTGTTATCCTCGGACCCGAAGCCACTGACGTGGACGTCAACTTTGGCTGCGATGCCGCCGGCCTTGACGAACAGATCGACCGGACCCACTGGCAACGAGCCGACGACGAACGCTTCCCAGCCCGTCAGGTCGATGTCGACATTGTTCCCGAAGCTGCCATCCGACGGACTACCGAAGTCGATGTAGCCGCCTTCGACACCGAGCCATGGGAGGAAGTTATAGCCGGCATAGAGCTTCCAGCCGGTATCGGATTTATCGAAGTCGATCGCATTGTCATCGATCTTGATGGTCGTTTGACCCACGCTGCCACCCACGTACGGACCCAGTTCCACTGCGTGCGCCGACCCGAAGCTCAACGCGGGCGCGACCAATGTGGCCATCCACATCTTGCGACTGATAATCATTAGGTATCTCCTTCAACTCTTTGTTTATTAATCCGTTTACTACCACGCGCGAGGGGTTTCCCGTCGCCGGCGCGCATGTTACCACACTACCCACTTTCGCCAAGTGCACCGCTTGCCGCGGCCGGGCGCCCCATGTGACCATGCCTCTCCAATCCCAGGCGCTACCATGAGCGATACGCCCCAGATCACCATCGCGCGGGTCGGCCGCGAGGCCCATGAAACCCTCGTCAACCTGTTCGAGCTGTATCTGCATGACATGGCCGAGTGGTTCGTCTTCGACACCCATCCCAACGGACGCTATGACTACGATCTGGCGCGCCACTGGGATGCCGGCGACCGCGTCTATTTCGCCTCCCTCGGTGAAATCCCCATTGGCTTTGCCCTGGTGGGGGCGGCGCCCGATTGGCTGGACGATCCAACAGCGAACGACGTCGCCGAGTTCTTCGTGGTGCGGCGACACCGTCACAGCGGCGTATCCGATGCGCTGGCGCGTGCCGTCTGGGATGCCGATCCCGGCCGTTGGCGCGTGCGGGTATTCGAAGGCAACCTGCCCGCAGTGCCCTTCTGGCGACGCATCGTGGGCAGCTACAGCAATGGCACCCACAGCGAAGAGCGGCTGCTCAACAACGGCAAACACTGGGCCGTGTTTTCGTTCACCAATGCGCCGACGTAACGCGCTAGGACCACCACTGCGGCACTTCACGTTTCAAACGAGGCACCAGCATCCAGCAGCTCGCGGCAAATAGCGCGCTGAGCACGACCACGCATTCGTAGGCGTGCATCAGACCCACGCGCGGCGTCAGCCACTCGTAGATATTCGCGCCCAGTGCCTCAGACGCTGATGCTGCGATATTGGATAGCGCCATGTAGAGGGCGAAGCAGGTTGCCGCAACGCGAATTGGCACCAGCCGCGCCGCCAGATCCAGTTGGATCAGATTGCCCGTCATATTCGCCACACCCGAAACAAATGCGATTGCGTACAACGACACCGCACTGCCGATATAGACGAACACCACGTAACCGACAATCCCCGTGACGATGGCGAGATGAATCAGACGGCCCATCGGGACCGCGCGGCAGTAGACCCCGTACAGCAGACTTGCAACCACCGAACCCCCGGCGAACCACGAGAACGAATTTCCGTACACCTGCTCACCCAGCGCCAGGGTTTCCGTGATGTGCAGGTATTGCACCGAGATCCAGCTCGGATTGAAGCTCCACAGAAACAGAAATCCAGCCACTGTCACGAGTCCGGGTACGCGCAGGGCAGCGGCGAACTCATGCGACGTGGCCGCCACGCCTTCCGCTGCAGCGGGTCGCGGTGTATCACGCGCGAAGCGCAGCGCAAGTAAAAAGCTCAGTGCCCACAGCACCGCACAGATGACGAACGCGAGCTCATAGTTGCCCGTGCTGCTGATCCATCCGCCAGCGACGCCGGCCAGCAGCATGCCGACATAGACGGCGGCCCATTGCACCGATTGCAACAGTCCGGTGAGACCCCGCGGCTGCCCCACCTCCACCATCAGCGCATCAACCAGCACATCGCCAAAGGCGATGCCAATGGTCGGCAGCAGCAGCCACGCCAGCAACAGCCAGCGCGCGCCGTCGGGAACCGGCGCCAGCCACAGCGCAAACAAGCCAATCGATGCGGCGGCCGATGCGGCGAGCAGGTAATTGCGTCGGTGCGATCCGCGCAGCGGCACATAGTCCGACAACAATGCAAAAGCGGGCTTCACCATCCACGGCAGCGCCAACAACGCCATAAAGCCGCCGATCGTGCCGGGCGACTCTCCCCAGCTCTTGAGCATCGCCCGTACCGGTTGCGCAATCAGTCCGCTGGTTGGATCACCGATGCCCTGAACGAAATACATCGTCGCGAAAAATGCTGCTGCGCCAACGACGAAATTGGAACGGGCCTGCTGCGGCATGGCGTGCGTGGTGGAAAGCGTGGTGTTCGACAAGGAAACTCAAAGCAGCCTTTGTCGCCGCAAAGTCCCACGTGCCCAGCAGCGATGCAACCCTCTCGGGTATCATGACGCTGACAGAGGCGCGCTGATCCGACGCCACGGCGCCGTCACTACCCGCAACCACAAGGACCCTAGATGTTTCGAATTCGGCCGATTCACGACGATATTCATCCCCAGAATCGACTGGCCATGGCGCAGGTGGAAGCCATCCTCAAAGCCCAGTTCGCCGGACTCAATGAACTGGAGATCAGTGCCGTTCGGGCGCAGCTGTTGAATCCCTTTGCCAAGCGCTTCAAGACCATCCTCTACGTCGCCGAAGATGCCCGCGGCGCCGTGCAGGGTTTTGCCGTGCTGATGCACGACCCCATTGCGGACTTCTGTTATCTAGAGTTCATCGCATCCGACCGGGGGCTCACCAGCCGCGGCATCGGCGGCGCGCTGTACCAGCGCATTCGTGAAGAGACCCTGGCACTGGGCGCGGACGGGCTGTTCTTCGAGTGCGCGCCCGATGACGAAGGCAGCACCAGCACGCCCGAACTGTTGAAACAGAATCGCGCCCGACTGCGTTTCTACGAACAGTTCGGCGCACGCCCGGTGGTCGGCACCCTGTACGAGAAACCGCTGACCGCCGGCGGTCTCGACTCGCCGCATCTCGTCTACGACGACATGGACCGCGGTACGCCCCTCAAACGCAGCGTCGCCCGAAGAGTGGTGCGCGCCATTCTGGAGCGCAAATACGCCGAGCTGTGCCCTCCTGAGTACGTGGAAGCGGTGGTGGGCTCTATCACACACGATCCCGTGACGATTCGTGCGCAGCGCTACGCCAAGAGCGGGCGCGTGCGCCAGCCGCAGGTCGCCAGCCCCATCGCGCTGGTGGTCAACGACAAGCATCAGATCCACCACGTGCGCGATCGTGGCTATGTCGAGGCGCCCGTGCGCATCCGCGCGATTCTGCGTGACCTGGATCCCTCCGGGTACTTCAAGCGGGTACCCGCAAAGGATTTTCCCGAGCGGCATATCACGGCGGTGCACGACGCGGCATTGGTGAAGTACCTGGCGAAAGTATGCAAGGGCGTGCCCCCCGAGAAATCCGTCTATCCCTATGTCTTTCCTGTGCGCAACCCTAATTCGCCCCCGAAGGATCTGGCGATGCAGGCTGGCTACTACTGCATCGATACATTCACGCCCCTCAATGAATCCGCCTACCTCGCCGCCCGCGAGGCCGTCGACTGCGCCCTTACAGCCGCAGAGATCGTCGCGGCTGGTAACCGCTTCGCGTATGCCCTGGTACGTCCCCCAGGACATCATGCGGAGCGCAGGCTGTTCGGCGGGTTCTGCTACTTCAACAACAACGCCATCGCCGCACACCGGTTGTCGGCATTGGGCCGAGTGGCCATTCTCGACGTCGACTATCACCACGGTAACGGCCAGCAGGATATCTTCTATGCACGCAACGACGTGCTCACCGTATCCATTCACGGCCACCCGTCATTCGCGTATCCCTACTTCTCCGGTCATGAGAGCGAGATCGGTGAGGGTGAAGGTGAGGGATTCAACATCAACTACCCGTTGCCCGAAGCGCGCAACGGCGCCCAGTATCGTGAAACGCTGGCGCGTGCGCTGAAGCGCATCGCGGCCTACAAGCCAGACTTCCTCGTTGTGGCGTTGGGGCTCGACACCGGGCGCGGCGATCCCACCGGCTCGTGGTCGCTGAACGCCGAGGATTTCGAGGCCAACGGCACGATGATCGCGGCGCTGAAACTGCCAACGCTCGTGATCCAGGAAGGCGGCTACCGTACCCGCACGCTGGGTGTGAACGTGCGGCGCTTCTTCACGGGGCTGATGAACGACACGCGCGCACAGCGCAAGTCAGCCGCCTGATTGCTGACTCGGTCGCGGCTTGGCACCATCGCGACCACCGATCACGACCGGGTTCAATCAATGCGGGTCACCGTCTGGGGCGAGAACGTACACGAACACACTAATCCCGCGGTGCGAGCCATCTACCCCGACGGGATGCATGCGGCCATCGCGCGCCTGATCGCCGACCGGTTGCCCGATGCCGTACTGCGCACCGCAACGCTCGATCAACCCGAGCAGGGCTTGCCCCAGACCGTGCTGGCGGCAACGGATGTGCTGACGTGGTGGGGGCATCACGCGCACGAGAAGGTGGAGGATGCGCTTGTCACGCGCATTCAGCGGCGCGTTCTCGATGGCATGGGGCTGATCGTGCTGCATTCAGCACACCTGTCGAAGATCTTCACGCGGCTGATGGGCACGAGTTGCAATCTGCGCTGGCGCGAGGCGGATGATCGTGAGCTGGTGTGGACGGTGGCGCCGGGACACCCCATCGCACGCGGTGTGCCGCAACCCATCGCCCTGCCCCGCCACGAAATGTACGGCGAATTCTTCGACATTCCAGCACCCGATGAACTCGTCTTCGTCAGTTCATTCAGCGGCGGCGAAGTATTTCGCAGTGGCTGCTGTTTCAAGCGGGGCAAGGGGCGCGTGTTCTACTTCAGCCCAGGACACGAATCCTATCCAATCTATCATCGCGACGATATTGGTCAGGTGCTGGCCAACGCTGTGGCGTGGGCGCATCAGGACACACCCTCGGCGATCGAGACGCACCGCTCGCCAAATTCGCCAACTGGATGGTTCGAGGCGGACGACAGGCGGGGGTCGGAGTAACGGACCGGAGTAAGGGATCGGGGTCATGCGAATCGCACTCCGGTCCGTTACTCCGACCCCCGCATGTCGGCGCCGAATGCCTCGCGACGGTAACGCAACATCTTGCCGGCACCCACGCCGGTATGCCGTCCCGCGTCGAATGCCACGCGACCATTGACCACAACGCACTCGACGCCTTCCGGTTCACGTTTGGGGTCGTCATAGGTCGCCGTATCCACGATGCGCTGCGGATCGAACAGCACCAGATCGGCCCAATAACCGGCGCGAATCTCACCACGCTCCTTCAGGCCGAAAGTCTGCGCCGACAACTGCGTCATGCGATGCACCGCATCGGGCAGCGTCAGCGTGCCTCGCTTACGCACATACTCGCCCAGCACCCGGGGGAATGTGCCGAACAAGCGCGGATGGGGGCGCCCACGCAGTTCCGGGATGCCATCGGAACCTACCATCATGGTGGGGTAGCGCAGATTCGTTTCGATATCCGCCTCATCGATGATGAACTGAATGCAGATGGTGCGATCGCCCTTCGGGGCGGTGAGGATCATGCGCACGACCTCGGTGACATCCAGACCTTGCTCCTGCGCGATATCCACCACCATGCGGCCTTCGAATGCGGGGAACGCCGGACACGTGGCCAGCCTGATCACCGCGGCGAGGTCCGAGTCGATGCGTTCCAGATTGAAGTATTCGATCATCCGGCCGCTGCCGGCCGTGTACGGATAGACATCCAGGGTCACCCGCTGACCGGCGGCCTTGGCTTGTTCCACCCGCGCCAGGGACTGTGTCACCAGCCCCCAGTTCGCCTTGCCCGCCGACTTGTGGTGTGAAATGTGTGCGTGCACGCCGGCCTCCCGGCCGATCTGCAACGTTTCCTCGACCGATCGCAACAGGTGCGCGCCTTCATTGCGCATATGCGTGGTGTAGAGGGCGTCATGCGCTTTGGCGGCGCGCGCCAGCTCGATCACCTCGGCCGTGTCGCTCCAGCGCCCCGGCCGATAGATGAGCCCGGTTGAAAACCCGCAGGCGCCCTGCTCCAGCGCCGCTTCCACCAGACCCCGCATGGTGTCCAGTTCCGCGCGGCTGGGAGAGCGTGCCTCCATGCCCATCACGATGGCGCGCACCGTGTTGTGGCCCACGAGCATCATGTTGTTGATGGCGGGTGCGTGGCCGAGCACGGCTTCGAAATAGCCTGACAGATCCGTAAAGGTGCCGCCGGCCCCCGCCAGGATGCCGCCACTTGCCGCCGCGGCATCCACCGATGGATCGGCCGGAATCGCGCTGAAGCCACAATTACCTGCCACCACGCTGGTGACCCCCTGCGCCAGCTTGAACTCCATACCGGGGTGACGCAGGAAGGCGCCGTCGTCGTGGGAATGCACATCGATGAAGCCGGGCGCGAGCGTCAGGCCCCGGCCATCGATCTCACGCTGAGCGGCACCCGCCGTGCCGATGGCGGCAATGCGGCCGCCATCGATGGTGACGTCGCCGTCATAGGCTGGAGCGCCGGTGCCATCGAGCACACGCACATTGCGAATGGCGATTTCAGGTGTCATTCAATTTCTCCTACGGTGGAACCTACAGTCCAAACAGCGCGGGTCGCGTGCGCAGCCATTCGCCGATCATCTCGCCGATCATGATGCAGGTGAGATTGGTGTTGGCGCGCGGCACACCCGGCATGATCGACGCGTCAGCCACCACCAGCTGTTCGAGGGCGTGCGCGCAGCCGTACTGATTCACCACTGCCGTCGCGTCGGCGGCGGGTCCCATCTTCACAGTGCCGCAGGGGTGGTAGCCGCTGCCCGCGAAGCGCTGACACAACCCCGCGATCGTCGCCTCGTCCAGCTCGGTACCGGGGCGGGGAAATGTCACCGATTCGATAAGATCTGAAAGCGCCGCGGTGCGCGTGAATGCCAGGGCATCCTTGAAGCAGCCCACCAGCCGCTGCGTATCGCGCACGTCTTCGCAGAAGCGCAGGTCGATGTGCGGATGCTCATGCGGATCGGCGGAGTTCAAGCGCAATTCGCCGCGACCGTATTGATACTCCAGTACCGCGGCGACACCGAATGTGGGGACATCGCGGCGCGATCCGGAAAAACTCAGCTGTTCAATCTGCAGATCGTTGCGCTGATCCGACCCCGGCGCGGTGTAGCGCAGAATGGTCTGGATGATCGGTGCGTCGAAGTCGATCAGCGCACCGTCCTTGACCCGGCACTGCACGGACAGCGCGGGATGATCCGACAGGTTCTGGCCCACGCCGGCCACGTCGCGCAGCACCTCGATGCCTAACGATTCCAAATGGCCGCGGGGACCGATGCCAGAACGCAGCAGAATCGCGGGCGACATGATCGAACCGCCGGACAACACCACCAGACGCGCATCAATGCGCTCGATCGCCCCATCGAGGCCTTCCACTTCAATGCCTGTGCAGCGTTTGCCATCGCTGAGTACGCGTCGCACCAGCGTGTCGGCACGGATGGTCAGATTGGGTCGAATGCGCGCCGGCGCCAGGTAGCCCACGGCGCACGAGACACGCAGGCGGCCGAGCTTGTTCATGGGCTGAGGGCCTGCACCCCAGCTGGTGGGCGCATTCGCATCGGGGCATGCGGGATAGTCCAGCGTGCGAGCCGCGGCCAGGAATGCCTGATGCTGCGGCAGGAGTTCCGCATCCGGGTAGCGGCGGATTGAAATGGGACCCGCATCGCCGTGATAAGACGCCGCACCGAAATCCAGATCGCGCTCCAGGCGCTTGAATGCTGGCAACACCCCCTCCCACGCCCACTCGGGATTGCCAGCCGCGGCCCACTCGTCGTAATCCTCCGGCATCCCGCGCAGTGCAATGGCCGTGTTCACGGCGCTCGATCCGCCCACCACCCGACCGCGCGGGAACACGACGTTCTGATTGCGGGTGGGCTGATACTGCAGCGCCCAGTCATGCGCCCGATAGGAATTGTTGTGACTGTTCACCAGATCGAATGGCGTCTGCTTCAGGTCCGCATAATCCGGTCCGGCTTCCACCAGCAGCACCGTACGATTCGGATCCTCCGATGCGCGCGCGGCGATCGCACAACCCGCGCTCCCGGCGCCCACAATAACTACGTCATACATCGGTGGCCCCCATCGAAAATCAGTCCTTGGCTCGCCAGTTCGCGTAGCGGCGATAGGCGGGGTTGGCGTTCTTATCCTCGTCGGACTCCATCAGTCGCTCAGCAAGCCATTGAAACCACTCAGCGAACGAGTCGTGGTGCTGTTCCTGGCGCACCTGCATCGTCCACGTTGCAAGTTTTCGCCACGCCACCACGCAGATGCCGCCCGTCAATTCGCGTACGATCGCAAACGGTACGATGCGTCGAAATACCAGCAACGCGATTGACTCGTAGTACGTTGCAACCGTCATTGCCGCGCTGTGATAGCCGGCACCCCGCTCCCTCAGGTCCTCAAGCGATGCACCGTCGGGCAACTCGCGAACGAGATTCAGCACCCTTGAAAACTCGGTGTCCTGAAACGAACGGATGATCTCTACTGCGACAGCGTCGCGTCGTTGGCTGCGAAACTCGCGCAACTGGACAAGCGCGAATACCGCGCCACCAACTACGATGATACCGCCCAAAACATCGGCAATATCGGCCATCGTCCCCAGTTCCATACCTCACCTCCCACTCAGATGGGCCAATACTGCCACGTCTAGCGGCGCTGCTACGAACTCAGTACAGTCACGGCCGCAATGAGACCAGGGGCGCGGATGATTCCACAACGGTATTGGACCTGGGCGGCGAGCGTATTGTTGGCGTGCCTGTGCCTGTTGCTGACGGTATTCAGCGGGCTGTGGTTGTGGCCCGCTGCCGCCTTCGCCACGGTCGCGCTGGTGGGCGTGTGGGATTTCCTGCAGTCGCAACATTCGATCCGGCGAAACTATCCGGTGCTTGCGCACCTGCGCTTCTTCTTCGAGAAAATCCGCCCCGAAATCCGTCAGTACCTCATCGAGTCCGACACTGACGCGGTTCCGTTTTCGCGTGCGCAACGCTCCATCGTCTACCAACGCGCCAAGAGTGCGCTGGACAAGCGTCCGTTCGGCACGCAGATGGACGTCTATGCGCCGCGCTACGAATGGATCAATCACTCCATCGCGCCCACCACGATCGACAATCACGACTTTCGCGTCACCATCGGCGCCGATTGTGCACAACCCTACTCGGCGAGCGCGTTCAATATTTCCGCCATGAGCTTTGGCGCGCTATCCGCCAACGCGATTCTGGCGCTCAACGCCGGTGCGCGGCGGGGCGGCTTCTACCACGACACCGGCGAGGGATCGATTTCCCGCTATCACCTGCAACATCGCGGCGATCTGGTCTGGGAAATCGGCAGCGGCTATTTCGGCTGCCGCAACGCGCAGGGTCAATTCGACGAGGAAAAGTTTGCGGCAAGTGCCGGCGCCGAGCAGGTGCGGATGATCGAAATAAAATTATCCCAGGGGGCGAAACCCGGCCACGGCGGGGTGTTGCCGGGTGCCAAGGTCACAGCCGAGATTGCTGCGGCACGTGGCGTGCTGGTGGGTGTCGACTGTATATCACCGGCGCGGCACTCCGCGTTCACCACACCCATCGAGTTGTTGCAGTTCGTCGAGCGACTGCGCGCGCTATCCGGCGGCAAACCCACCGGATTCAAACTCACGCTCGGCCATCCCTGGGAATGGTTCAGCATTGCCAAAGCAATGCTGGATACCGGCCTCACGCCGGACTTCATCGTGGTGGATGGCGGCGAAGGCGGCACGGGCGCTGCGCCTTTGGAATTCACGAATCACGTGGGCGCACCGCTGCGCGAGGGACTGCGTCTGATCCACAACACGCTGGTGGGATTGAATCTGCGTGAGCGCATCCGCATCGGCGCAGCCGGCAAAATCATCACGGCATTCGATGTCGCACGCACCATGGCCATCGGCGCTGATTGGTGCAATTCGGCCCGCGGCTTCATGTTCTCGTTGGGGTGCCTGCAGGCACAGACATGCCACACCGGCAATTGCCCCACTGGCGTGACCAGCCAGGACCCGCAGCGGTCGCGCGGGCTGGTGGTCACGGATAAATCTGAACGGGTATTTAATTTTCACGAAGGCACGCTCGAAGCGTTGCGTGAACTGCTGCAGGCGGCCGGCCTGAACCACCCGGAGGAACTCGGCCCGGAACACATCATGCGCCGTGTCTCTGCCAGGGAGGTGCGTTCGCTGGCGACGCTGCACCCCTGGCTGTCGCACGGCGAACTGCTCGACAGCGTCCCGCAGCAGGCGGTCTATCAGACCTTCTGGCGGCCCGCGCGCCCCGACCGATTCATCGCGCCGGACGAACTGCTCTCGGTGCACGTTACTAAACGCGAACGCTAACGCATGAAGCCCACCGGCGCGGTCAGCGACTCCGGCACGTAGAAGCGCCTTACGTTAGGCAACACCAGATCCAGTTCGCTGGGCGCGATGCCGAACCACAACGCCAGCTCCGCATAGAACGCATCTACGCTGGTCGTGGGGATGTAGCGTCCGCGGCCCACATCGAGCGCATTGCCCGGCGTCAAGTTTGGGAAGCTGCCGTAGACACTGCCACCATTGACGGCACCACCCATCACCATCTGATGGCCGCCCCAGCCGTGGTCCGAGCCCTTGCCGTTCGACGTCAGCGTGCGGCCGAAATCGGAGATAGTGAATGTCGTAACGCGATCGCTGACACCGAGTTCGTCCAGCGCCTGGCTAAATTCCATCAGGCCCGCCCCGATGCCGGGCAGCATCTGCGCCTGACGCGGCAGCACATCATCGTGATGATCCCAGCCGCCCACGGTGACGAAGAACGTCTGTCGGTCGTTGCCCAGTTGATCGCGTACGCTGATCACGCGCGCGATCTGGGCAAGCGCTGCCGAGAGTTGACCCGCGCCAAATGCCGTAGTGAGGGGCGTTGCATTGTCCAGCGCCGACTTCACGGCGATGCCGCTGTCGATCGCTTTGCGCAGCTTCTGCGCGTACGTGCGCCGGAAGGGGTCGGTGTAGCCGGCGGCCAGCATCGCATCGAGCGCGTCGGTGAACAGCACCGCGTTGGGTTCGTCATAGCCGGCCACCAGTCGAACGCCATCGTTGGCATCGATGCTGTAGTCGGTGACCAGCTGACCGGTCTGAAAGATATTCGACCCGGCCAGCGATACGTTCATCGAAATCGGCGATGCGGGCACACCGTTGGTGAGGATGACATCTGCCATGCGCCCGCCCACGCCCGTGGCGATGCGCCGGTCGGGCACTGACGTCTGCCACTGCGAGATCTGATCCGCATGCGAAAACAGTCCCAGCGGCAATCGCGCAGTGCCCGTCTCGAAGCCTGTTTTATCCGTGGGTTCCGCCAGCGTGCCGACGTTGGCCAGGAAGGCAAGCCGGCCGGCATCAAATAGCGTGCGCGTCCCGCCGAGACCCGGATGCACCCCGTAGGTCAGCCCGCCTGGCGCGGTGTACGACAGCGGCAGCAACGTATTGTGCGGCAGCGCCAGATCGGCCCGGAACTCAGCGTAGTCGGCATATCGAGACGCATCCATCGGCACCAGCATGTTGAAGGAATCGGCACCGCCGGCCAGCAGGATGCACACCAGCGCCTTGTAATCGCCCGGCGCCATCGCATGCGCGACCTGCCCCATCGTGGTCATCTGTGCGGCAGCGGCCGCGCCAACGAGCGCGCTGTGCCGCAGGAAACTTCGTCTTGACGCATGTGTCATGGGGCAATACTCAGCTGGCGACCGCGGCGGCCGGGGAAATCAACGTCAGGTACAGCGCAAGCTTGGTACGCGCAGCGGGATCATTCACCACCGGTTCGATGGCATTGCGAATGGCCGCGCGTGTTGCCGCATCCATGGCGCCGTGCATGAACACGAGATTCAGCCGATCGAGCAGCGCATCCGAATTCGCTGCGAGTGCTTCGTATTCCGATAGATCCAGATGAATGGGCGTGAATCCCGCGGGGGTCTCGATGGGTTGATCGCCGTACACCGCATACGCCATCAGATTCGACACGCCCACGATGCTGGAGTCGGTGGTGATCTGAAATTCCGGCGCCGCAAGACCTGCATTGCCGAGTTCCCCCGACGGGGAATAGCCCGGTGAATAGAAATTGAAAACGCTCGGCGCGCTCAGCACATGCTGTTGCGCCAGAAACTGCGCAACATAGGCGAGTCCCGGGAATGTTCCGTCGGTACTGCCCGCGTGCAGGATCCGATTCAGCGCCACGTAGCGCAGGAACGGCTCGCGCAGATGGATGCCGTTAGGCGCTTCAGGATCGGCCAGCACGGCGCGTAGCACCCGGGTCAGATCGCCGCGCGGGTTCGCGGCATTGCCGTTGAATGCCGCGGTTACCCGGGCGACGTACTGCGGTGACGGATTCGACGTCACGAGCCGTTGAATCAACAGCTTCCCCACGAATGGCCCCACGTTGGGATGGTTGAACAGGTTATCGACGGCGGCATCGATATCCTGCATGCCGGTCTGACCTGCCGGCACCACCACACCGTTGAGCAGACGTTTTTCGCCAGGCTCGTGATAGGCCTCGAACATCACCATGGGCACATGCAACACCGGATCCGGATTGCCAAAAAAGCTGGGTCCACCCGATGGCCGCGCTGCATAACTCAAGCCCGTGAAGATCTTGGCAAACTCCTGGATATCGTCGTTGTCGTAGGTGGGGATCGGATTGCCATTCGCGTCCAGCTTGCGACTGCCGTCCGTGTTCAGCTCGAACAGCCCGATGCTGAACAGCTGCATCACTTCGCGCGCGTAGTTTTCGTCAGGGAATGTATTTGTGACGGGATCGGTCTTCGCGTTGTTGACGTGACTCAGATAGATGCCCATCACCGGATGCAATGTCACGGCGCGCAGCAAGTCGCGGTAGTTGCCGAAGGCATATCCCAGCAGCGTGTCGTAGTAGTGCGACAGCCCCAGCGGATTGATGAAGATCTGATCCACGTTGTCGGATACGACGAAGAGCTGCGTCAGCGCATACGCGACGCGCTGACGCAACTGATCCGGCGCGGTTAGTGTTTGCTCCCACCAGGCGAAACGCCGGAACGTTCCGGGCGGCGGCGTCGCATTGATGTCGAAGCCGTACTGCGTGAGATAGCGCACCACGACGGGCGTGTGGTAACTCGGGGACATCGCGAACTGACGATTCAGCCACGCGCTTTCGCCTTCGCGCGCAACCGCATCGATCAGGTCGAAGTCGGCGCCGTACGTCGTCGTCGCAAGCAGCGCCGCGGCGCTGTTGAGCTGCGCGGTCGTGGGCGGTGGTGGTGGCCCTGCCACCGGCGGGGGCACCGCGGCAGCGCCACCACCCGACCCGCCGCCACCGCAAGCGGTCAGCCACAGCGCAATGCCGGTAGCGGCTGCCACCCGAGCTACAGCTTTGAACGCATGCATGGATCAAGACTCCTTTTTCCAGCCTTCGGCCAGACGCGCACGCAGATAATCGATCTGTTTCGTATTCAACAGGTTTCGCAGCCGAATCAATAATCGAAGTTGTTCAATTTTGATGTCGTTCTCAGAATCAATGGCTCGTTTGGCCAGTGCGGTGGCGCGCGCCTCGTCGATGGTCGGCTCATCCAGCACCTCGAGCAGCTCAAAGTAGGTGGATTGCATCTCCCACTGTTTGCCGGCGACTGTTGTTTGCAGCGCCACCACCATTTCACCCAGCGCTTTGCTCTGCGCGGGCGTCAGGTCGATCTGTTTGCGAAACGCCATCACCAGCTCGATGGGCAGAACACGATCGCCGAATGGATCATCCGCGGCCGCGGCCGGCGACGCGCCAATGCTGCCCAGCACGCCGAGCAGCACGGCACAAAAACTGAACCGTTGAATCAAAGCCATGTTTTCACCTCATCGAATGAATAGGTCATGTCGGGAAAATCCGGAACGCCGAGATAGCGTGCGCCAGCGCGCGCATCGAGCGCGCGATCCGACGGCGCTCGCCAATACGTGCCGCGTGTAAGTTCTGCCATCAGCAGCCGCGTATCGCTCTCGAGGGCGCGCTGCTCCACATGCATGAGCGCAACGGTCGCAAGCACTGCCGCAGCAGCAGCGACACTGAGCCACGCGGGCATGGGGCGTGGGGAACGGGCCGCGACGGCCCGGTTCAGCAGCGCGTCAAAATCAGGGATGTCGTATGCGGCCGACTGGCGCTCAAATGCGGCGCGAATTGCCTGGTCCAGGCGCGCGTCAGTCATCGTCGCGCTCCAACCGCGCGCGCAGCGTCTGCTTCGCGCGATGGTAATGCGTGCGTGCGCTACCCACGCTGATTCCCAGAATGGCTGCGCTCTGTTCCAGCGTGAATTCCGCCCACAGCACCAGTTCCAGCACTTCACGCTGGCGGCGCGGCAACGTGGCGAGCGCCACGCCGACCGTGTCACCGCCCCGCAGATCCGCCATCGCCCGGGAACCATCCCGGGGTTGCGCGCCGAATCGAGCCACCACCGCAACGTACACGCGTCGCGCCCGATGGTGGCGTCGCGCCACATTGCGTACCACGCCGAACAGCCAGGTCTTCAGGCTCGATGCGCCGTCGAAGCGCGCACTGCCATCGATGATCGCGAGATAACTCTGCTGCATCACATCGTCCGCCGTCGCTGCGTCGTAGCCGCACAGCGACAGCGCCCAGCCATAGGCCGCGCGGTGATGCGCTGCCAGTGCATCCTTCGAGACGTTGGGATTGTGCTCGAGCCCATCTTGCATGATCGGATTCAGCCCGTTTCAGTGATGAGTGCCCGGCCAGTCCGCCCCATATGACAGGCGGTATGACACGGCAACCGGTGAACGATTAAGCTCGTGGCTTTCTCAATAGCCGAGTCGACCATGGCCACAACCAATCGCGAAGTCCATTTGATCAATCACCCCGACGCCATGCCGGCCGAATCCGATTTTCACCTGGTCGAGACACGGCTGGATGATCCCGCGGAGGGTCAGGTGCTGATTCGCAACCTGTATATGTCGGTGGATCCCGCAATGCGCCCGCGCCTCTCCAATGGCCAGCAGCTGCTGAACAAACCGATGGGGGGCGGTGCAATCGGAGTGGTGGCCGCCAGCCGCAACGGCGACTTCAAGGAAGGCGACCTGGTGCAGCATCAGGCGGGTTTTCGCGAGTACTGGCTGACGAGCGGCAAGGGCGTGGCGCACCTGCCGGCCAGCGACAGTTCTCCCACCCTCTATATGCACGTATTGGGTGGCACTGGCCTCACCGCGTACGGCGGCCTGCTGGTGACCGGCGCGCTGGCAGAGGGCGAAAACGTATTCGTATCCGCCGCCGCCGGTGCCGTGGGCAGCGTCGCCGCACAGATCGCAAAGATCAAAAATTGCTACACCATCGGCAGCGCCGGCTCAGCCGCCAAATGTGCCTGGCTGACGGATGAACTCGGTCTCGATGCCGCCATCAACTACAAAGAAGGTTCCCTGCGCAAGAACCTGAAGGACGCAGCCCCGAACGGCATCGACGTGTATTTCGAAAACGTGGGGGGCGACCATCTCGATGCGGCGCTGCCGCGAATGAACCCGCTGGGGCGCATCCCCGTTTGCGGCATGATCTCCGCCTACAACACGCCCGGCGCCCGCTCCACCGGCGTGACCACATTGTCCAACATGATCTACAACCGTCTCACGATGAAGGGCTTCGTGGTCTATGAGTTCGAGCACCTGCGGGAACAGTTTCTGAGCGATATGCGCGGCTGGATCGCGGACGGCCGCATGAAATACCAGGAGACCATCGTTGATGGATTGGAGAATGCGCCGCGCGCGTTGATCGGCCTCTTCACTGGCGAGAATACTGGCAAGATGCTGGTGAGACTCGCGCAGTGACGCAGACCCCAGTGACGGCCAAGCCGCACAACACCGCCGATCTCTCCACCAAAATATTCTACGGCTTCGGCGCCGTGGCCAACGGCGCAAAGAGCAACGGCTTCAACTATCTGCTGCTGTTCTTCTACAGCCAGGTGATTGGTCTACCCCCTCAGTGGGTGTCGTTAGGGATCTTCATCGCACTGTTGTTCGATGCAATCTCCGACCCCGTGGTTGGCTACGTCTCGGACCACCTGCGCTCGCGCTGGGGGCGGCGGCATCCGCTGATGTACGCGGCCGGAATCCCGACAGCGGCTGCGTATTACTTCCTGTGGTCGCCACCTCAGCTCGATGCCGAATCGATGTTCATCTACTTCGTGTGCATGGCCATCCTGATCCGCACGCTGATCACGTTCTACGAAATTCCGGCAACCGCACTCGTCGCCGAGTTGACGCAGGACTACGACCAGCGCACCCAGTTCATGAGCTTCCGCTTCTTCTTCGGCTGGTGGGGCGGCCTGACCATGGCCGTGCTGGTCTATCTGTTCTTCCTGCCGGAAGAGTTGGGCGGATTGCAGTATCGCGCCGGTTGGAGCAACTACGGATTGACCGCGTCGCTGATCATCCTGACGTCGATCTACGTCTCGGCGCTCGGCACGCATCGGCACATCCCGTACCTGAAACAGCCGCCCGTGCGAACACACCACAGTCTTCGAAGTACGTTCGGCGAACTGAAGGAAACGCTGTCCAATCGATCGTTTCTCGTGCTGTTCGCCTCGGCGTTGTTCACAGCAGTGGCCGCCGGCATTTCGACCAGCCTCAGCATCTACTTCACGCGCCACTTCTGGGAGTTCACGTCCACGCAGATCGGCTACATGCAGCTGCCCTATTTCGCCTCCGCGGGGATGGCCCTGCTGTTGGCTCCATTGATTTCGCGCCGCCTCGGCAAGAAACGCGCGGCGATCCTCATCACATCCATTTCGGTACTGATGTCGCCCATGCCGTTCATCCTGCGCATGCTCGGCTTGTTTCCCGACAACGGCACGCCGGCGCTGTACCCGACCGTGCTGATATTCAACACCATTGAGGTCACGTTGATCGTCATATCGGGCATTCTCATCGCGGCGATGATCGCCGATGTGGTGGAAGACAGTGAAGTTAATACCGGCCGTCGCGCCGAGGGACTGTTCTTCGCGGCCAACAGTTTCGCACAGAAGGCGGTGAACGGCCTGGGGGTCATCGTGGCGGGGCAGCTGCTGGCCTACGTGAACTTCCCGACCCAGGCGAAGCTGGGCGAGGTGCCCACGAATACGCTGTTCGATCTGGCGTCCGTCTACATACCCGCGCTGTGGGGTTTCTATCTGATCGCCATCGTATTGCTGGGTTTCTATCGCATCAGCCGGGACAAGCATGCGCAGAATCTGGAGACGATTGCATCCCGGCAGACTGCGGCGAGTGCCGCCAACTAGCGCGCATCAAGCAGCCGATTCCGCCTGCGCCGAGAACTGCGCGGACAGCGCCGCCACATCCGGCGGCACGCGGTATTCGTGCGGCGTATAGCCGGGCAGCATGCTCACCACGCGCGGCACTGCGCGTGAGATCAAGCGTTGCAGCCGGGCGCGCGGCGTGATACGGCACTTCTCGCCATACCGCTTCACATCTACCGCCGACATGATCGCGGTGCAGTCGTCGATGAATTTGGCCATGTGGTGCTGCGCCACCCAGCACATACGGGCGCGGTATAAATAGCCGCCGTACAGATGCTGGTAGATATCGAATGCCACGTTGCGATGTTCAATCTCTTCCAGCAGATGCCACTTGAACAACTCACCAAACCGCGGGTGGGTCCTCGGATGATCCAGCATCCGGCTTGCGAGCAGAAACAGCGCACCCTGCGTGGTATTCGCTTCGAATCCTTCAACGAAACCGATGCGGAACTGATCCGACTCCTCGGCAAGGTAGCGCTCGAAGTCTGCACGCAACTCCGCCATACGCACATCGAGCCCCGGGTAGCCGTGGCCCAGCACCAGCTCGTTGAAGCGTTCGTGCTGCTGATAGTGCTGCGCCTCCTGGCGGCAGAACCGATCCACGTTTTCCTTCAGCTCAGGATCCCGGATGGCATCCATCACCCGCCGCACTGATTTCACGATGAATGGCTCGAGCAGCGCCACGTACAGGCCGAGGCCGGTCATCTGATACGACTCCGATGCGCGCCCCATGATGTACAGCGGATGGAAATCCGCCGGATCTGGCACGTCAAAGCGCATGCGGCGTACGGGAATGAGATGCATGGCGGGCTCCAGGTAGATCACAACGAACGGTCAGCCTACGCGTCGGTCGGATCGTCGTCCACTTCCGGCGCGCGCAAGCCATCCGCCACTTCGCGGCCCCGTTGGCGGCGCTGCGCTTCGTCGAGGGCATGAGCGATCACGAGTTGCACGCCATCGATGTCCACCGGAGAGTCGTCGTCTTCGAAAGTGCCTGTGAGCACAGAGTCCGTGCGCAGCGCACCAGTTTCGAACAGCTGCCACAGTTCCTCGCCGTAGCGTGTCGCCGCCAGTTCCGGGGCGAAGCGCGCCAACGTCGCGGTGATGTTGTCCACGTCGCGCAACAGCATCGTGCGCGCACTGTTATTTCCGGCGGCGTTTACGGCCTGGGGCAGATCGATTATCACGGGTCCGTCGGCGCCAACGAGCACGTTGAATTGCGACAGATCGCCATGAATGAGCCCCGCGCACAGCATGCGCTGCACCTGCTGGATGAGAAACGCGTGGCAGGCAAGCGCTTGGTCCGGTGTGAGAATCACTTCGCCCAGATTCGGCGCAGCACGGCCGTCATCGTCCGTCACCAGTTCCATCACCAGCACGCCATCGCTGTAGCCATACGGCTTCGGCACGCGTACTCCGGCCTCCAGCAATCGGTACAGGGCATCCACTTCGGTATTCTTCCACGCCGCTTCTTCCTCGCGGCGCCCGAACCGGGTGCGTTTGCCGATGGCGCGGTTCTGGCGGCTACCGCGCACCTGGCGCCCTTCCTGGTATTGCGCGCGCTGCTGAAAGCTGCGCTGCGACATGTTCTTGTAGACCTTCGCGCAACGGACCTCCGATCCCGCGCGCACCACATACACGGCCGCTTCCTTACCGCTGCGCAGCGCGCGGATCACTTCGTCGATCACGCCGTCGTCGATGAGGCCCTGCAGTTCTTTTGGGATCTTCAATGGCGGTGCGCTACTTCACGGGAATCGGTGTGGTGCGCTCGACAGCCACGGCTGTGAGACTGTTCTGTGGCGAGCCTTCGATGACGCGATCGGAGTACGTCAGATACACGAGCGTATTACGTGCCGTATCCACCATGCGCACTACGCGCAGCTTCTTGAATACCAGCGAGATGCGTTCGGTGAAGATCTCCTCCTGCACCGGCAACGACGCTTCAAACGTGATGGGCCCAACCTGCCGGCAGGCAATTGATGCCTCGGATTTGTCTTCGGCAACGCCCACAGCGCCCTTGACGCCGCCGGTCACCGCGCGGGAGACATAACAGCTGACGCCACGCACCGCAGGATCGTCGTAGGCATCCACCACGATCTTATGATCCGGACCAATCCATTTGAACACCGTATCCACCTCGCCGATCCGCTCGGCGTGAGCGGCGACGGATGCCAGCGTGGCGAGCGCCACCAACAGAGTTTTCTTCATTGAATGCAGCCCCCGCCAAAAGGCGCGATGTTGCGCTCACGCGCGCGATGTCTCCAGCTTCTTCTTCTGAACGCCAACTACGCCGCCAGCGAAGAACTCTTCGCCGAAACGCTGACCGGTTGGTGCGCGAACTCGCGCCATGACTCAGGTATTACAGATACGCCTTCGATCGATGCGCAACTTTGATCACTTGGACGATCAATTTGCGGTCGACGATCTCGTAGACGATCCGGTACGTACCCTGTCGAATTCGATAGAACTCTTGCTGCGTGAGCTTCTTTGACCCGGCGGGTCGCGGATCTTCGGCGAGTGCTTCGATCCGCTTGAGAATCTTTCGAACGTCGGCTCGGGAGATGGCTTTCAGATCCTTTGCTACCGATCGCTTGAAGAAGAGGCTATAGCTTCCCATTCTTCTTCAAGGCGTTCAGCAGCGACTCGTAGCTGATGACAGGTTCGTTCACCCGATCCGCAATCGACACGAGATCCTCCTGGTCTTCGGCCATCAATAGCCGCACCGCCTCGTCCACCAGATCGGATAACGAGAGATCCGTTGAAGCCGCCTTCAGCTTCAATGCCTGATGAATCGCCGGATCGAAATAGATGGTGGAACGTTTTGTGAGTTCGGCCACTTCGAAGTCGCCTCGAATGGGGGCTGCGCATCATAACGTTATAACGTCTGGACGTCCAGACGTTCAGAATTCGCCAAAGAGCCCTGCAACAGGGTGGGTATGGGCGCCGGAGATGCGCGACTGTCTCGAGCGGCTCGCGACGTAGGATATTTCGCCCTCAATGATCCGGGCTGGGTGCGGGGATCCTCGGTGGTGTCGGTGCGGGCGTGTTCGACACCATCGATGAAGGGATCGATGCCATGGTTCGCGTGTCGCACACCCTGCAACCGGGTCCCGCGAAATCAGAGACGCTACAGCGATGTCTATCCCGCCTTTGCCGACGCGGGACGTCACGATGAGTCGCCGAATGACGACTGCTGGTCAACCCCCGAACCAAACGCTTATTCTTCATCTCCCTTCGCAGCCACGCAGCGCGAAGCGGAGACCTGCACGATGCACGACGTTTTCGTCAGCTACGCGCGGGCGGATCGAGACAGAGTTCGGCCGCTCATCGAACTGCTCGAAGCCAACGGACTCTCGGTCTGGTGGGATGCGGAAGTCACGCCCGGCAGCAAGTTCGAGAACGTTATCGACGACGCCCTGGTCGCCGCACGATTGGTGGTGGTGATCTGGACCACTGAGTCCGTCACTTCCGACTGGGTCCAAGCCGAAGCGGGCGATGGGCTCGAACGTGGAATCCTGCTGCCCGTGCTGCTGGACGCAGTGAGGATTCCCGTGGCGTTTCGACGCCAGCAGGCCGTGGATTTGCGTGGCTGGCCCAACGCTTCCAGGCAGGCGGAACTCACGCAAATGCTGGAATCTGCCCTGACGCAGGTGGGTCACAACCGCACCACACTGCAACTTCCCAAGCCGAAAACACACTGGCGCGCGCGACATCGGGTCGGCCTGGCGGGTGCCGTCGTTCTCGCCGCCGTTCTCGTCATCTGGACCCAATTGCCGCGCCAGCAGGTGGCGTCTGCGACGCTGGTAACACCGCGCGCCTCGATACTCGTGCTTCCGTTTCTGCGGGGGGACGGCGGCGTGTCGGATCCGCGACTCGAGGGATTTGCATTCGAGATCGCAAACATCCTTCGGCGCGCACCCTCACTGCAAGTGTCATCCGAAGAACAGGTGACCGGCTATCTGCGCGACCTGCTGCTGCGCCCCGCGCCCATGATTTCCACAACGCATCGACTGACCGGCGTGCTGGTATCCGACGCAGAATTGGATACCCGACTGGACGCCGCGCTGACGGATGTTGTATCTGGCACCGTGGTCTGGCAGGCCGCTTTTCCCTTGGCCGCGGGCGTGCTGCCGAATACCGCCAAGCAAATCGCCGACGCGGTGGCGCGTCACTTCAATGTCCCGCTCCCCGTATTGAGCACCGACATCCCACCAGAGATCTACCTGGACTATCTCAAGGCGAAGGCGGATCTTCGCAATGAAGTTTCACTCTCGGAACTTGAGACCGTGCATGCTCAGTTCGTCAGCATCGTCGCGGCCGAACCCCGATTCGCCGATGCACTGGCGGGTCTGTGCCGCACCGAGCTCGCGCTGTACCGCGAGACGCAAACGATTGCGAACTTCGAGGAAGCCGAACGACACTGCCACCGCGCCAGCACACTCACGCGCGACGATCCCGAAATCTACGAAGCATTCGGGTCGCTCTACCGCGAGTCGGGCATGTTGCTCGAGTCGGCGGACAATCTTCTGCGAGCCCTTGCGCTGGCGCCGTTCTCCACGAGCGCCATGCGCGAACTCAGCCAGACGCTGATACGCCAAGCGAACTACGATGAAGCCGAACAGCAGTTGAAGCGCGCACTCGAAATCGAACCGGACTACTGGCTCAACTATCGCGAACTTGGGCGCATCAAGTTCATGCGCGGTGCGTACGACGACGCTGCCGATGCATATCGGATCGAGTCGGAATTGGTCTCGGACAAATCTCAGGCACTCAACAATCTGGGCGCCGCCTACTTCCTAGGCGAACGATTCGACGAGGCAATTGCGGCGTGGGAACGAACGACAGACCTTGAACAGGACGGCCGCGTTCTCTCGAATATCGGCTCCGCCTACTTCTTCCGTCGCGATTTTACGCACGCAGCCGAAATGTATCAGCGCGCCATTGATACCACGCCCGAGAGCCACGAGTACTGGAGCGGGCTAGGCGAAGCGCAGCTTTACGCAGGTAGTGTAGATGCACACTCAACCTTTCAACGGGCGCTGGAACTCGCCAACAGGCGCGTCGCGATCAATCCCAGCGATCCGCTGCTGCTGTCGGCTATCGCGACCTACCAGGCAGCGCTCGGCGACGAGGCCGGCGTGAGCGAAAGCATCACCCGACTGAACGCTCTCGGAACCACCGACATCTACGTCATGTACGACATTGCGCGCGCCAACGCCCGACTAGGTCGGACCGCTGACGCGCGCGCGGCGATCCAGAAGCTCGTCGCAATGGGGTATTCCAAAACGCTGCTGTCTTTGGATGCCAACTTCGATGACCTCAACCTGAACGGAGACGCATGATGAAAATTGTATTGATCGCAATCGGTCTATTTCTGACGTTGACGGCGTGCCAAGCGCCAACGATTGAGAAGCGCGCCATACAGACCTGGGATATCTACGTGTACAGGGCGAACGAGGACGACAAGGTCTGCATCCACAAGACGAGGACCGCCAAAAACAACTGTTCAAATCACAAGGACAACAAATCCTGCAACGTACCGGGCGACACGCTGAGGTGGACGTGGCAGCAGCGTAGCGAGACATCGCCGTTCAAAATCGAAGCGAAGTCTGGCAACACTTCGCCATTCCTGCCCGACCCGGCATGCACTGCCACGGCGACTACCGTGGTATGCACGATCGACAAGAATACCGACGTCGACGTGTACGATTACGCGGTGACCGCCAATCCAGGCACCCCCCAGGAGTGCAAGCTGGATCCCAGAATCCTGATCAACTGAGCGACCTGGATGATTTGCTAGCGCGGATTGTGTTCTGACATGACTGTGTGGATACGTCCAATGGGCTGACTCATCACCCACAGGATGTGATCGTAGTCCGGGTGTTCGCCGTGCCAGTCGGGAACGGTGGTGCGGGCATCGATGTCGGCCGCATTCGCCTCGAACAGCGACGACACGTTTCCGCGGCAACGCCTTTCGGCTGTGGTTGGTACCAGCAGCCCGCTCGGATCATAGAAATTGAACGCGCCGGCTGCGGTCC
>JAQBCT010000284.1:0-9958 GCA_032124855.1 Gammaproteobacteria bacterium
TCGCCGGAGGGGCTGTTCCGTTCTGAAGACGGCGGTGTCACGTGGCAGGGCGTGAATGGCTGGAACCATCATCCCAAATGGATCACGTGGACCGGGGACATGGCGCAGCGCAATCCCGACGGCTCGCCGATTCACTCCATCCTGATCGACCCGCGTGATCCGAAGCATATGTACTTCGGCACGTCATCGGCGGGGGTATTCGAAAGCACGGATCAGGGGGACACCTGGAATCTGCTGAACACCGGCATGCGCGCAGACTTCAATGCCGATCCCTATCCCGAGTTCGGCTACGACCCGCACTGCATGACATTGCATCCGCTGGCGCCGGATCTGCTGTACCAGCAGAACCACTGCGGCATTTACCGCATGGATCGCCCGCAAGCGCGCTGGATTCGCATCGGCGACAACATGCCGCGGGATGTGGGTGATATCGGCTTTGCCATCTCCCTGCACCCGCGCGACCCGCAAACCGCCTGGGTATTTCCAATGGATGGCACTGATGTATGGCCACGCACGCCGCCGTCTGACTCACCTGCCGTCTACTCAACCCGCGATGGTGGAACCAGCTGGACGCGCCATGACCAGGGTCTGCCGGCGCGCGCGTGGTATACGGTGCTGCGCCAGTGCATGGCGGTGGATGCACACGATCCAGTAGGCGTGTATTTCGGCACTACGAACGGGGAGGTCTGGGGCAGCACGGACGAGGGCGCCAACTGGCGCTGCCTGGCGGCACATCTGCCGCACGTGTACAGCGTCGAAGTTGCAATGATTGCGGACTGAGCCGGCGTGCTGATCTCCATCCCATCAGTGCTGCAATCCTACACAGGCGGTGCGTCGCGCGTGGAAGCGCACGGTCGCACCCTGGCAGAATTGTTGGTGGATCTCGACCGCCGCCATGCGGGGATCCGGTTTCGCATGGTGAACGAGATCGATGCGCTGCGGCCGCATGTGCGCATTTTCGTCAATCAGGAGGTCACCACCGATCTCGATCGTCCAATTGCAGGCGACGATGAAATCGTCATCCCGCAGGCCCTGTCGGGCGGATAAACGGGGCGCTCAGAATCCGGAACTGCTGCGCTGTTCCTTCTTCGCCTTCTTGGCGGCGCGTTTCTCGCCCAGCGTGGTTGACGCCTTCTTCTTGGTCTCTTTCTTGCTGCGATGTTCCTTGCCCATGATCGGCTCCCGCTTCGCTGTGTTACCGGACGCGATGATACTCGCGCGCGCGCGCAATTTTGAAGGGCAGTTCACAGCCGCCGAAGTTCAGGCGCGTCGCCGGTTGAACCCCGCGTGATGCCGGACACCCGCGAGTTGCGCGCTGATGTCTTGGCGTACTTCTTCGACAGTTCGGGTCCTGCGGCGGTGAGACCGCCGTCCACCACCAACGCCTCGCCTGTGACGAATTCCGCATCGTCGCTCGCCAGAAACAGGGCGGCACCGGCGATGTGTTCACCGCGCCCGTAGTCCGGCCACGGCTGCGACTTGGCAAATGCCGCCTGCGTTCGCTCGAGATTGCCGCCGGCGGCGAGCGGGGTGGCGATGAAGCCTGGACAGATCGCGTTCACCCGGATTCGATCGGCCCCCAACTCGACGGCCGCGGAGCGCGTGAGATTGATCACTGCCGCCTTGGCCGCGGAATACACCAGCGGTCCGCCGTCTCCGCTGAGCCCGGCGATGGATGCGGTGTTGATGATGGAGCCGCCGTGGCCTTGTTTGCGCATGATCCGCGCGGCATGTTTGATGCCGAGGAAGACGCCCTTCGCCAGCACGTCGAAGGTGTAGTCCCAATCGGCCACAGTGGTCTCAGTCAGCGGACCGATGGCGCCGCCGACGCCGGCATTATTGAAGACGATATCCAGGCGACCGAAGGCGTCGAGCGCGCAGGCGAACATCGCCTCGATTTCCGATTCTTTCGCGACATCGGTGCGGATGAACCGAACCGCATCGGCGTGGCCGGCGCGCGTCGCCTCATTCAGGGTGTCCGCACCGGTAGCTGCGTTGTAGTCCGCAATCACGACACGCGCGCCCTCATTCAGGAAACGCAACACCGTGGCGCGACCCATGCCGCTGGCACCGCCAGTGATCACCGCAACTCGTTTCTCCAGACGCATCGAGGCTGCCCATAGACCGTGAACGTAGGTCCAATGTAGGCAAGGTGGGAGTGGAACTCCAGCGCGAAGCGGCGCCGCACGCGGCGGCGCTCGGGTGATGGCTCAGCCGGTGGGTGCCTCAACCTCGCTCAGGCGGTCGCTGATCTTGCGCACGTTGAGCGCGCGACGCGGCCGCAGCACCATGTTTTCGTAGCTGCGCGACACACTGATCTCGTCACCCAGCTCGCGCATCGTGAGCTTCTCAATATCCGTTTCGGGCGTGAGCGCCAAGCGCACATCACCGTCCTGGATGGTAATGATTGTCTTCATTCTGATCTCTCCTGATGGATCCGCACGCCGGCGGCAGTATCGGTTTGCGTGGGCATTTTTGCAGTGCGACTGGCCTGCCGCTGTAGCGAGAGTGTGGGAAATGTCAGTTAGCTGTGCGGACACCGTAGAATGACGCTTCGAACTCTGTACCAGGATGGTTGCCCCACCGTGACGATTGAACTGACAAGCGACGAAGCGCGCGTACTGGGTTGCCTGATGGAGAAGTCGGTGATCACGCCGGATCAGTATCCGCTCACCCTCAATGGCCTCACCAACGGGTGCAATCAGAAATCGAGTCGCGATCCAGTGCTGTCCCTGGATCAGGGCGTGGTGCAGGCCACCGCGCGAGGGCTCGAGGCCAAGCATCTGCTCAGTCGTGAAGAGAACTTCAGAAGCGGAGTCGAAAAATACAAGCAGCGGCTGTGCAATACGCCGTTTTCAGACTTTCAGTTCGAGCCCGCCGAATTCGCCGTGATGTGTCTGCTGTTGTTGCGCGGCGCCCAGACGCCGGGCGAACTGCGCGCGCGCAGCGGACGATTGCACGGCTTCGCCGACAATGCCGAAGCGACCGTCACGCTGCAGGGGCTGATCGATCGGGAAGGCGGGCCCGTGGTTGCGCGACTGCCGCGCACGGCGGGCAGGCTGGACAACGAGTACATGCACTTGCTGTGCGGTGCGATGGAGTCTGCGCCGGCCGCTGAACCAGGCACCTCGCACGTTGCGCCGCGCGTCGATCGTCTCGCGCAACTCGAAGCGCGCGTGGATGCGCTGGAAGAAGCGCTTGCGCAACTCAAGGCCGCTGCACCCAGGGGGGGTGAGTAGATGCGCTGGCGCGGATTGCGCAGAAGCAGCAACGTCGACGACCAGCGCGGTGCGCCCCGCGCCGGTATTCGTGGCGGTGGTGTGGGCTTGCTGGTGATTGCGGTGGCGGTGTATTTCGTGGCGGGCCCCGAAGCGGTGATGCAACTGCTGGGCGGTCAGGGCACAAGCGTGGCTGTCGATACGCCAACAACGCGTGGCGCGCCGGATGAGGCGAGCGAATTTGTCGAGGCGGTGCTTGGCAGCACCGAGGATGCCTGGGGCGAGCTGTTCGCCGGTGAGGGCATGCAGTATGTGCCGCCTACGCTCGTGCTGTTCGACGACCAGGTGGATTCGGCCTGCGGGGCCAATACATCAGCAACCGGTCCCTTCTATTGCCCGCCGGATGCGCGTGTCTATCTCGACGTCGGCTTCTTTCGCGACCTGGCGCGGCTTGGCGGCGTCGGCGATTTCGCGCAGGCATACGTCATCGGCCACGAAGTGGGCCACCATGTGCAGAATCTGCTGGGCACGTCTGATCGCGTTCGACAGCAGCAGGCGCGTGCGGATCAGCGCGGCGTGAATCGTCTGTCCGTACAACTCGAACTGCAGGCCGACTGCTATGCCGGCGTGTGGGCGCACTACGCCAACCGCACCGGGGACGTGCTGGAACCGGGTGACATTGAAGAGGCGCTGGGCGCGGCTGCAGCGATTGGCGACGATCGGCTGCAGGCAGGTGCCGGGCGCCGGGTTGCCCCGGAATCGTTCACGCATGGCTCATCGGCTCTGCGCGCGCAGTGGCTGGGTCGTGGCATTGAGGCGGGTACGCTGCAAGTGTGTGATACGTTTGCGAGCCCTTCCGCAACCGGGAGTAATCGTTAGTGTCCGACATCAAACATCGCATTCTCGCAAGCAACGGCATCCGGCTGCACATCGCTGAATGCGGCAGTGGCCCCACGGTGCTGCTGATCCACGGCTTCCCGGAGTCGTGGTATTCGTGGCGCGCGCAACTGCCGGCGCTCGCAGCGGCCGGCTATCACGCGGTGGCCATGGACGTGCGCGGCTACGGGCGCTCATCCAAACCCAATACCGTGCCCGACTACCGCATGCTGAAGAAAGTGGGCGATGTGGTGGGGCTGGTCGAACAACTGGGCGATGCGCCCGTCACTGTGGTGGGACACGACTGGGGCGCGCCGATCGCCTGGATGAGTGCCTTGCTGCGCCCGGATCTGTTTCGCGGCGTAGCGGGCCTGTCAGTTCCCTACGCCCCGCCGGCCCCGCCCACCGGTGTGGGACCGCTGCAGCGGATGCGCGCGATGGCGGGGGATAACGAATTCTATGTGGAGTATTTCCAGCAGCCGGGGCGGGCCGAGGCGGAGATTGAAGCCGATGTGCGGCAGTGGCTGCTCGGTTTCTACTGGTGTGCGTCCGGCGACGTCACCGACGGACCCAACATCGCCATCGTGGAGCGCGGCAAGCAGCTGCGCGACAAGTTCATCTACCCCAAGGAAATGCCCGGGTGGCTCACCAGCGCGGATCTCGATGTCTATACCCGCGAGTTCGAGTACTCCGGTTTCTTCGGACCGTTATCGCGTTACCGCAACGTCGATCGCGACTGGCAGGATCTGGCTGCCTTTGCGGATCGGCCGATCGAAATTCCCGCGTTGTTTGTCGGCGGCTCGAAGGATGGCCCCACCATCTGGGGTGCGCCAGCCATCGCGCGCTTCGGCACAACGCTGCCGAAGCTATTCCGCTCCACCATCATCGAAGGCGCGGGACACTGGATTCAGCAGGAACGGCCCGGCGAGACGAATGCGCATCTGATCGATTTCCTGCGCGCCATTCACTGACTAGCGAGCCCGCGCCTTTGCGGCCCCGTTGTGGGAGCGACGTCAGTCGCGATTGACCCTCATGAAATCAAACAGCTGATTGCGGCTGAAGCCGCTCCCACAGAGTAGCTGAGGGCTTCAACAGAACTACACGCACGATGAGGCCGCCGCCCGGCGCGTCCAGCAGCGTCAACTCCCCGCCATGTCGTTTCACCACAGCCAGTGCGATGGCCAGGCCCAGTCCCGTGCCGCCGGTATCGCGATTGCGCGAGGGCTCCAACCGCTGAAAGGGCTGCAGCGCGCGTTCGCGGTCCGCCTCGGGAATGCCCGGGCCGTGGTCGGCGATCTCAATTACAGTGCCAGCGTCGGTCGTCAATGTCACCGCTGCGCTGCGGCCATAACGCACGGCGTTGTCGATGAGATTGGCAAAGGCGCGCCGCAAGGCGGTGCTTCTACCTTCAATCACATGGTGATCGGGGCCTGTGTAGTCGACGTCGCGCCCCAGCGAATGCTCATCATCGGTGAGCGTGATCAGCAAGGTCGCCAGATCGAGCTTCACCGGCGGCTCATCCGCCTTGTCCTCGCGCGCGAACGTCAGCACGGAATCGATCAGCGCCGTCATCTCCCGGACGTCGTCGCGTGCCCGTTCGCGATCCTCCGCTGCGTCGATGAGTTCCAGACGCAGCGCAAGCTTCGTCAGCAATGTGCGCAGGTCATGTGACACCGCAGCAAGCATTTCTGTTCGCTCGTCCAATGACCGCCGCACGCGCTGCGCCATTTCGTTGAAGGCGCCGGCGGCGCGGCGTACCTCGCGCGGCCCCGTGACGTTCAGCAGCTGCGCACCGTTCACGTCGTTACCCAACGCTTCAGCGGCCGCGGCAAACCTAGGAAGATGTCGCGTCGATCGCTTCGCGCCCCACAGCACCAGCGCCAGCACGAGCAGCGTCATCAGCACGCCCCAGGTCGCAGGCCGCGCGGTGTTCAATCCTGCGGCATCCGAGTCCACCACCAGGAATTCGCCACTCAACAACGGCGCGACGATGCGCATCGTCCAGCCGCGCCGCGGCGCATCCAGGAACTCCACCCGCATCCTCTGGCCCGCATCGTCCGACAGAGTGCTGCGAATCTGTGCCGCGAGCTCCTGGGCATGCGGCCACCGCGCGGGCTGCGCGAGTGGTGGCTCGCTGACGATGTCGACGGCGAAGCCGCGCCCTGACGAGGCGGTGATGATGCGTGGTCGATCGGCTGGCGGGCTGTCATCGAGTAGGGTCTGGATGGCGAGCGTGCGATCCACCACCGAGCCCACGAAGGCGCGCGCCCCAATGAGCATCTGATCGTGCAGGAACACGAGATAGACGATCAGTGCCAGGGCGATGAAGCCCGCCAGAATTGCGGCGGCGATGCGAGCGAACTGACTCATGGGGCTTCGTTCGCAATGTGCCGGGTGACGTGGGCCGTAAAGAGATAGCCGCCGCCGCGTACGGTCTTGATCAGATCGGGCTCGGCGGGATTCGATTCCACCTTGCGGCGAAGGCGCGAGAGCTGCACGTCCACGCTGCGGTCGAACGCCCCGGCGGACCGGCCACGTGTGAGATCCAGCAGCTCATCTCGCGTGAGCACGCGCCCGGCATTGCGCGTGAGTGCCAGCAGCAGATCGAACTCACCCGCCGTGAGGCTGACCAGCGCACCGGCGGGATCGTGCAGTTCACGTCGCGTCGGCTCGAGTCGCCAGCCCGCGAAGCTAATGTGCTCGTTGGCAAGGTTGCGGTGCACTGGCGCAAGACTATGGGCTCGCCGCAACACGGCGCGGATGCGTGCCAGCAGCTCACGCGGCGCAAAGGGTTTGGTGATGTAGTCGTCGGCACCCAATTCGAGGCCGACGATCGTGTCCATCTCTTCATTGAGCGCGCTCAGAAAGATGATCGGCAATGAAGTCTGCGCGCGCAATGCGCGGCACAGTGCCAGTCCATCTTCGCCCGGCATCATGATATCCAGCACGATGAGATCGAAATGGCCGCGCGTCAGCGCGGTGCGCATCGCGGCACCATCGGCAGCCGTGTCGACCGCATAGCCGTGCTTGCGCAGAAAATCCGCTACCAGCGCGCGCAGATCGCGATCGTCATCCACCACCAGCACGCGTGTCGGTTCGTTCATACGGGGATTATACGAAGGCCCCGCAGGCGTGCTGTAACGGTATGTTTCCATCCGGACCGTCGTTACACGCTGTTACACAGCGACACGTGAGCGTCATCGGGAGCACGCAACGCCGCACTACGGTATGGCTGTCCCAACAACGCAAGGTAGATTCATCATGTCGAAGTCCAGAATCATCGCATTGTCCATCATCGGTACGCTCACAGGCGTGGCGCTGCTGTTCACTACGGGTGCTTTCGTGGCGCGTGCCATGGCGGCGGACGTAGTCGGTGATACGCTCTCGCACAGTTTCGCCTCTCATGGGCGAGGCTCGATGGGCGGTCTGTGTGCGCGTCTGACTGACGAGCATATTCAGTCGCATGGCGGCGAGATTGCCAGCTGGGTGACCGGTGAACTTGCTCTCGACGAGCAGCAATCCGCGGCGTTCGAACCGGTGTCGGGCGAAATCATCGCCTGGTCCAAGGATCTCCTGCCGCTGTGCGCAGCGCCGCCCGGTGATGCGCCGGCCAGAGTCGCCGCGGCCGTCAGATTCGTTGAAACCACTGAGCATTCCATGCAACGCTTCGCTACCGAGTTCGCGGCGTTCTACGCCACGTTGAATCAGGAGCAACGCGTGACGGTAGATGACTGGTTTGCACATCGGCATGGCCACCACGGCTCGCATTCGTGACACCACGACGCATCAATCCGCCGCATTACTTTGGTCTCGCGATGCTGCTGATGGGTGCGTTGAGTACGGCGACGGGTCCGGCGTTGCTAGCGGACCCGTGGCCCTGGCTGGGGCTTATTCCCATTGGGGTGGGTGTGGCGTTGGCGGCTGCGGCCTCGCGGCAGTTCGCACGCGCCGGCACCAATATCGTTCCGCTGACAAAATCCACTGCGCTCGTGACCACCGGCGCATTTGCCCGCTCGCGCAATCCCATGTACCTGGGCATGAATCTGGCGCTTTCTGGGTTGGCCGTGATCCTGAACGAACCGTGGCCGTGGCTGGTGCTGCCGGCGTTCCTGGCGCTACTGTATCTGCGTTTCATCCGCCACGAAGAGGCGCTCATGGAGGCGACCTTTGGCGATGAATACCGCGCGTATCGCGCGAAGGTGCGTCGCTTCATCTGAATGTGCGTGCGAGGTGGCATGTTGCGGAACTGGCTGATCGCTTCGATATCACTGTTGCTGTGCGGCACTGTCGCATCATCAGACATCGAACAGGCCACATCACAAATCACGGAATCCACCATTCGCGGGGTTGTCGCCGAAATTGCGAGTGACGCCTACGAAGGGCGTGCGCCGGGCAGCGCGGGGGACGCCAAGACCCGTGCGTGGCTGGCAGCGCGCATGCAAGCGCTAGGTTTCTCGCCGGGCGCCGCCGATGGCACTTATCAGCAGACATTCACCATGGTGGGTATGACACCGGATCTGCCGCCGGTGTGGAGATTCAGCGGTCCGGCGGGCACCCGGTCTTTTCGCGTGCGCGATGACTTCGTTGCAGTCAGCGGCAAGCAGATCGCGCACGCGGACCTCATCGCCAGCGCCGTGGTATTCGTCGGCTTCGGCATCGTTGCGCCCGAATTTGGCTGGAACGATTACAAGGATGTGGATGTGCGGGGCAAGACCGTACTGATGCTGAACAACGATCCGGACTGGGATGATGCGCTATTCGCGGGCAAACGCCGCCTCTACTACGGGCGCTGGAACTACAAATACGAAGAAGCGGCGCGCCACGGTGCGGCGGCCGCCATCATCGTGCACACGGATGATTCAGCCGGCTATCCCTGGCAGGTGGTGCGCCGGTCGTGGGGTGGTGAAGAATTCAAATTGCCCGCCACGGCCGAGCCGCAGCTGGATGTGCGGGCCTGGCTTACGGAAAGTGCGTCGCGCGACATAGTCACGCTGGGCGGAGGTGATCTCACGCAGTTGATCGCTGCCGCGCGTTTGCGCGAGTTTCGTCCCGTGCCGCTGGATGTTACGACCTCGCTGCGCTTCGCCAACGCGCTGCGTGAGATTCAAACCGCCAATGTCCTGGCGACGCTTCCGGGCCGCGATCGGAAATTGCGCGAGCAGCTGGTGGTCTATTCGGCGCATCACGACCATTTCGGTATCGGTGAACCCGATGCCACCGGTGACCGGATTCACAATGGCGCGGTCGACAATGCATCCGGCGTGGCCACGGTGGTTGCCATCGCGCAGGCTTTCGCTGCGCTGCCCCGGGCGCCGCGGCGCAGCGTGCTGTTCGCCTTCGTCGCCGCCGAAGAGCAGGGCCTGCTGGGTTCGGTGTATTTCGCCGCGCACCCAACCGTTGCACCCGGCCACATTGCGGCCGATATCAACTACGACAGCGCCAACATCTTCGGGCGCACGCGCGATGTGGCGGTCATCGGGCGTGGTAAGTCGACGCTGGAAGATCTGCTCGCACTCGCGGCCGCGCGTCAGGGACGTGTGCTGGTGGATGAGGCGTTTCCGGAGAAGGGCTTCTATTACCGTTCCGATCAACTCAGCTTCGCCCGCATTGGTGTGCCTTCGCTGTACTTCAAATCCGGGGTCGACGTGCGCGACAAACCGGCTGGCTGGGGCCGCGCGCAGGCGGAGCTGTGGACCGCCACGCACTACCACCAGCCCAACGATGAACTCGATGACACCTGGGATCTGGCGGGCGCTGTCGAAGACGCGCAGCTCGGCTTCTGGGTGGGGGTGGCGGTCGCCGATGCCGATGCGATGCCTGTGTGGCGCGCCGGGGACGAGTTCGAGGCTAGCCGAGCGCAATCG
>JAQBCT010000285.1:0-12387 GCA_032124855.1 Gammaproteobacteria bacterium
GGGGGGGGGTGGGTGTTGCTGCCATGTAACGGGCGGGTTTTTTCAGTACCAACGCGGGGGGCGGTCCGGGGGGTACATGATGCAGGCATGGTAGGAACCGGCGGCTTCGAGCCATTGCGCCAGATGTGGATTGGCACGAAATACCGGTGCCTGGTCGTCGAGGAAGTAGTTTTGCCGCGCGCCGGCGCCGATCAGTGCCGCATCGAAACCGTTGCCGCTCAGCGCGTCGCCCCAGCGTTGCTGCAAGACATCGATATGTTGGGCGTAGGCACTCATGGGTGCCGAATTCTAGCTTGGATCAGCGACGATTTCGCCATGGTTGAGCTCGCGCGGAATGACATTGAACCGTGATGCACAGCACGTGTGGTTGGTGATATACAATCGCCGGCTCACTTGTACGGTTGACCGGAGGATTCATGGAGTCATTCGCCTACGCTGCGCCGCAGACGGTGGAGCAGGCGCTCGCAATGCTTGCCGAGCACGAGGGGGCCGGTCGCCGCGCTCAGGTGCTGGCGGGTGGTACCGACCTGATGGTGCAGCTGCGCACCACCGACAACACGCCGCGCGTGATCGTCGATATCAAACAGCTGGCCGAGACCAACCGGATCGATGTGGGTGCTAAGGAAATCTATATCGGCGCGGCAGTGCCTGGTGGCGTGCTGACTGCGAACGCGAAACTGAAGCAGGCATTGCCTGGATTGATCGAATCCGTAGATCTGATCGGCTCCAGCCAGATTCAGGGTCGTGCCAGCCTGGGGGGCAATCTCTGCAACGCATCACCCGCGGGCGATACGATCGCTGCGGTGGTGGCCAACGGCGGTGTCTGCGTGATTGCCACCAAGGCAGGGCAGCGGGAGATACCTGCCGAGGCGTTCGTTGTTGGGGTTGGCAAAAACGCGCTGCAGCCTGGCGAGTTTCTGCTGGGATTGAAATTCGCAACGCCTGCCAAAGGCCGTGCAGATGCGTATCTGCGTTTCATTCCGCGCACCGAGATGGATATTGCCGTTGCCGGAGCCGGCGTCAGCGTGACGCTGGACGCCAAGGGCGTCTGCACGGCAGCACGTGTCGCGATCAGCGCCGTGGCGCCCACCGTGATTGCGGTTCCGGCCGCGGCCGATGCGCTGGTGGGTTCGAAACTGGACGAGGCAGCGCTGCTCGCCGCTGGCAAGGCCTGCACGGCGGCCGCGTCACCTATTTCCGATAAGCGCGGCACCGCCGCCTACCGTCGCACGGTAGTGGCCGTGTTATGCCGACGTGCTGCGGCGATCGCCGCAGCGCGCGCGAAGGAGACTTTCTGATGAGCAAGTTACACGTCGAGACACGCATCAATGGTGAGCGCATGGAATTTCTATGTGAGCCGCAACAATCGATGCTGGAAGTATTACGCGACAATCTGCGACTGACAGGCACCAAAGAAGGCTGCTCCACCGGCGATTGCGGCGCGTGCTCGATTCTGCTGGACGGCACCCTGATATGTGCGTGCCTGATGTTGGCGGCAGAGAGTCAGGGTCGCGCCGTATCGACCATCGAAGGGATCGCGGAAGGCGAAATGTTGCATCCCATCCAGCAAAAGTTTCTGGAGCACGCTGCGCTGCAGTGTGGTGTGTGCACGCCCGGATTCGTGGTGGCGACCAAGGCGCTGCTGGACGCGAATCCCGATCCAACGGAAGAAGAGATTCGTTACTACCTGGCCGGCAACCTCTGTCGTTGCACGGGCTATGACAAGATCGTTCGCGCAGTACAGGACGCAGCACACGTGCTGCGAGGAGAAGCATCGTGAGTGAAGCTCGGGAATTCAAAGTCATTGGCACGCGGGTGATTCGCCCTGACGGGGTAGATAAGGTGACGGGGCGCGCCAACTTCGGCGCCGACTATTCGCTGCCCGGCATGCTGTACGGCCGTATCCTGCGCAGCCCACATGCGCACGCGCGGATCACGCACATCGACACGAAGGCGGCGGCCGCCATGGACGGTGTCTTCGCCGTCGTCACGGGCGCCGACTTTCCCGCGGTGGGCCGTGAAGCCATCGTCGGGGGTGAAGGCGCGGGCGACTACGCTGATCTGGCAACGAACGTCATGGCGCGTGACCGTGCGCTGTATCACGGCCACGCCGTGGCCGCGGTGGCGGCGAGCACCCTTGCGGTCGCCGAAGCCGCACTGGCGGCTATCAACGTGCAATACGAACCGCTCACGCCAGTGATGAACCTGGATGCCGCAATGGCAGAGGGTGCGGTGCTGATCGATGAACATCTGTTCACCGAAGGGTTGCCGGAGAAGCCCACCAAGGCCAGCAATGTGGCGGCGTTCATGGAGTTCAAGCGCGGCGATATCGAACAGGGATTCGCTGAGGCTGACGTGGTCGTTGAGGGGACCTTCCGCACGCCAACGGTACATCAGGGGTACGTCGAGCCACATGCGTGTCTTGCGACGATCAATCAAGGCGGCCAGGCGACGGTGTGGGCATCGACGCAGGGCCATTTCGACGTGCGCTCCATGACGTCGAAAGTGTTGGGAATGAACGTAGCGGATATTCGGGTCATCCCCACTGAGATCGGCGGTGGCTTCGGTGGCAAAACCACGGTCTATCTCGAACCGGTGGCCATCGCGCTGTCGAAGAAATGCGCACGGCCCGTGCGGATGACCATGTCGCGCGAGGAGGTTTTTCGCGCCTCCGGTCCCGCCTCAGCAACCAAATCGGTGATCAAGATCGGTGCGAAGAAGGATGGCACCATCACGGCGATGTCAGCCTGGCTCGCCTACGAGGCCGGCGCGTTCAAGGGATCATCGATGGCCCCCGGTGCAATGTGCATATTCGCGCCCTATAACGTCCCGCACTTTCAGATTCATGGCTTTGACGTTCTGGTGAACAAACCCAAGGTTGCTGCTTATAGGGCGCCCGGTGCGCCGCAGTCGATGTACGCCTGTGAAAGTCTGCTCGATGAACTGGCGCTGAAACTGAAGATGGATCCGATCGACCTGCGCCTGAAGAACGCTGTCAGCGAAGGCAGTCAGGCATCCTATGGACCGAAGTACCGGGCCATCGGCTTCATTGAATGCCTGAACGCGGCGAAGCGGCATCCCAACTACAAGGTAAAGCTCGGCCCCAACGAAGGTCGCGGCGTGTCGGCGGGCTTTTGGTTCAACGCGGGCATGCAATCCAGCGCGGAAGTGCACATCAACGAAAACGGCACGGTAACAGTCGTGGAAGGGAATCCCGATATTGGCGGATCGCGCGCTTCGATGGCGCTGATGGCGGCCGAGGAACTGGGGGTGCCGTACGAAACTGTGCGAGTGCTCGTCGCCGATACAGAGAGTGCCGGCTACACGAACACCACGGGCGGCAGTCGCGTGACCTTCGCAACGGGGATGGCGGTGATCGAGGCCGCGCGCGACATCATTGCGCAGCTCAAGCAACGGGCTGCCGCGACATGGGGTATCGAAGAGGAGATGGTCGACTGGCAGGATGGCCAGGCGATACCCAAGCCGGGGGTGAATGCCGATGTGAAGCCGTTGACCCTGGCGCAGTTGGCTGCCAAGGCGGGTCGCACGGGCGGACCTTTGCTGGGGCGTGCATCGCTGAATGCGCGCGGTCCTGGCCCTGGGTTTTCGGTGAACATCGCCGACGTGCGCGTTGATCCCGAGACCGGCAAGGTCGACGTACTGCGCTTCACTGCCATCCAGGATGCCGGAAAAGCGATCCACCCCGGCTATGTCGAGGGTCAGATGCAGGGCGGTGCAGCACAGGGTCTTGGGTGGGCGCTGAACGAGGAATATATCTACGACGAGAAGGGTGTGATGCAGAACGCAGGCTTTCTGGATTACCGCATTCCCGTTGCATCGGATCTGCCCATGATCGATACGCAGATCATCGAAGTGCCCAATCCCACGCACCCCTACGGCGTGCGTGGTGTGGGTGAGACACCGATCGTCGCGCCACTGGCGGCAGCGGCCAATGCGGTGCGCGCCGCAACAGGTATTCGGATTACCGATCTGCCGTTGTCGCCGCCGCGCGTGCTGGCAGCGATCGAAGCGGCGCGTTGATGCGATGACAGCGCGATGGCCAGGGTCTTCTTCCCGGATCATCTGAGGCAGTACACGAGCGGTGTCGCGAAACTCGAGGTCGCAGCCTCGAATTTCCGCGACCTTGTGATCGGGCTCGCTCAGCAATTTCCGGGCAGCTCCGAGATTCTGATCGGCAAGGTCGCCGTGGCCATCGACGGCGACATCATTCACGATCCGTTTCTGGATCCGTTGAACGCAGATTCCGAAGTCTATTTTCTGCATCGCATCGAAGGTGGTTGATCACTCTGCAGTGAGGGAGCTATGACGCGCATCGTAATCATCGGCGCGGGCAGTCTGGTATTTTCCAGTCGCCTAACGGCGGACATCCTGAGCTACTCACACCTGGCCGATGCGCACTTTGCATTGGTCGACGTAGACGCCGAGCGGCTTGCCTATGCCGGACGCATCGTGCAGCGGATTTGCGCCGATGGCGGCTACGACGACGCAACCTATTCCCTGCACAGCGACCGGGCCGCGGCGCTCGATGGTGCGGACTTCGTAATCATCAGCATCCTGGTCGGCGGCTATGACGCAATCGAGTGTGAGATCGACATTCCGCGCCGCTACGGCGTGGATCAGGCGATCGGCGATACGCTCACGCCCGGCGGCATCATGCGCTGCCTGCGCACGCTGCCAGAGCTGGTGGCGGTGGCACGCGATATTCGCGCGCGCTGTCCCGATGCCTGGGTGCTGAACTACACCAATCCCATGGCGATGCTGTGCTGGGGCATGCACGAGGCGGTACCTGAGCTGCGTCTGGTTGGACTGTGCCATTCGGTGCAACACACGACAGCCCAGTGGGCGCACCGGCTTAAGGTTCCGTTGGCGGAGGTCGAATTCGATTGTGCGGGCCTGAATCATCAGGCGTGGATCACGCGCTTTTCGCATGCGGGACGCGATCTGCTGCCGGCCATTCGCGCGTTGGCAGTCGAACCGTTGCTGTGGCGCAAGGACAGCTCGCGCATGGAGTACATCAAACACTTTGGCTATCCGGTCACGGAGGCGAGCGGACACAACTCGGAGTATTCCGCCTGGTTCCGAAAGCGCCCTGAACTGGTGGCAGCATATTGCCCGGGCGGCAGTTGGAACGGCGGCTCGGGGTTCATCAAGGAACTGTACAACCGGCCGGACTGGCGCGAGGTGATGGAGGCGATGGCCGACGGCAGCCAGGCGGTGTCGCTGGCGCGCAGCAACGAATATGGCAGCCAGATTGTCAGTGCGATCAGCGGTGGTGAGCCGGTGACGATTTACGGCAACGTTTGCAACGCAGGCTACATCGACAATCTGCCGCGTGATGCCTGTGTGGAAGTGCCGTGCGAGGTAGACAGCACGGGCATCCAACCGTCCCATTTCGGTGCGTTACCAACGCACCTCGCCGCCATCAATCAGAACCAGATCAACGTACAGCGTCTCGCGGTTCGCGCTGCGTTGGATTGCGATCCCGAATGTGTGTTTCAGGCGATGGCACTGGATCCTCTCACCGGTGCCGTTGGAACGCTGGATGAAATTCGAGCAATGACAGTGGATCTCCTTGAGGCGCATGCGCAGTGGCTGCCTGCATTTGCCGATCGCCCGCTGTCCAGCCGACCGGTGCTGGCGTCGAATGCCTGAACTGGTCAACCTGGGGTCGTTGTGCATCGACAACGTGTATGCGGTGCCTGCAATCGTGCGCAGCGGTGAAACGCTGACGGGCGGGGCACCCGTTCGCTTTGCGGGTGGCAAGGGGCTCAATCAATCTCTTGCCGCGGCACGGGCCGGTGCGTCGGTTGCCCACGTCGGTTGTGTTGGCCCTGACGGTGCCTGGCTGAAATCGATGCTGGCCGATGCCGGAGTGGATGTTGTTGGCGTGAGCACGCACGCGGAGACACCCACTGGGCACGCCATGATCCAGGTAACACCGCAGGGTGAAAACGCCATCGTGATCGTCGGTGGTGCGAATCGGCAGATACAGCCGAACGAGATCCATGCGGCAATCGCGCGCGCATCCGGTGAGGGATGGTTGCTGCTGCAGAATGAGATCAATGACATCGCTGACGTCCTGGATGCAGCGGGGCGTGCCGCAGTGAATGTTGCATTCAACGTTGCGCCAGTGGACGGGCGGGAGCAGTCATACCCCCTCGATGCCGTGACGATGCTTTTGTTGAACGAGATTGAAGCGCTGGCGCTGGCGCGTGAGTCGAGTCCTGAACGCGCACTCGATCGGCTGACGCGCGAACGCCCCGTGCAGCACGTCTTAGTCACGCGCGGGGCTGCTGGATTGATGTACGGTCAGGGCGCGCGGCATTTGAGCATGCCCGGCTTTGCAGTACGGGCGATCGACGAAACAGGTGCGGGCGATGCATTCATCGGCTATCTGATGGCTGCCTGGCTAGAGAAATTACCGGTCCCGCAGTGTCTGCAGCGCGGCAGCGCGGCGGGCGCTCTCGCGGTGCAGACCCGCGGCGCGGCGCCATCCATTCCGCGAGCTGATGACGTGGCGGATTTTCTTGCGGCGCATCTATGACTCACATGGTGCAGCTCGCCGCAGATTTCACGGCCCGCTTTGGTGGTGCATCGCGCACGTTCTGGGCGCCGGGTCGAGTAAATCTGATCGGTGATCACGTGGACTACTGCGGCGGCGTGGTGTTGCCCATGCCCATTCAGTTCGGCACCTCGGTGGCGGTGCGCTTGCGCAGCGATGGGTGCATCAGGGCGGCGAGTGGCAATGACCCAGCGACCCTGGAGCGAGATGCGAGGTCGAACGCGGCGTTGCCAGCAGGCCATTGGGGGCGCTTCGTAAGCGGCGCCGTCGCTGTGCTGGCAGAAATTGGCGTCGACGTCGGCGGTGCGGACGTATTGGTTTGTGGTGATATTCCCGGCAGCGGGCTATCGAGCTCGGCGTCGCTGGCCGTCGGTTTGGTGTATGCGTTGAGCGAATGCACCGGTCATCCACTTGCGCCGTTGCAGCTGGCGGTGCTCGCGCAGCGTGTCGAACATCGCCATATCGGCGTGCAATGTGGGCTGATGGATCAGGCGGTGATCGCGCTCGCGCAATCCGGCTGCGCACTGTGGTTCGACTGCACCGATCACAGCCATCGCGCCATCGCGCTTGGGGCGGATGCGCCGGCGATCCTGGTCATCAACACGGAACGCGAACGAAAGCTGGTGCATTCCACCTATAACGAACGCCTGGCCGAAACCCAGTCCGCGGCACAATGTCTAGGTGTCCCCCATGGTGAGCTCGCGCGGATGCCGATCGCTGCTTGGCGCGATCGCGCATCCCGCATCGATGATGCAGCGGTGATGCGGCGGGCGCGCCACGTCGTCACCGAAGGCGACCGGGTCGCGCGCGCGGCAGCGGCGATCGCAGACGGTGATTGGCCCCTCGTCGGCGTCCTGTTCAATGCCAGCCACGCATCGCTGCGAGACGATTTCGACGTCAGTTGCTCTGAGCTCGATACCCTGGCGGCGTTGTGCGCTGCGTCCCAGGCATGTCATGGCGCACGCATGTCGGGGGCCGGATTCGGCGGCAGCGTGGTCGCCCTTGTCGAGCGGCGCTTCGTCGCGCAGGTTGCCGAGGCTGTGGCGCATGCGTATCAGGGAGAGTTTGGTGTAAAGCCGCGTTGGTTTGTCGCGCAGTCGTTGGGTGCAGCGAGGCGGACCGATGGCTGAGCGCCGGCGCAATGCCTTGACGGGTGATTGGGTCGTTGTCTCTGCAGATCGCGTTCAACGCCCCTGGCAGGGCGCGACGGAGTCCCGGTTGACCGGCGCTGCGTTACCGTGGCAAGCGGATTGCTATTTGTGTCCTGGCAACGACCGGGCCGGCGGAACCAGTAACGCCGACTACCGCGGTACGTATGTATTTGACAACGACTTTCCGGCACTCAGCGGCATCGCTGCTCCGGCATCGGACGATGCGCTGCTGCAAATGCAGCCCGTCTCGGGAACGTGCCGCGTGTTGTGCTACTCGCACCGTCACGACGCAACCCTCGCAACGCTCAGCGAGCCCGAGTTGCTGTCGGTGGTGGAATTGTGGCAGGCGCAAACGAATGCACTCATGCGCGAGCACGCGTGGGTACAGATCTTCGAGAATAAGGGCGAGTTGATGGGCTGCTCCAGCCCGCATCCGCACGGGCAGGTGTGGGCGACGTCACATGTGCCAACCCTTGCCGCACGCGAGGAAGAGTCTCAGCGCGCATACGCCAGCAATGGCGGCAATCTGTTGCGTGACTATGCTGCACGCGAGCTGACGCTCGGCGAGCGCGTGGTGGCCCGCAATAATCATTGGGTTGCGCTCGTGCCGTTCTGGGCAACCTGGCCGTTCGAGCTGTTGCTGTTACCGCTGGGCCAGCGCGTTGCGTTCGGTGACCTCGATGGTGCAGATCGCACGGATCTGGCGCGCATCCTGCGCACCATATTGCGCGCTTACGATGCACTGTTTGGCGTGTCGTTTCCCTATTCGATGGGCTGGCATGGTCGCGGTCGCGACCACGGCGACCACTGGCAGCTGCATGCGCATTTCTATCCACCGCTGCTACGCTCGGCCACTGTTCGAAAATTCATGGTGGGATTCGAGATGCTGGCCGAGGCGCAACGCGACTTCTCGCCCGAGTCCGCTGCACAACGGCTGCGCGATCTGACTACACGCTGAAGTCGATCTTCAACACGTTACCGAGTTCGGCGATCGCCTGGCGTTCGCTGGTGACTTTGATCGTGGTCATCCCCAGTTCCTTGGCGGGCTTTAGATTGATGCCGAGGTCGTCGAGGAAAACTGCATCCGACGGACGGATCCTCAGTCGCTCGCATGCCAGGAGGTAGAACGCCGGGTTTGGCTTTCTGATGCCTTCCTTACTCGATTCGAGAACCAGGTCAAACAGATCCATCACGGTTTGCATCGTCGCTGCGCGCTCGGCGCTGTGCGCCATGCCAGGCCCTTCGCCGGAGCGAACGTTGTTGGTCAGGCACGCGACTTTGAAGCGCTGTTTGCAACGCTTGAGCACTTCGACCATGGCGGGGCGCAGATCGCCCGAGAGCAGTTCGATGACTGCAGAACCTCGGATGGCATGACCCGCCGCGCGACTCTCGGCTTCAAAGGCGCGATCGAACTCCGTCAAACTGATGACGCTGGATTCCAACTGGGCCCATGCGTTGGTTTCCGGATTGGTGGCGTTGATGCCGCGGATGAAATCATGTGGGACACCCTGTTGTGCTTCAAAGCGATTGAAAGCTTCGAAGGGGCTGGTCGTGAGCACGCCGCCGAAATCCCATAGCACTGCTTGAATCATCATTGAGTCCCGTATCGAAATGTACTTGGATCAGAAAGCGTAATAGCCGCCATCGATCAGGAATGTATCGGCGGTGTGGTAGGCGCTTGCGCTGCTGACGATATAGATGGCGATGGCTGCAAAGTCTTCGGGGCGTCCCCAGCGCCGCGTTGGAATGCGCCTGCTGACGTTGTCCACGAACTTGTCGTTGCCGAAGGCGCCTTGCGTCATCGCCGTCTCGATCCAACCGGGCAGAATCGTGTGGGCGGTGACACCGTAACGCGCGTACTCCACTGCCAGCGCCTTGATCATTGATACGAGTGCGCCCTTGCTCGCCGCATAGTGCTCGCCGCGCGCCTGACCAGAGATGGCGGCGAGACTCGCCGTCGCGATCAATCGTCCACCGGCATCGCCAGCCTGGGCGCGCGCGAGCATATGTCCCGCCGCGTGTTTGAAAGTATGGAAGACGCCGTCGAGATTGACGTCGAGTACGCGTCGCCACTCATCGACTGACATGTCGTGGAATGCACCGCCGCGCCCGCCGATTCCAGCGTTGGCAAAGCAGGCATCTATCCGGCCGTGAACTCGCAGCGACTCTTCGAATGCGCACTTCACGGCATCCGCATTGGCAACGTCGCATAGCTGCGCCGACACGCGGCTGCCATGCTTGCGCAGTTGTGCCAACGCAGCGGCATTCTTTTCGGCGTTGGTACCCCAGATGCAGACGTCACCGCCGGCTTGTGCAATACCCTCCGCCATGCCGAGCCCGATGCCGCCGTTGCCGCCAGTGATCAGCGCGACCTTGCCAGTGAGATTGAAGGGCAAATATGCCATGACGAACCGGGTTCCTCTGCTGTGTTGGCTACTTGAAACAGTCGCGGATGGTAATGGATCGCGTGGCGGCTATCATCCGCGCATCGACGGACAAATTCACAGGAGGGGCAGATGGACGTGCAGGGTGGCGTTGCAATTGTGACGGGGTCTTCTTCTGGCGTGGGCGCCGCGTGCGCGCGTCAGCTCGCGGAACGCGGCTGCCACGTGGTCATCAACTATGCGCACAACGAAGCGGGTGCGCGGGAGACCGAAGCCGCCTGTGTGGCCGTCGGTGTTGAAGCACTGGTGATGCAGGGCGATGTTTCCGATGACGCGGATTGCCGGCGCATGGCGGCCGCCGCAGACACCAAGTGGGGCCGGATCGATGCATTGGTGAATAATGCTGGGACGACGAAATTCTGCGCGCATGACGATCTCGACGGCCTCCAGATGCAGGATTTCCTGGACATCTATGCGGTGAATGCTGTGGGCGCATTTCAGATGACGCGTGCCGTGCGCACGGCGATGCGGCGCGGCGGGCGTGGCAGCATCGTGAACGTTGCGTCGATTGCCGCCATCATGGGCATCGGCAGTTCCATCGCTTACGCCGCATCCAAAGGCGCGCTGGTGACGATGACATTGTCGCTGGCGCGTGCGCTGGGGCCAGAGATACGGGTCAATGCGGTGTGTCCTGGTTTCATTCAGGGAGAGTGGCTGAAGGCCGGAATGGGCGAGAAAAACTACCAACGCACGAAGCAGTTCCTGGAAGAGACCACGCCACTGCGATTGACGACGACGCCGGACACGGTGGCCGAGGCGATCCTCTACTTCGTCACGGGTGCTGACGTCATTACCGGGGAGACGTTGATCCTGGATGGCGGGCAGCACCTGAACCTGGCGCCGTTGACACGTCGTTAGCTCGAACGATGATCGGGAGCCAGCGTGCCGAAAGTGCCCTTCGGCAGATGGCGGATATCCCTGCCTTCTACGAGATACAGCACGTACTCAGAGATATTTTTTGCGTGATCGCCGATCCGCTCCAGCGCGCGCGCGGCCCAGATGATGTCCAGGTCGCGTTCGATCGTCTGTGGATGTTGCATCATCGACTTAGCCAGCGCCTGAATGACGGCGTGGTATTCATTGTCCACCTCGCGATCGTCGGCGATTCGGTCCAGGGCATCCTGCGTATTCAGCCGCGCGAGCGCAGTGAGAGCGCCGCCCAGCAGACGCGCAACCAGACTGTGCAGATGCTCGATTTCCATATACGGGTCGCGATCATGGGATTGCAGTGACAGCTTCGAAGCCATTCTCGCGATGCGGTTGGCCTCATCACCCACCCGTTCGAGATCGGTGCTCGCCTTCATGATGGTGACCAACAGTCGCAGGTCGGTAGCGGTGGGCTGCCGTCTCGCGATGATGTGGATGCACTGTTCGTCCAACGTCACTTCGAATCGATTTACTTCGAGATCGCCGGTGGTGACCTGACGCGCCAGCTCTGAATCCCGCTCCGCCAGGGCGCGCATGGCGTCACGCAGCTGCTGCTCGACGAGGCCTCCCATCTCCATCAGACGTCGTCGGACTGTTTCCAGCTCAGCGTCGTACTGTTCCGAAATATGTCGACTCAAGTGCCAACCTCCGTCTCCTGAGGGGCGACTCTACAAGCTGACCGCCAAGCAGAGAAGCACGTCATGCCTGGCTGTCGAGCGCGCTGGATTCCGGAAAGACGCAATAAAAGCGGCTGCCCTGACCCGGTCGGCTCTCGATACCAAGCGTTGCGTGGTGGCGCTTCAAGACGTGCTTGACGATGGCCAGTCCCAAACCGGTTCCACCGCTCATGCGGGATCCTGCGAGGTCGACCCGGTAGAAGCGCTCGGTGATGCGATGGATGTGTTCGGCGGAGATGCCGATGCCTTCGTCGGTCACTTCGAATCGTGCGCCTTCAGGGGCGCGCTGCCACGTGATCGTCACTGTGCCGCCGTTCGGGCTGTAGCGGATGGCATTGCCGATCAGATTCCCGAACGCGCTGTGCAGTTCTGCCTCCACGCCGCGCGTGGTCAGGCGAGCATCGGCGCGGACGTTGATCTGGTGTCTTGAATCTGAGAGTTGTCGTGCGTCATTTGCGAGCGACTCGAGCAGTGTCGCCACCAAAATCTCGGACACCTCGCCGTCCTGGGGGTTCGGGCTCGACTCGAGCCGCGTCAGCAGGAGTAGATCGTCCACCAGGACGCGCATGCGCTGCGCCGGCGCGTGAAGTCGCTTGACGATGTCA
>JAQBCT010000286.1:0-3270 GCA_032124855.1 Gammaproteobacteria bacterium
AGCGCGGAACTGGCCGAAGCGACTGCCCGCAAGTACATGGCGAACTACTACATCACGGTGATGGAACACTACGAGATGACGAGTGACCACTTCCGGCAAATGAAGGGCTACGGCGACTACGCCGACAATGCCGCTCTGCTGCGCGACACAGGCATGGCCGATGCGGCCAACGCGTTCGTTGATATCAATACGTGGGGTACGCCACAGCAGATTCTCGACAAGATGGCGCAGCGCCGTAAGCAGATCGGCGATTTCGACCTTACCGTGCAGGTGAGCTACGGCGGACTGACGGGCGCCCAGGCTGAAAAGAGCATGCGCCTGTTTGCGGAGAAGGTGCTGCCAGAAATCCGGTCGTGGCAGACAACCTGACGCGCACGCACATCGTAGTCAACCATGACGTCAGCCGACGCGCGTCTGCAAAGGCTCGAAGACATCGAAGCGATCCGCATGCTCAAGGCGCGCTACTGCGCGGCGTGTGATGACAGCCACAATCCCGCCACGCTGGGGCCGCTGTTTGCCGAGGATGCCGTGTGGGAGGCAAAGGGCGTGGGCAGGGCGGACGGTCGCGATGCCGTCAAGAAGCTGCTTGGCGATATCGGGCGCAGCGGCACGATCCGAAACTCCGCACACCATGCGCTCAACCCCATCATCGAGGTGGACGGTGATCGCGCGTCGGGCCACTGGCGCCTGATCATGTTGTATACGGCGAATCGAGCCGACGGCGCGCTGCAGTATCGGCGCATTATCGGCTGGTATCGCGAACAGTATGTGCGCATCGACGGATGCTGGCTGTTTGCGCATCTGTATTGCGAGATCGAAGAACATGCCCCGTATGTGCTTGAAGGAGACGCCAAGCAATGAGTATCAAAGCCCTGTTGAACGCCGGCCGCGCCGCCACCGTGACAGACCCGCACCTGCAACAGCTGCTGGATAAGCAGGCCTGCGTCGAGGTGATGATGACGTATTGTCGCGGCATCGATCATCGCGACGAGGCGCTGTTGCGCAGTGTGTTTCATCCTGATTCGCATCATCGCCACGGATTTGAGGGCCCCAGCAGTGATGCGTCGCGGCCATCGCGGCCGGGCAAACCGGGTGACTTCGTCGCCTTCGCGCTGGAGGTGCTTGCAACTCACACCCGCACCCACCATCAGCTGGGCAACATTTTCGTCGAGTTGGAAGCCGACGGGACGACGGCCTACACCGAAGCGTATTTCACGGCCTGCCACCGCATGCGTGCCAAGGGCGACCCGAAGGCAGCTGCCAATGCTTACGACACCGAAATGGATTTCTGGGTGGGCGGGCGCTACATGGATCGGATGGAGAAGCGTGACGGCGTGTGGAAGATTGCGTATCGGGTGGGGCTGACCGATTGGATGCGTACTGACGCGCCTACTTCGCAAGGCTTCATGAATACCGTCGCGGAACTGCGCGGCCAGCAGAACCGCAAGGACATGCTCTACCACCGCCGCACGTTGTTCACACGCCCGGGGTCGCGGTGAGATGACGGTTCATGCGGCGTCGACCACGCCGCCGCTCAGTCGAACCAAGTTGTTCTTCTACAGCCTCACCGATCTGCCGGTGACGATGGCATTGTTTCCCGTGCTGGTGTTCGTGCCCAAGTTCTATTCGAGTGAGATGGGCGTGCCGCTATTGGTGGTTGCCAACATCATTCTGCTGGTGCGCATTTTCGATGTGGTCACCGATCCGCTGATGGGCTACATCAGCGACCGCACAGATACGCGATGGGGGCGGCGCCGGCCGTGGGTGCTCGCGGCAACCCCGGTGCTGATGTTGAGCATCTACATGCTGTTCCTGCCGCCGACCGGGGCCGGAGGCGTGCATATGGCGGTGTGGATGTCAGTGTTGTCCATCGGTACGACGATGATGATCATTCCGTATTACGCCTGGGCGGCGGAGCTCTCACCGGATTACAACGAACGCTCCAGGATCACGGGCTGGCGCTCGATGATGGGCGTGGTGGGCAGCCTGACGGCGCAACTGATCCCGGTGATTGCCCTGCTGGCCTTCGGTATCGGCGGCAGCCAGGCGGTGCTCACCATCGTCGGCATCGCCATGGTGATCATCATGCCGATCTGTACGGTATTGACGGTTACGCAGGTCCCGGAGGCGCGCAACTACATCAGATCGGTGATCCCTGTAATGAAGGGGCTCAAGCTGATGCTCGAAAACGGACCTTTCAAGCGGCTGGTACTGGCTTTCATGGTCGGTTCCATCGGGCTGTCGATTACGACCCCCCTGTATCTGTTCTTCATCACCTTTGTGCTGCATGCGGAAGAGAAGGCGATCTTCATGCTGTCCTTCTTCTACCTCGCCAACTTCCTGGCGGTGCCGTTCTGGGTTTGGTTGTCGACCGTCATCGGCAAACACCGGGCCTACGCCGCAAGCTTCGCACTGATCGGCGCCGCGCACCCCTTCTATCTGCTGTTGGGCGACGGCGACTTCTGGTGGATGTTGCCCATTACGGTGGCCACGGGGTTTGCGGCCGGCGGCTTTGCCGCGCTGCCCAACTCCATGAAGGCCGATGTCATAGACCTGGATACGCTGAAGAGCGGGGAGAACCGCGCGGCATTGTTCTTCAGCACCTGGTCGTTCACCCAGAAGATGTCCGGGTCGGTGGGTGGTTGGATCGCGCTCTCCGCACTGGCCTGGGTGGGCTTCAACGCGATGCCGGGTGGCGGCAATGGTGCAGACGAACTGTTCGGACTGCGGCTGCTGTTCGCGTTGATCCCGTCGACCTTCTACCTGTCGGCCGGGGTGGTGATCTGGAACTACCCCATCACCCGGGAACGTCACGCCCAGTTGCGCGCGGAGTTGGATGGCGGCGCGTCGGGCGCCGTAACCTCTCAAATCTGATAGTTCCCGGCAGCTTCACGGCACGCCTATACTCAGCGGGCTGCACACAACTCCGGGGTGGGGGTAATGATGAGTGGAACTTTGAATGGCTATGTCGCATCGGGCCTGATGGCAGGTGCATTGCTGATTTCAAGCGGATTTTCTGCCACCGCGTACGCGGAAGAAGGCGGTGGCCGCGCGGTGATCGAAGAAATCATCGTGACGGCAACGAAACGGGAGGAGAACGTCCAGGATGTTCCCATCGCTGTCACGGCCATTTCTGCGAAGGAACTGGCTCAACCATCCATCCGCGACCTGGCGGATCTGAATGGCTACGCGCCTAATGTCTACATTGGCGCCGACCCGGGCCGGGCGGGCGGTTCGGCGATCACAATCCGCGGCATCAGTCCGACTCGC
>JAQBCT010000287.1:0-3090 GCA_032124855.1 Gammaproteobacteria bacterium
GCACCGGAATCGGTGGCCGGCATGGATCGGCATTCGCACCGAGTCACGTCGGATTACGCCCAAAGGGCTAATCCGACCTACGGACTATTCACGTCAAGACCGTAGGTTTGGTTAGCGGAGCGTAACCCAACGTTTCGTTTACGTTCCGGACCGAGTCGGATCACTTCCGAAGGAACAACCCGAGCTTCACAACTATGTGCAGCTATGCCGAAGTCGCTAACTCCAGTTGTCCACCATGTTGCGCGCGTTCTTCGCGGATCTTGTTAATCATGTCCAGCGCCGCAGCGTCGCAGTAGGGCACGCGGCTAAGGTCGAGGACGGTGCGGGCGGTGAGGTCGCTATGCAGATGCTTGGCGAGCCCATCGAGCGATGCGTAGAACAGATTACCGCTGACGACGATGCGTTCCTCGGCGCCGTCGCGCGACACGCCCAGTTTTACTCTCGATGCACTGGCGACGAAAAAGCCGACCGAGACCGCGACGGCGACGAGAAGACCGGTCTCCAGGCTCAGAAAAATGATCGCGAATAGCGTGACAAGAAATATGGGTCCGTCGACGCGATTGTTTAACGCCCGAAAGTCGTTGCCTTGAATCATGCCGATACCCACGAGGGCCATGACGCCGGCGATGACCGGCATCGGCAGCCAGGTCAGAAGCGGCCCGAGTACCCATGCGATCAGTACCACGGCGACTGCGGCGATCAGTCCGGAAAGCGGCGTGCGCGCACCCATCTCCACGGCCACGCTGGTCCGGTTGAAACTGCCCGAGCCCGCGAAAGATGAGAAAAATGGACTCAGCAGATTCGAAGCGCCTTGCGCGAAGACTTCTTTATGCAGATCGAGATTGCGCACCACGTTGGTCTTGAGATCGCGCGCGATGACCAGCGATTGGGCGAGGCCGAGCACGGCGATTGCGAACGCTTGCGGGATCACCTGCTCCATGAATAGCAAATGCTGTGGTCCGAGACGCGGCCAATTCAACGGTAGGGCTCGAATGGTGATGTGGCCCAGCAGTTCCAGTTGCGACACCACCGGTCCGAACCACCCGTAAATGAGCCCACCGGCCAGGCTTCCAATTACGACCGCGTCGAGTATGTAGCCGCGCGGCCGGTATTTCTTCAACAGCAAGGCCGCGGCGATGGTGATGCCGCTGGTGGTCGCGGCATACGGGTTGACCATGTCTTGCCATGAAACCAGAATGATGTAGAACTTTTCGTAGAAGAAAGTGGTTGTCATGTGTGACAGGCCGAGCGCGCCTTCCAGCGCGGAGGTGACCAACAGCACGCCAACACCCGCCTTGATACCGGTGATTGCCGCCGGACTGAAATAGCGGAACACTTCCGCACCGCGCAGCAACCAGAATAAAAGCTGCACCAGCCCTACCATCATGCTCAACAGCAGAATGAACTCGGTGTACAAGGGGCTGCCACGGCCGGCAAATGGCAACACGGTCAGGCCGAGGAGAATCGCCATGGCGGTGTTTGGGCCGCCGACCATGGGTGAGTTGCCGAACAGACTCGCGAGCAATCCGACGAATATGGCGCAGTACAATCCGTATTCGGGCGCGACGCCGGCAAGATAGGCAAATGTGATGGCCTGGGGAATGACGAGCACCGCTCCGGTAATTCCGGAGAAGCTTTCGCGTTGCAAATTGACTGAGCGCCACCATGAAAAATCCGGTATCGCTTCGCGCAACAGGCTCATTGCATTTCCGGCCAATGCACGATTGTTAGCGGAGCCGTCACGGCTCTGACTTCCCGAAAATTTCGGCAACACGGTGATAGACCCGTTCTGCGAGTTTTAACAAGCGCCCTTCGCGCGGGTCGAACGGGCGATGCTGGATGTGAATAAACGCGGCCACGTCGAGCGCTTCCTGATGCGTGAGGCTGCGCTCTTTTCCCAACGGCATATTGGCCCAGACAAATCCGGCCAGTTTTTGGACATTGTTGAGTCCCGCGCCGGCGTTGTAGGAGTTCAGCCCCCATACCGGTGGAAACGGGCCATTACCCTCACCATTTGCGCCATGGCAGACGGCGCACTCGCGCTGATAAATCACCTGGCCGCGCGCCGGATTCGGATCGTCGCCGGTGTCCGGCAAGGTCGGCACGCCCCAGTTTTTCGGTGGACTGCCTATGACTTCGCCGTCGGACAGGAAATGGATATACGCCGCCACCGCCAGAACTTCGGGGGCCTCCTCCGGCGGCATAATGCCGTTGAGGCTGAACAGAAAACAGTCTCGGATGCGCTTTCCAATGCCGTTGCGTACGCCATTCTTTGAGCGCCACTTGGGATAGACGCCGGCAATGTTCAGTGGGAATCCGTCCGCTTGTGTTCCGCCTGCCAGATGGCAACTGCTGCAACGCAAGGCGTTGCCGGCGTAACGTCCGGCATATTTGTTTGTATCCATCACGATGTCATAGCCGAAGACGACATTGGCTTCGTAGTCGTCGAGTACCGGACGGGCCCGCAATTCATCGATGGTGGGGCGCGCGAGCGCCGTGGTCGATCCGCCGAGAAGGATGACACACACGCCAAGGACTGCGAGAGCCTTCTTAACCAAGCGTTTTGATCCCCGCAAATGAGCAGCGCCGGAAACCGGCTACGGCCATTTTTGCAACAAAGAGAAACGGGGCCGTGAGCCGGCCCCGTTGCGCGACATCAAGTTTGGTGCATTTGCGGCGATTAGCCGGCGTAGAGATACGCGCAACCGCGCGAGACCGCGCCCTGGCACGCCACCAGGCCTGATGGCATGTGGGTGATGCCGGGCAGCACCGAATGGTTCCAGTCGGCCTTAACGTCCTCGTGCCGCAGGCCCATCGCCTTGGCGGCGACACCCGAATAGTGGTGAATGGCCATGTCGCAGGCCCCCACATTCACGCCGCGGCCGATCAACTTTTGCAGCGCCATGTCCGGAAGAAACCCTTCCCCCATTGTGAGGTAAAAGGGATTGCGCACGGCGGGCGCGCCAGTGTCATAGTCGGTAATATTAAACATCTCGCCGAGCTTGTATTTTTCCCAGGCGGAATCGCCAAGTGCGACCGGGATCGCATTGTGGCGCATCACCAGCACCACGCCAATATCTTCCTGGGGTA
>JAQBCT010000288.1:0-4913 GCA_032124855.1 Gammaproteobacteria bacterium
TGATGAGAATCCACAACAGAAACGAACCCTCATGCGCACCCCACGCTGCCGCCACCTTGAAGTAGGACGGCAGCAGAGAATTGGAATTCGATGCCACGTAGCGCACCGAGAAATCATCCGTGACGAATGCATATACCAGGCAGCCGAACGAAACTGCCGCAAACACGAACACGCCACCTGCCAGCGTAAAAGCCGAGCGCATCCATGCGCGAGCGCCACGCGCGGCACCCACCAGCGGCACCGCCGCCATCAACGTGGCCAGCACGAAGACGATGATGAGGGACAGATGACCGAGTTCAGGAATCATTTGCTTTACCCATGCCGGCCAGCTCGGGCGGCATATAGTTTTCGTCGTGCTTGGCGAGTACTTCTTCGGCCCGAAAGACGCCGTCGCGACCGAGCTTACCGGTGGCCAGCACGCCTTTCCCCTCGCGAAACAGATCCGGCAGGATGCCGACATAACTCACTGTGAAGTCTGCGCCCTGATGGTCCGTAACCACGAAGTGCACCTCTACGCCGTCGTTGATGCGTTCCACGCTGCCCTCCTTCACCATGCCGCCGGCACGGATGCGCGCATCAACAGGCGCTGCGCCGGATACCACCTCCGCCGGTGGATAGAACAGATTCAGATTCTCATTCAGCGCGCGCAGCACCAGCGCGACGGTGATGCCCACACCGGCCAGCAGAAACAGCACCGCGACGAGGCGCTTACGCCGAATGGGATGCATCGTCCGCGATCTCCTGTTGCGATGTGTGTCGTGCCTGCTGGCGTAACTGAGCCAGCAAACGGCGCCGCGCGAGCACGGGTCGCGCCAGCAGCATCACGACGCCGCCCAATCCAATGCCATACGACAGCCATACGTACAGATAGTGGCCGCCCATGTAGAAGAAATCGTGCCAGCTGTCAAAACTCATGCGCTGCGACCCTGCATCAGCTCGTTCACCCACTGCGTGCGCTGTTCGCGACGCAGGATTTCATTGCCGATTCCCATCAGCAGTACCGCCGCGAAAAACAGATAGAAACTGATCACGCTGACCAGCAGCGGCAGATACATTTCGCTCGGCATCGAGGGCGCGCCGGTGAGTTTGAACGTGGACGGTTGATGCAGTGTCAACCACCAGTCGACCGAATATTTGATGATGGGGATGTTCACCATGCCGACGATGGCCAGTATGGCGCAGGCCCGACCCGCGCTTTCCTCACGAGGCACGGCCTGGCGCAGCGCCATCACACCGAAGTAGAGAAACAGCAGCACCAGCATCGATGTGGTGCGCGCATCCCACACCCACCACGTGCCCCACGTCGGGCGGCCCCAGATGGCACCCGTCAGCAACGCCAGCGCACAGAACGTCGCACCAATCGGCGGCGCCGCCACGAGCACCATGTCGGCCAGCTTGATACGCCAGATCAGCGCAATGGCACCCGCCACACCCATCAGCAGGTAGCACGACTCGGCGAGAATCGCCGTGGGCACGTGCAGGTACATGATGCGGAAGCTGTTGCCCTGCAGGTAGTCGGGCGGCGCGATCGCCAGCCCCCATCCCAGCCCGATCAGCATGCCGATCAGTCCCAGCGTCAGTAGGGGACCGGTCCAGCGTCGGCTCACTGTGAAGAACCAGCGCGGCGAACTCAGCCTGTGCCACCACGTCACCAACCAGCTCATAACGTCACTCCAGGGATACCCGCAGCGCCAACGCCGCTGCGAAGGGGGTCAGCGTCAGCATCAATGCCAGGATGGAAGCGAGCCAGGCCAGCTGCGCCGCAGGATCGACACCGTTGATCTGTGCGGCCACGGCGCCGGCCCCCAGAATCAGCACGGGCACGTACAGAGGCAGCGTGATCAGCGTCAGCAGCAGGCCGCCGCGCTTCAGCGCAACCGTCAGCGCGGCCCCAACTGCGCCCAATAGACTGAGAATGGGGGTGCCCAGCAGCAATGCGGCCACCAATGTGGGTACTGCAGATGCCGGCAGAAACAGCAGTAACGCCGCCACCGGCGAGAGGATCGCCAGCGGCAGCCCCGTGACCAGCCAATGCGCCAACACCTTGGCGAGCACGCCGGTGAACAGCGGATCCACGTTCAGCACCAGCTGTTCGAGGGTACCGTCGTCGAAATCGCGCCGGAACAGGCTATCCAGCGACAACAGCGTGGATAGCAGCGCCAGCACCCACAGCACCCCGGGGGCCATCTCGGCCAGCCGCTCCGCGCCGGGTCCCACACCCAGCGGAAACAGCGCGATGCCCATGATGTAGAACATCAGCGGATTGACGAGCTCGCCCGGCGCACGAAACGCGATGGTCAGATCGCGGCGCAGCTGCGCCGCGAATGCACGCGATACGCTGGGGTGCCGTTGCCACACGGTGACACTCACGCGGCCGCACCGAGCGGCGTGTGCTGCACGTTGGCCAGTTGCAACGGTTGATGGGTGGCGCATACCGCTGCGCCCCCGGCGGCGCGATGCGCCTGCAACAGGTCGCGCACGAGTGCGCAGCCGGATTCATCCAGTGCCGTGAGCGGTTCATCCAGCAACCACAGCGGCGCACTGACGAAACCCAGACGTGCCAGCGCGGCACGGCGCTGCTGCCCGGCGGAGAGCTGCTGACAGGGTGTCAGCGCACAACCCGCCAGACCCACCTGCTCCAGCAGCGCTTGGAGCATCGCGGCACTGGCCGGCGCACCTTCGACCGCCGCATACCAGCGCAGATTTTCCAGCGGTGTGAGCTGCGCGTTCAGGCCGCCGCGGTGGCCGATATAGCTGATGGGCGCGAACCGCTCGACACTGCCATCGAAATCGCCGGTCAGTCCCGCGAGGCAGCGCAGCAGCGTGGTCTTGCCACTGCCGTTGGGGCCGGTCAACTCGACGATGGCGCCGCCCTCGATGTCCAGATCCAACGCATCGAAAAGCAGTCGCCCGTCGCGTTCACAGCGCAGCCCACGTCCTGTGAGTAGTGCAGCCAATCGATGGATCCCCGCGAGGCGTGAATGTCGGAATGTGAAGCCGCGCGCATTATAGCGACGCGGCGGCGTTAATCACGGGTTGCGGGTCACAGTTTGCTCGCCCTTGGTGGTGGCAGTTGGCAGGCGCGGCGTCCGCCGCGATCCGCTCTCGTGGGAGGGGCTTCAGAGGGTGTTGTTAAAGTGTCCTGATAGATTGTGGGAGCGGCTTCAGCCGCGATCAACTGTCTGATTCCATGAGAGTCAATCGCGCCTGAAGGCGCTCCCACAAGTTCCGATCGGACTTTTACGACACCCTCTGAAGCCCCTCCTACGCGGTACGACGAAGGAGCGCGCTCAGTTGTCGATCATGCAGCCGCGTGCAGATCAGCAGCGCCATCGTCGCACCGAACAGCGCCCAGGCCATATCGGACTGGGTATCCCAGATATACCCCTGCGTGCCGAGAAACGAATCCGCTGCCTGGGTACTCAGCAATGCCACCCACCACTCGATGAGTTCATAGAACGCACTGATGGCGAGACAAACGCTCACGACGAGATAGTTGAGCCACGCACCGCGTTGCAGCGGCGTCAGCCGAAGCAGCAGTTCGCGCGCCACCAGCGCGGGAACGAAACCCTGGGCGAAATGACCGACCTTGTCGTAGTTGTTGCGCTGCCAGCCCAGCGGTTCGCGCAACCAGTCAAACAGCGGTACCTCGGCGTACGTGTAGTGTCCGCCCACCATCAGCACGAGAGCGTGGCCAAGGATTGCCCAATACACGAGCGGCGTCAGCGGGAAGCGCCGGCGCGTGGCGGCAAGGATCACTGCGGCGAGCAAAGCCGGAACCACTTCCAGCCACCACGTATAGCGATCCCTGGGGTCGATTGCAGACCACAGCAGCACGGCCACGAAAATGGCGCCCCACACCGCGATTTGGCGTCGCTCCGTCATCGCACGGTGTACACGCCATAGCCGCGCGGCCCCACGCGCAGCTGCCATCGCCCCGCGCGATGACTCAAGTGGCAGCGCTGCTCCAGCACGGGCGCCGCATCGCCCATCGGTGGCAACGAGACGGTGTGGGTGGCCTCACTCGGATTCACCGCCACCACCAGCGCAGCTCCGCGCCGGTACACCAGCGGGTAGCCGTTGGTCGCCTCGCTCAGTATTTCCAGTGGCGAATCGGCGGACAGGTCGGTCTCCGTGACCCGCAGATAGATCAGCCGCTCCACGTGATGCCACAGCGAAGCACGATCTGCGCGCTGCGCAGCCACTGTCGGCCGCTCCGCCGCTGGATCGAGCGGCAGATACGGCGTGGCAGACGCGCTGGTCGAGAAGCCACCGAGGACCGAGTCGTCCCACTGCATGGGCGTGCGCGACCCGGTTCGCTCGTAGCCGCCTTCCTTGCTGGGCAGACCCTCAAGATAGTACATGCCGATCTCGTCGCCGTAGTACAGCACCGGCAACTGCGGCCAGGTGAACAGGAAGGTGTACAGCACCTTCAGATCGTCGTCGCTGCGACCGTGCCGCGCGCGTGAAAAGTCGTGACTGCCCGTCGCAAGACTGATGAGGCCGCGGCCGGCCACGCGCCTGTGCTGAAAATCAAACGCCCGCCAGAAGCGCTCGAAGTCGCCGGCGCCCCGCGAATCGAAGTAAGGCAGCGCGGCGCGCTTTGGAAACGTCGTGGGGCCCAACACGAGATGATCGTAGCCGGGTACGCCGACGTGGAGCATGAAGTCCGCGTGGAAGCCGGCGTCGATGGCGCGTTCCGGATTGCCCCACTCGGCGATCAGCACACGCTCGTCATAGTTCGCATCCAGCCAGACGCGGATTTCGCGCCAGAGCTCCCGGATGGCCACCGCCGCCGGATCACGCTTGACGAGACTCGCCGCCATATCGACCCGAAACCCATCCACACCCAGATCGAGCCAGAACTTCATGACAGCCATGAGTGCCGCGCACGTGGCGCGTGGCCCCGCCGC
>JAQBCT010000289.1:0-4993 GCA_032124855.1 Gammaproteobacteria bacterium
ATTGGCCCGCCCGTAATCAATCCCGCTCGCTCCACGCGCCGGTCGTAGCCGTCGCGCGTACAGTAACTTCGGTGTTGCCGTCGCTCGTTGTTGCCATCTCGCAGCGTTTCATCGACATCGATCAGGAACAAGCACTGCTCATTTGACAGACGGCGGGGATTCTCAAGACGAACGATCCCCTGGAAGTTGCCGCGCGACCATTCATAACCCCGCAGCGCTTCACCCAGTTTTTCCATCAGCGCGGCCTGCTCTTCGCAGCCGGCCGCGAGACAGTCATCGAATTTCTCCTTGTTCGCCGTATAGGCCAGAAGCGCACCCGCAATCTGATTGTTGCGATAGTTCTCGACATCTTCAGGAACGTTCCAGTCGGCAAAGATTGCGCGCTCATCCAGCGGATCAACTGACGCCGCCGACGTCGCTACACCCGTCGCAGGTGGAGCGGGACCGGCTACGCTGTCGTCAGCTCGCTCGACCCGCGCTGGCGACACGGCGGGGTCGATCGGCGCTGTCTGGGTGCGTTGTTGCAACGTCGGCCAGACAAACACACCCGTTGCAGCAATCACCACCACGACGCCCACCACAAGTGCAACGGCGCGTGCGCGACTGGATTGCTTTCCTTTCGCGGGCCGCCGCAGCTGAGTCGCGGCAGACGTATCCGCGATCGAAGCGCGCCCACCCGGCAGCAGTGCTTCGAACTCAGCCGCGGACTGGGGACGCTCAGTGGGGTCGAGCGCTAACGCCTGGTCGATGGCGCGCAAGAGCTGTTCGCTGTACTGACCGGCCGCGGCGTCCACAGCGCTGGGCTGGACAATACCCTGATGCCTCGCGATCGCGTCGGTCGGCGCCTTGCCGACTACGATTCGATAGAGCGTTCCAGCAAACGCATAGAGGTCGCTCCACGGACCCTGCCGGTTCGCGCCGCCGTATTGTTCAAACGGCGAGTAGCCCGCAGACACGATGCTCGTGAGGTTGCTGCTTTGCCCCTGACCGTGCGGACGACTCGAACCGAAATCGATCAGCAACGGGCTTCCGTCGCGACGGATGAACACGTTTTCGGGTTTGATATCCCGATGCAGCAAACCGGCATCGTGGATCTTGGTCAGTCCATCGAGGAGCGGCAGCGCAATTCGATCGATCAGCAGCGCTTCGGGAATCGCTTCGGAGCGACCCAGGATCCATCGTTCGAGGTCCTTGCCCTCCTCATACTCCATCACCAGATAGGCCGTGCCATTGGCCTCGAAGTAGCGGATGACAGCGACGATATTGGGGTGCTTGAACTTGGCCAGGGCCCTCGCTTCGTCGATGAACCGGTTCAATCCCCAGGTAAAGACCTCCACGTCTTGCGGGCTGCGCGGACGCACCGTAGCCGTGTCGTCACGGTAGGCGAACTGCGCCGGCAGATATTCCTTGATGGCGACGTCGCGCAGCAGTCGTTCATCGACGGCCTTATAGGTGACGCCGAATCCGCCTTGACCGAGGATCAGTGTGATCTTGAAGTCGTCGAGCTTTGCGCCGACGGATAGCGTTTGATCGTTCACAGCGCAGGCTTGTCGCCGGCATCCCGAGTCGTCGATCGAGTTCGTCCCACTGTCGGATCCGCGATGGAGTTGACGTGCAGGCATCGTCCATGGCGCGCCACGATTGTGCAAGGTACGCTGCCGAGGCCATCGACACGCGCATGTCAGTGATGAGCCCAAATTCCGGTTCGTCGCTCACGCAATGAAGGATATGATCCCAAGGTCGGTCGATTGACGAACGACTGATCGGCGCATCGACGTTGCGTCTGTCTGGCGACGGTTTCGAGAAGAGTCTTCAGTGAGCACCACCGAGAAGGGGAGTCTGCGAATGGCGATTTCAGATCACGTTGGCCTGGATCAATTCATGGCCGGCCTGATACGACGCAATCCCGGCGAAACCGAATTTCACCAGGCTGTCTATGAGGTCGCTGTCAACGTCTTCGACTTCATCGCCGACAAGGAAAAGTATCACAAGATGCAGATCCTGCGGCGCATCGCAGAGCCCGATCGCGTCATCAGCTTTCGAGTCTGCTGGGAGGACGACAGCGGCAATATTCGGGTGAATCGCGGGTATCGCGTGCAGAACAACAATTCGATCGGACCCTACAAAGGGGGCATCCGATTTCATCCCAGCGTCAATCAAAGCATCATGAAATTCCTGGCGTTCGAACAGACGTTCAAAAACAGTCTGACGGGACTGCCGATGGGTGGTGGCAAGGGTGGTTCGGATTTCAATCCGCGCGGTAAGTCCGACAACGAAGTGATGCGCTTCTGCCAATCGTTCATGACCGAACTCTACCGCCATGTAGGAGAGGATATCGACGTTCCGGCCGGGGACATCGGCGTGGGTGCCCGTGAGATCGGCTATATGTTCGGCCAGTGGAAGCGCATAACCAGTCGATTCACGGGCGTGCTGACAGGCAAGGGTCGTGAATACGGTGGCAGCCCCATCCGCACTGAAGCCACCGGCTACGGCACTGTCTACATGATGCACGACATGCTCGAGCGCGCCGGAAATGGAATCGAGGGCAAGACCTGTCTGGTGTCGGGCGCAGGCAACGTCGCCACCTATGCCGTGGAGAAGATCAACCAGTTGGGTGGCAAGGTGGTGACGTTGTCAGACTCCTCCGGATTCATTTACGACAAGCATGGCATTGACGCAGAACGCCTCGCCTACGTCATCGATCTGAAGACCAAGCAACGCAGCGGTCTGCAGCCATACGCAACGCAGTACAAGGCCGAATTCCACCCCAACGCGCGTCCGTGGAGCGTACCGGGCGAACTAGTATTTCCGTGCGCCACACAAAACGAGGTGAGCGAAGCGGAATCGAAGTTGTTGATCAAGAACGGCTGTATCGGGGTTTCGGAAGGGGCAAACATGCCCACGGAACAGAACGGGATTCATGCGTTTACGCAGGCAAGAGTACTGTTCGCCCCAAGCAAGGCGGCCAATGCGGGCGGCGTCGCGGTGTCAGGACTGGAGATGAGCCAGAACAGCGCACGCATTACCTGGAAGGAAGCAGAGCTGCAGAAGCTGTTGCGGGAAATCATGAGCGGAATCCACGAGCGTTGCGTCGAGTATGGAAAGGTGGCGGGCACGGACTACGTCGACTACGTCCGCGGCGCAAACATTGCGGGCTTCATAAAGGTTGCCGATGCGATGATCGCCTACGGGGTCGTTTGAGTTCGACTGAGGAAATCTCGATGAATGCAGCCGATCTGTTCGTGCGATGCCTGGAAGAAGAAGGGATCGAATACATCTTCGGCGTGCCGGGCGAAGAGAACGCAGACTTCATGATGTCGCTGGAACGTTCGACAAAAATTCGTTTCATTCTGACGCGACACGAGCAGGGCGCTGCGTTCATGGCGGAGGCGTACGGACGTCTGACTGGCAATCCTGCCGGTTGCCTCGGCACGCTCGGCCCCGGCGCAACAAACCTCATCACCGGTGTTGCGGACGCCAACATGGACCACGCACCGATCCTCGTGCTGACTGGGCAGGGATCAACGCGACGACTGCACAAGGAGTCGCATCAGGTGATGGATGTCGTCGGCATGTTTGAGCCGGTGACGAAGTGGGCAGCGAGCGTACGCCACCCCGACAACATCCCAGAAATGGTGCGCAAGGCCGTTCGCGTCGCCCGCACCGAAAAACCGGGCGCGGTACTGATCGAACTGCCAGAGGATCTGGCGAAACTCAGCTGCGACAAAGTGCCGCTGCCCGTTCACCGGTTCCGCCGTGCGGTCACCGATGACAAAGTCGTCGATCGCGCATTCGAGATCCTGCGTCAGGCCAAACGTCCGATCATCATTGCCGGCAACGGGTGCATTCGCCGCCGTGCGAGCAAGCAGCTCCGGCGCCTTTGCGAGAGCACCGGCATTGGCGTCGTCAGCACGTTCATGGCCAAGGGCTGCGTCGACATGGATGCCGAGTACTGCCTCTATACGGTCGGGCTGGGGACGAAGGACCGCATGAACCTCGCGATCGATGATGCAGACGTGGTGATCACGCTGGGTCTCGATATGGTCGAGTATCATCCGCGTCTCTGGAATCCAAACGGCGACAAACGGGTAATCCACGGTGATTTCCTGCCGGCGGAGATCGATGACAAGTACATGCCCCTCGTTGAGCTGGTTGGCGACCTGGCGCATTCATTGTGGATGCTCAATGAACGCATCGAGAAACACGGGCCACTGCAACTGGATCTGACGCAGCAACGAAACACGCGCCAGCAGATGTGGGAGGACATCCGGGAATTCGCCGAAGACGACACACAGGGCCTGATCCGGCCACAGAAAGCACTCTGGGACGTTCGCCAGGTGATGGGCCCGCACGACGTCCTCTTGTCGGATGTAGGAGCGCACAAGATGTGGATCGCGCGCTTCTATCAATGCCATGAACCGAACACCTGCCTCGTGCCGAATGGATTCTGCTCGATGGGTGGTGCGCTGCCCGGCGCAATCGCCGCTGCATTGGTACACCCCGACCGACGGATCCTCGCCATCAACGGCGACGGCGGCTTCATGATGAACGTCCAGGAGATGGAGACTGCACGTCGACTCGACAGCAACATCGTCGTCATGGTGTGGGAGGACGGCGGATACGGACTCATCAAGTGGAAGCAGACGAACGAATTCGGCCGCCATACCGACCTCGAATTCGGCAACCCCGATTGGCTCCAGCTCGCCAGCGCATTTGGCTGGCATGGACACGTCTGCACCAAAAGCGATGAACTGAAGCGAACGCTCGAGACAGCGTTCGCAGAAAAGGGACCCAGCCTGGTCGTTATTCCCATCGACTATCGGGAGAACGAACTGCTGACCAAGAAGCTTGGCGAAGTCACCTGCAGGAATTAGCGTTGCCGCTGCGGGTTTCCTCGGACCGAACTTTCGAACGCACCTTGCAAGCATTCGAATGGACTCGATCCTCTCTTCGACCGATTGTGGCCGACTCAGACGGGGTCTGCGTCGATGAG
>JAQBCT010000290.1:0-2528 GCA_032124855.1 Gammaproteobacteria bacterium
CAGCCCCGATCTTTGTTGGAGAAGCCTGCGACAAGGATCGGGGCTGAAGCCCCTCCTACGCCGTCACCACGATCGGCGCACCGCGGGTGACGATGAGCGTGTGTTCGAATTGCGCCACGAGATGGCCGGCCCCACAGCTCAGTGTCCAGCCGTCGGCCTGCTCATAAACATCATCGGGGTCGGTGGTGAAGAAGGGCTCAATGGTCAGCACCATGCCTTCGCGCAACGTGCGCCGCTCGCGCGGGTTGTGCCGCGGCACGTAGCTCGGCTCTTCGTGCAGCGCGCGGCCCACGCCGTGGCTGGCCAGGTTGCCGATGATGCGATAGCCCTGCCGATCCGCCACGCGCTGCACCGCTTCCCCGATCACGTTGAGTGAGCGCCCGGCGCGCACGCGACGCAGCGCATCAGATACGGCCTGGCGAACGGCGCGGCAGATACGCAGCTTCGCGGCCGGTGCCGGCGCAATCACAAATGACTCACCCATGTCAGCGACGTAGCCGTTGAAGCTCGCCGAGACGTCGACGTTCACTGCATCGCCTCCGCGCAGCCGGCGCGCGCCCGGAATGCCATGTGCTGCTTCCTCGTTGACGCTGATGCAGGTGGCGCCGGGAAACTGATACATCTGCTGCGGTGCGGATTGCGCACCACGCTCGCGCAACACGGCAGCGCCCACGGCATCGAGTTCCGCTGTGGTCATCTCCGGTTGCGCCGCGGCCCGCATCGCGTCGAATGCCGCGCGCACGATGCGCCCCGCCGCCAGCAGCCCGTCGATGTCGCGTTTGGAATCGGCTGTCATCTCAACCCACCGAGCAGGCGAGCGTGCGCGAGATCTCCGCCAGCGTGCGGCCGCTTTCGCCTCGCCAGGTGTTGAAAGCCTCCTGCACGGCCGCCAGCGCGCGGCGCCCGGTCGGCGCCTTGTCCACCACATTCTGCGCGATCAGCGCCATCACCACGTCAGATGACAACATGAACGTATCCTTGCCGACGAAGCGCAAAAAGAACGGGCCCGTATTACCCCCCAGGCGACCGCCGCGCCGTTTCAAGTCCTGCCAGAGTCCGACGATATCCTCGACTGGCCATGCCGCGAGATACGCGCCACATCCACCGTGGCTGGACTTCAATTCGCGAAGGAGCGCCGCATTGACGGGTACGGACGCAATCTTCCCCGCATTTCGCACGATGCGTGTATCGCCCGACAGTCGCTCCAGGTCTTCATCGCTCATCATCGCGCACGCAGTGACATCGAATCCGCCAAATGCCGCTTCGAAACCGGACCATTTGTTTTCGATGATCTGCCAGACAAAGCCCGACCGGAAAACGCACTTGGTCATCTCGGCCAGATATCGATCATCCGGCATGCGTTTCAGCCGCGCCGTGGATTTGGATTTGGGCAGCAGGGCCTCGAGCGCATCGACGCCGCCCTTGCGCTGCGCGGCGCGTTTGTAAATGGTGGCGAATTTCTGCAACGACCGACCCCGTGTATTCTTCACCGCGATGATCGACGTCGTAGACAAAGCCCGTCAAGGCATCCTTGACCCCGCGCTCAAGCGAGCCCTCGCCGATGAAACGCGCGCGAAGAAGGGCTATGTCTACTGTGCGACCTGTTCCCATGTGGTGAGCCACATCGATCACCGCCTTGAAGTAGCTGGCACGCACGAGCATCACTTCGTCAATCCGCACGGCTTTCATTTCGATGTCGCCTGCTACCGTGAGGCGCTGGGCTGCATCGTCAGCGGGTCGCCGCAGGCGGCCGATACCTGGTTCGCCGGATACCACTGGCGCCATGCGCAATGTGAGGAGTGCCGTATGCATCTGGGCTGGTTTTTCGCAAACGCGGACAATCACGGCTTCTTCGGCCTGATCGTCGACAAGATTCAAACGGATTGAGCGAGACACATGACCGACCGCATCGACCCCGACCGCTACGACGCCATCACCTTCGATTGTTACGGCACGCTGATCGATTGGGAGGCGGGATTGACCGCGTACCTGCAGCCGTTGTTACTGTCCCACGACATTCACGTGGTGGACAGTTTTCTACTCGAGTTCTTCGGCCGCGCAGAAGCCGCCCTGCAGGCCAGTGGCTACACGCCTTATCGTGAGGTACTTGCCGGGGTGCTGCGCACACTGGCCGAACGGCTGACATTCCAGCCCACCGCCGACGTGCTGGATGGCTTTGCGGACAGCGTGGGCGAATGGCGACCCTTCCCCGACAGCGTCCCCGCGTTGAAAACGCTCGGCACACGCTTCCAACTCGCCGTCGTCTCCAACATCGACGACGATCTGTTCGATCTCACCCTGCTACGCCTCGGTACCAATTTCGACCAGGTGATCACCGCGCAACAGGTCGGTGCCTACAAACCCGACGTGCGCATGTTCGAAACGGCGCTGCAACGCCTTGGGCTACCCAAGGCGCGCGTCCTGCACGTCGCGCAGAGCCGTTATCACGATATCGCGCCCGCCGCCGCCCTCGGCTTCGATACCGTGTGGATCGATCGTCACGAGGGCCACGGCAGCGGCGCCACCGC
>JAQBCT010000291.1:0-35361 GCA_032124855.1 Gammaproteobacteria bacterium
GGCTTTACGCAATTTCCTCTGATCGGCATGCATGCATCCGCTGCGTGCGAAGCGTGTCATTCGAATCTGGAATTTGCTGATACGTCGCAGGTGTGCGGCGACTGTCACGGCAAACGCGACTACCACAAAGGTGCGCTCGGACCGGCGTGCGGCACTTGCCACAATCCGAACGGCTGGGACCGCTGGCAGTTCGATCACGACAAGCAGACCACATATCCGCTCACGGGCGGACATGCGGATCTGGAATGTGCTGCGTGTCACAAAGTACCCCTGCACGACAAAGTCATACTGTCGCGTGCGTGCATCAGCTGTCATGTGACAGACGATGTCCACGACGGCCGCTTCGGCACGGATTGCGGCCGATGCCACTCGACTGAATCGTTCACCGATACAGCGCTGCTGGGAAGGTGAAGTCAGGCAGGTGAATTTTGCGACTGAAGAGATTAGTGCCCGCGCTGGGCGTGTTGCTGCTGGCGAGCTGGTCGCTCGGCGCACATGCGTTGAGCGCCAACTTCGATCACTTCGCGACCGGGTTCGAACTCGACGGTAAGCATCGCTCGGTGGAGTGCGAGTCATGCCACGTCCGTGGCGTGTTCAAGGGCACGCCGCGAAACTGCGGTGCCTGCCACGATGGCAGCAATTTCATTGCCTCCACCGCGCGTTCAGCCACTCACATGCTGACATCCGCTGCGTGCGAGAGTTGTCACGTCACAACCACCTGGGCATCCGTGCCTGTCGTCGATCATGCCGAGGTATACGGCACCTGCCAGTCGTGCCACAACGGCAGCTATGCATCTTCTAAACCCATCTGGCATCCGCAGACGTCCAATGACTGCGAGCTTTGCCACAACACGGTGACCTGGATCGCCGCGGCGTTCGACCACACCGGCATCACCAGCAACTGTGCGAGTTGTCACGACGGTGTACAGGCAACCGGAAAATCTGCCAGCCACATCCGCAGCGACGCAATCTGCGAAGACTGCCATACGACGAATTTCTGGGACCCGGTACTGGCGGTTGATCACAACCACGTGCTCGGCAGTTGCACGAGTTGCCACGACGGCCGCACCGCCACCGGCAAACCGATGCAGCATCTGCCAACCATCGCGCAGTGCAGCGACTGTCATTCCACGCTCGCCTGGAAGCCCGCGCTGTTCGACCACGCGGGTATCGTGGATGGCTGCACCTCTTGTCACAACGGGGTGAATGCTACGGGCAAGAGCCCCAGCCATATCAGCACTGACAACGTCTGCGAAAGCTGCCACGGCACTTCATTCTTCGCACCGGCCGTGATGGTGGATCACGATCATGTGCTGGGCAGTTGTGCGTCGTGTCACGACGGCAACCGCGCCACCGGCAAGGGCAGCGGGCATATTCCCACCATCGCGCAGTGCGATAGTTGTCATTCGACACTGGCGTGGCAACCCGCCATGTTCAGTCACGACGGCATCGTCAACGGCTGCGGCAGCTGCCACAACAACGTGCAGGCCATCGGCAAAGGCCCCACGCACATTCGCACCGACAATATCTGTGAGGACTGCCACCAGGTCGCTGCGTGGACGCCGGTGTTGACGGTGGATCACAACCACGTGCTCGGCAATTGCGCGCAATGCCACGACGGCTCCATCTCCACCGGCAAAGGCGGCGGGCATATCCCCACCAGTCTCGATTGCGGTGCATGTCATTCGCCGCTGGCGTGGCGACCGGCCAGCTTCGATCACGCCAACGTGTCCGGAAATTGCGTTGCCTGCCACAACAACGTCAACGCCATCGGCAAGCCGCCAACGCATATCCGCACGGACAATGTTTGCGAGGACTGCCACGGCACCAATGCGTTCAAGCCCGCGGTGACAGTAGATCACAACCACGTGCTGGGCAGCTGTTCCCAGTGTCACGACGGCTCAATTGCGACAGGTAAACCGGGCGGCCATGTGCTCACGACGCTCGACTGCGGCGCGTGCCATTCGTCGCTTGCATGGCGGCCTGCCACCTTCGATCACTCCAACGTGTCGGGCAATTGCGTGGCCTGCCACAACAACGTCCAGGCGATTGGCAAGCCGCCGACACACATCCAGTCGGACAACGTTTGCGAAGACTGTCATTCGACGTCGCTGTTCAAACCGGCGGTAGTGGTTGATCACAACCATGTACTGGGCAGTTGTTCGACGTGCCACAACGGCGCCACCGCCACGGGCAAACCGCAGGGTCACGTGCAGACCACGCTGCAGTGCGATACGTGTCACTCGACGCTGGCCTGGCGTCCGGCGACTTTCGATCATGCAAATGTCACTGGCAACTGCGCTGGCTGCCACAACAATGTGGCGGCGTTGGGCAAGCCGCCGACGCATATCGCAACCGACAACGTCTGTGAGGACTGCCACTCCACCGTGACGTTCAAGCCCGCGGTAGCCGTGGATCACAGTCATGTGCTGGGTACCTGTTTCGGTTGTCACAACAACACCACCGTGCCGGGCAAGCCGCCCACACATATCGCCAGCGACAACACCTGCGACAACTGCCATACGGTGAATGGCTGGAGGCCGGCGGTGTTCGATCATTCGGGCGTGGTGGGTGGCACCTGTGGAACCTGTCACAACGGCGCGCAGGCCACCGGCAAAACGCCGACGCATATCACCACGAATTCGTCATGCGACGTCTGTCATTCCACAGTGGCCTGGAAACCTGCGAACTTCGATCATGTGGGTGTGATCAGCGGCTGTGGTACGTGCCACAACAACGTGCAGGCGATCGGCAAGGGCTCGAAACACTTTGTGACCACGCAGGAGTGCGACCACTGCCATTCGACGAATCTATGGAAGCCACTGACGTTTGTGCATACATCCCCGGGGTATCCTGGCAATCACCGCACCAATCTCGCCTGCACCGCGTGTCATAGATCGAACAGCGAAGTGCTGGCGTGGCCATTCCCCGCCTACTCGCAGGATTGTGCAGGCTGCCACGCGAACAAATACAAAGCGGATTCGCACAAGAAGACAGAGTCGCCGTCGAGCACCTACACGGTGGCCGAACTACGTGACTGTTCCGGGTCCTGTCATACGTACACCGACAGTACGCTGACGAAGATCAGCAAGACGCGCAACGGCCATCATCGCGTCAACGACAGCGGGTGGTAGAGCGCGTGCGTGCCCGTCTGACGCTCGGCATCTTGCTGCTCTGGTGTGGTGCCGCGGCAGCGCAATCCGTCGTGATATCCGGCGCGCGCGTCGCCGAAACCGGTCGTGATGGCACGGTGGTCGAATTCGCGTTCTCGGAAGATGTGCGCACGACGGCGCACGATGTGTCTGCGACTCGCGTTGAAATCCGCCTGCGCGCCACGGGGATGTCGGCCCAGTTCGATCAGTCGGATGCCAGCTTCGACGGTGAACTCGATGCGGTGGCGCGGGTAGTGCTCGAAGGCAGCGGGGCGGGCGGCTACCGATTCGCGGTGTATCTTGCCTGGCCAATGGACGTGGAACTGCTGCCGCAAGACGATGCACGTCATGTTGCACTGCGGCTGACGCCGGTCGTGGACGCCTCGCGCGCAGCACCACGCGCGCCGGTAGCGGCAGCGGCGCCGGATGCAGCGCTCGCAATCGCGGCCCCGGCGCCAACGGGCGATCCTGGCGGCGTGGAACCCACTGGGATCGAGCCGCATCAGCAGGCGCTGATCGAGGGTCGTCAGGCTGCCATGACGCAGGAATATCACCGGGCGATTCTGCTGTTCACGAAGGCCGCTGAGTCCGACGAGGTAACGGTGCGCCAGGAGGCGCTTGAAATGCTGGCGATGGCGCGCGAGCGCAATCATCAGGATGCCCACGCCAAACGGATCTACGAGCAATACCTGGCTGCCTATCCGGACAGCGATGCCGCGCCGCGCGTTCGACAGCGGCTCGCTGGTCTGATCACCCGTTCGCTGCCGGTGCAGAAGAAACTGAAAGAACCGGAGCGGGGCGGCTCGGCGTGGGATATGACGGGCGGGCTGTCGCAGTTCTATCAGCGCAATGCCGTTGCCGTGAACGGCGACTCGGCTGTCGTGGGCGTCGACGCGCTGTTTAGCGATGCCGATGTCATGCTGAATCGCCGCACGGAGAGCACCGATTTCGGCCTGCGGATTTCGGCGAGTCAACTGTACGACCTGAGCGGCGAGGACCAGATCGAATATCAGATTTCCACCGCCTATCTGGAAGGGGAGCTGATCGAACAGGGTGTCAACGTGCGCGTGGGCCGTCAGACACCGCGCGGTGCGGGCGTGCTGGGTCGCTACGATGGCGCTCAAATCCAATACACGCTGCAGCCATGGCTGATGCTGGGTGCGCTGGGCGGTTACGCCGTGGACTACAGCGACAACGGCTATTCCACCGCGCGGCCGCTGTACGGCGTCAATGCCGAGATATCGTTGGCCGGCGGGCGCTGGGAATTCGCACCGTTCTACATGGAACAGCGTGCCGATGGGCTGCTTGATCGGCGTGCTGTCGGTCTGGAGACCCGCTACTTCACGGATAGCGCCTCGATATTCTCGTTGGTGGACTACGACACGTACCACCACGCGCTCAACACCACCTATCTGATGGCCAACTTGCGCGTCGGCAATGGCTGGAGTGCATACGCAAACGTCGATCATCGACGCAGCCCCTACATCACCACTGAAAACGCGTTGATGGGGCAGGGGATGAACAATCTGGCTGATTTACAGAGTGCCTACACGGACAATCAGATCCAGCAGCTGGCGGATGACCGCACAGCGGAGCTGACGATGGCGTCGACGGGCTTCGACAAACGGATTTCGAGCCGGCTCGAAATGGGTGCGGATATTTCCTACAGCGACTATTCCTCGACACCGGCGTCGGGCGAAGTCACGGCCACACCGTCCCGGCAGGACTACTACTATTCGGTGCGATTCCGCGCCGATGAGATCTTCGGCAGCCAGACCTATTCCGCGCTGTTTCTGCGCTACGGCGTAGGCCCCGATTCCGATGTGAGTTCGGTGTACTGGAACAACCGGTTCACGTTCGCAAACGTGTGGCAGTTCTATCCGCGCTTGCGCGTCGACTACCGCGATTTCACGGATCTCGGCCAAACGCAGTGGACGGTTGCGCCATCGCTACGGCTGGACTATCGACCGCGACGGGGCATGTACTTTGAACTCGAGGCGGGCTACGACCGCACGCAGCGGGATATGACGGTGCAGGATTTCACTATGACGGGCTACTACTTCCGCTTTGGCTATCGCTCGCTGTTCTGAGGTCAGCGCCCCTTATCGATCCCGTTCAGCAGATCCATGTGATAGCGCCGGCGCGTATCGTTCAACCAGCGTTCCATGCGGTGGCGCAACGAGGGAAAGTCGGCGATCACCAGGGCCAACCCAAGCGGGAACATCCAGAAGCCGAGCACAGGCAGGAAGCCGAGAACGCCACCGATCATGAGCAGCACACCCACCAGCGTGCGCACGCCCGGTGGCAGCCGGCGCTGGCCCCAGCGCACCACGCGATAGGTGACGATCACCAGGCGATGCCGCCAGTGGCGATTTTTCGGCATGTTTGATCAGACCCACATGGGGCTATCGTCCGGTGCGTCGTGCCGGTCTGGATTGGCGCGACGCGTCAGGTCCGGATCGATAGAGAGGAAGTGGTAGCGGCCATCTTCGCCGAGCGTGCGCTCGATGCGATTGCGGTGCATCAAGAGATGCAGGTGAGCAATGGCCTCGCCCAGCGCCATCATCATCTGCCGCGGATCGAGCTTGCGCTTGAATAGTACGGGCAGCAGATCGCGCGCCACCTTGGGCGTGAGGCAATGCTCTTCGATGGCGAGCATGCGGTCTTCGTGATGATTGATGAGCTGGCGCAGCCGTTCACGCACGCCGTAGAACGGCAGGTTGTGCGCGGGCAGAACCAGCGTTTCGCCGGGCGTCTTCATGAATTTGTCGTGCGACTCCATCCAGTCCTTCAGCGGATTGGCTTCGGGTTCCGTGGGATGCACGCTGACATTGGACGTGATGATGGGCAGGATCTGATCGCCAGAGATCATCACATCGAGCGCTTTCGAATGCAGGCAAGCGTGCTCCGGTGAGTGACCCGCGCCGACCACCACTTCCCAGTCGTTGCCGCCGATGCGCAACTCATCGCCATCCACCATGCGTTGATAGCCGGCCGGCATGGCAGGCATCGAGAAGCCCTCGGTATCTTTGGCGCGCGATTCCCACATGGCGCGCATCTGACCGAGGTAGTCGCTGGGCATTCCGGCGCGTTCGTAGAAAACCTGGCCGAGCCAGCTCGAATGGTGCCCCGGCCCATTGCCGCTGAAGGCGCGCGCCTGGTAGTACTCGGCGCGGGTCATGAGCAGGGGACATTTGAAGTGCTCGGAGATCATGCCGGCCTGGCCGATATGGTCCGGATGCATGTGGGTGCAGATGACGCCCTTGACGGGACGCCCCAGCATTTCGCCCTCGAACAGTGTGCGCCACAGGCGTTCCGTTTCCTGATTGCCGAGGCCGGTGTCGACCACATACCAGCCGTCGCCGTCGTCCAGCAGATACAGATTGATATGGGTGAGCGACCCCCCCATGGGCATGGTGAGCCAGCGCACGCCCGGGGCCACCTCGCGTGTGGTGCCGGGGGTTGGATGATCTGCGTAGGGGAAAATGAGGTCTGTCATAGTGCGGCGAGTATAACAGCGCGCCCCGGGGTCAGTCGGCGCGCGGTGCCGGATCCCTCAACGAAATTCTCAGCACCGCATAGCCGGCGCCAGCGGAGAGCAGCGATGCCATCAAAACCGCGGCGCGCAAGGCGACGTCGTAGTCAACCGGCGAATGTTCGAAGGCGAGTGCGCCGATGAACAGGCTCATGGTGAAGCCCACCCCGCTGAGCAGCGCCACCCCATACAGTGCGGGCCACGTGGTGCCATTCGGCAGCGGCGCCAGGCCGAACCGGATCACCAGCGCGGATACGACAAAGACGCCGAATTGCTTGCCAAAGAACAGCCCCAGCGCAATGCCCGCGGCGACACCACCGGTCAACTGTTCTGCCGTTGCGCCCGCGAAGGACACTCCTGCATTGGCGAATGCGAACAGCGGCAGGATCAGATAGGCAACCCACGGGTGCAGGATGTGTTCCAGATGGCGCAGCGGCGGCTCTTCGTCTGTTGCTTCGTCGCACCGCAGCGGAATCGTTAGGGCGACGACGAATCCGGCCAGCGTTGCATGCACGCCGCTCTTCAATACACACAGCCAGATTGCGATTCCGATCAGAACATAGGGCGCGATGCGCACCACGCCAAAACGATTGAGCAGCGCCAGTGCGAAAACGCCGAGAAGAGCCAATGCCAGCGCGGTCAGCGACAGATCCGCGGTGTAGAACAGCGCGATCACGATGATGGCGGCGATGTCGTCGAATATCGCCAGCGATGTCAGAAATAGCTTCAACGCCACCGGCACCCGGCTGCCGAGCAGGGACAGCACGCCCAACGCGAACGCGATATCCGTGGCTGCCGGAATCGCCCAGCCGCCGAGCGCGACTGCGTCGTGCCAGTTGACCCAGGCATAGATGAGTGCGGGGACGATGAAGCCGCCAAGTGCCGCGCAGGCGGGCAGCACGATCTGCGCGCGGTTGCGCAATTCGCCCTCGAGCACTTCGCGTTTCACCTCGAGACCGATCAGGAGGAAGAACACGGCCATCAGCCCGTCGTTGATCCAAAGGTGCAGCGGCTTTGCCACGCCGAAATCGTCGATTGAGACCGTGAGACGCAGGTGAAGAAAACCGTCGTACAGCGGTGCGAGCGGCGAATTCGCCACCAGCAACGCACCGACGGCGGCTGCCATCAACAATAATCCAGCCGCGGATTCCAGGCGCAGAAAGTCGCGGATCGCATTGATTGGCACGGGCATCACCTGGGTGGGGAGGCTGCATTGAACTGGACGGCGACTTGGCTCGCAAGCCAATTGCGCACACAGCGTCCAGCCGATGGCCCCTGGCGGCGTGGCGCCCGACTTCTAACCTGCCATGAATAGCATCTCGAGATGATCGTCGATGAAGCGCGTCGCGTTGTGGATCTGCCTGCTCAGCGCTGCCGCTTCGATGCCTGGTGCGCACGGCGCGCTGATCTTTCGCTGCAGCGATGCCGCCGGGGTCGTGCTGTTCACGGATCTGCCGTGCCGCAACGGACAACTTCAAGAGATCGACCCGACCGATGTCGCCACCATGCCGGGCCTCGCCCCCGACGAGGTGGCGCGCGTCGCGCGCATCGATGCGCAACTGCTGCGCGATGGCCGCGCGCAAGTCGCGCAGCAGGCACGCGATCAACGCGCACAATTGCACAGCGATGCCACGCGTGCGCGCCAATGCAATGCGGCCCGAAATGGCCTGGAACGCATACGCCAGATCAAACGCCGCGGCTATACGGCCGCCAGCGCCGGCGACCTGGATGCGCGGCAGCGCAAGTACGCGCTGCAGGCTGATCGCAGCTGCAATTGAGGGCAGTTCTTCCGGATCGACGGCTGGCGTGATTGCGGGGTAGCGTCCCGCAGGCGTTTGCAGCGTTGCCGCACCCTGAAGTAGATTGCTGCTCCTCTGCGAATAGATGAAGAAGGAACCCCAGCCATGGCCATGAACGTAAAGCCGGTCCCTACACTCGACGATGAAGTGAATGAGATTCGTCTAGGCACTGCGCAAATCATCAACAAGGACATCCTGCCGGTCGAAGGCAAACTGTGGGGATGGGTTTCGGACAGCGCGAACGCGCCCAACCAGGTCGTCAAGGAAGCCAAAGAGCTGCGCCAGGAGATTCAGAACAAGGTCAAAAAGGCCAAGCTTTGGGCGCCGCACCTGCCGCGAGACTTCGGCGGCATGGGGCTGAGCTTCATGCAGCACGCCTATATGAACGAAGTCCTCGCATACAGTCCCGGCGCAGCCTCGCTGTTCGGCGTGGTTGCACCCAATTCGGGTAACCAGAAAATTCTGGTCAGCTACGGCACGCCCGCACAGCACGAGAAGTGGCTGAAACCCCTCACGGACGGCTCGATGCAGTCAGCGTTCTCGATGACCGAGCCGAACAACCCCGGTTCCGATCCGCGCTCGCTGACGACACGCGCCGTACTCGAGGGCGATGAATGGGTCATCAATGGCCACAAGTGGTTCACGTCGAATGGTCACGCGGCGGATTTCTATATCGTCATGTGCCGCACGGCGGATGGGTCGAGTGGCGGCAACGACAAGATGACCCAGATCATCGTGCCGCGTAAGACCAAGGGCGTGAATATTGTGCGCGGCGTGCCGGTGTGGGGGCGCGCCTCCAGCCACTGCGAGATCATTTACGACAACGTGCGGGTGCCGAAGGAAAATCAGCTGGGGCGCACAGGCACGGGTCACCAGGCAGCGCAGGACCGCCTGGGTGCGGGGCGCGTCTACCACTGCATGAATTCCATCGGTTCCATGTGGCGCGCGTTCGACCTGATGGTGGAGCGCGCCATGACGCGTGAGGTGCATGGCGGCGAAAAGCTCGAGGATAAGCAGTTCATCCAGGGCTTCATCGCGGATTCGTACATCGACATCCAGGCGGCACGGCTGATGACGATTCATTGCGCAGAGAAGATGGAGGGCGGCATCGACCCGCGCACCGACATCTCCGCCATCAAGATATTCGTACCCGAGATGTATCACAGGGTGGTGGATCGGGCGATTCAGGTATGGGGCGCCGCAGGCGTGTCGGGAGATCTGCCGCTGGCGAATATGTACCTTGGCGCGCGCACGCTGCGCATCGCTGACGGCCCGGATGAGGTGCATAAAATCCTGATTGCGAAAAACGTGCTGCGCCGCTATCACGCCGGGGAAACCTGGGACTTTGGTAACTGACGTTGTCGTTCAATTCGCTGATGGTCCGGCTGGCCGTCGAGCTTCGCCCGTTGTTGGCTGGTTCACCCGCAGTTGTCGAGCTTGGCAATCAGACGTTCAAGCCGCATCCCGGTGATCTGGTGCGCGCCAGCTCGACAGTTGCGGCGAGCGCCGAGGCGGGCGCCGACGCTGCGCTGCTGGCGGAAATCGATGCGCGCCGCGATGCAGCGCTGGCGGGGAGCACAGCTGACTTCTATCGCGCGTTAGGATTTTCCTCGTACACCGCCATCGACGTGAATGCGAAATTCGGCAGCCTCGTGATGGACCTGAATCGCGATCTCGCCGCGCACTATGGCTTTCGCGATACCTTCGACCTCGTTACCAACAATGGTACGGGGGAGCACGTATTCAATCAGGCCGCGGTATTCGCAAACGCGCACGCGCTGTGCAAGCCGGATGGCCTGATGCTGCATGTGCTGCCGTTCGTGAACTTCCTCAACCACGGTTTCTTCAGCTACAACCCGATCCTGTTTCACGATCTGGCTGCGGCCAACGAATATGAGGTGTGCCGTCTCTCAGTCGCCAGCGGGCGGGGCCGTGAAATCGGCGATCAGCCCGCATCGGCAGGGGGTGAGGTCTTAAGTCGCACGGAATTGCAGGAGCGTTGTGCTGTGGATGGCAGCCCGCGCGGTTCCATTGATCATCTGCTGGGAATCGGGCGATCACATAAACGTGGTCGCCGGCCGCTGAGCCGCGCCTTGCGCTCGGTCATGTCGGCCGGGCCCAATGTCTGCGTGGTGGCGGCGTTGCGCAGAACGAGCGACGCACCGTTTCAGTTCCCGATTCAGGGCATGTACTCGGGTTCGAATATCGATGATCCAGGGTTGCGCCAGTCCTATGCGCGCACGCGAGGCGACGCATGAACCACATGCTGTCCCGTGTGGGCTCGGCACAGCTTTCGCTCAAGCCATTTCCGCACCTCGTGCTGGATGACGCGCTCGATGCGGATACCTATGCGATGCTCGTGGCCCAGTTCCCGGCGGTGGATGCGATCAATCGCCGCGGCGGCCCGCTGAAGAACAATCACCTCTACCTGTCATCGGCGTCCCAGCTGTTGAACGAGCAGAGCATCTCCCAGCCCTGCCGGGATTACTTCGCCTACCACGTCTCAAACGCGTTCTGGCAGGCATCGCTGCCGTTGGTGCGCGCAGCGCTCCTCGCGATTCATCCGACACTCGAAGCAATTGCCGGACGTCCGCTCGAGGATTTCCGCTCGATCATGCGGCGCAAGGATGTGCGCTTTGAGGAAGAAATCTCGCTCGATTGCCACTTCGGTGTGAACTCACCGGTCACCCGACCGTCGAGCGTGCGATCGCCGCATATCGATCGACCGAACAAGCTTTTTAACGCGCTGCTGTATTGCCGAGATGAAGGCGATGAAACGCCGGGCGGCGAGTTGCTGCTCTACCGCGCCACCGGACCGCTGGTGCACGGCGATGGCTCCAGTGTCCTGCCTACGCGAATCGCCGAAGCGAAACGCGTTGCGTATCGGTCCAACCGGCTCGTCCTGTTCCTGAACTCGCCATGGTCCGTACACGGCGTGGCACCGCGCCCGAGGACGGCCTACTTCCGTCGCTACGTGAACTTCATGTGCGAATTCCGTCAGCCCTTGTTCGAGGTGCCGCGGCTGCCTGCGATCAAACGCATCGTCGAAACTGTCGGGGGCCTCGTCAGTTCTCGCACGTCGATGCGCGAACGCGCAGACGTAGTTGACGTCTGACTGTGGTGGCCAGCCTGCGGCGCGTCGGCGCGTTGCTGTTGTTCGCCGTACCGGTTGTCGCTTCAGCGGGCGAGCCGGCTGCGATGACAGAAGCCGTCGATGCGCAGGTGATCGATCGAATTTCCAGCGCGACGCTGCTCGAGCGTGCGTTCCCTGACGTAGAGGACGATATCGGCGCCACACGGGCCTACGCGATCCAGGCGGCGGTGGTCAGCGGTGTTTATGGCATCACCGTTGCGGGCTACAAGGCAGGCTTGACCAGTGCGGCAACCCAACGGCAATTCGGCGTCGGGCAGCCGGTCGTTGGCGTACTGCCTCAGCCGAACCGGCTGGCGCCGGGCGTGAGCGTTCAAAATATGATGGGCCTGAAGATCGAGCTCGAAGTGGGCTTTCTCGTGGGATTGGATGGCGCGCCGGGGGCCATGCTCGCTGTGATCGAATTGCCACGCCTGGCATACGCCGATATGAGTCACGTCACTCTGCCGGATGTCATCGCCACGAATGTTGCAGCGTATCGCTACATTACCGGTCCTACGCATCTGACGGACCCCAATATCCGTGACCTGCGCGTGACGCTCGAGCGCGACGGTGTGGTGCTGTCACAGGGGCAAGGCTCCGATGCGATGGGCGATCCCTATCGCGCGTACACCTGGATGACGCAGCAGATTGCGGCGCTGGGTTACGAGCTGGAGCCCGGGATGCTGATGATCACCGGCGCGCTGGGAACGGTCGTTGATGCCAAGCCTGGACGCTATACGGCCCACTACGGGGCGCTGGGCGATATTCAGTTCACCATCGCGGACGTCCACTGACGGGGCGCGTCAATCCGCGCTTGAAAATACCGAACGCAGCCCGCGGCTGAGCATGGCTGGAACGACTGACAGATGCGTTTCGGCTGGAAATATCACAGTCTCGAGGTGCAGCGATGGATACGCGCGACCGCGCAACGTGGCGGTGAGTCGCTCGACGTTGGTCACCATGGCGAAGCCCGTCTCGTTTGGGCGCGTCTGATCTTTCTCGAGTGCACCGACGCCCATGAACAAGCGTCCGCGCAGGTCGTCTTCTCGCATCGCGTACGCCTGTTCGTCGCGAAACAGCGCGCCGTCGTCCCACCACAGCGCGGGTGATCCCGCGACGTAGCGGGTGAACGAACCCGGCGCGTTGAACAGTGTGTACAGAGCGAACAGGCCGCCCAGCGAATTGCCGACGAGTGTCGAGTCGGAGGCGTCTACGTCGAAGCGCTGCGCGATGGCCGGTTTCAACTCCGTATTGATGAATGCCAGAAAGGCGGCGGCGCCGCCCCCCAGCGCGCCGTCGGCCGTCGTCGAATCGACACTGGGTGTCAAGTTGCGGATCCGCCGGGTCGGTATGTGGTCCGCCGGCTCTCCTGAATAGCCCACGCCAACGATGAGCAGTGGGGGCAATTCATCACCCAGCTCCAGAACCCGCACGATCTGCGTAACCATCGCGAATAGCCCGTTGCCATCCAGCACATAGACCACGGGCAGCGGCGCGCCGGTCGTGTTGCGGGGCAGCGGCCACGCAACGTCGATCTGAAAGGTTTCATCCGGCTGCGCGGATTGCAGTCCGAAGGACATGCTTCCGGCAACGCTAGCAGGTCGGGTTGTAGCGGGCTTCTCGCCGCAGCCGTGCAACGGCAGAAGTGTGGCCACGAGCCACGCTGAGACAAATCCTGCGTACTTCATATTGGTCCGGTGCCGTTCATCAGGGCTAGAATGCTGCCATGGGCGCTCGCGAAAAACCGACGGATTTCTTCACGCGCGATGAAATCACCGCATTGCGCCGGCTATCCCCGAGGCGTTATTGGAGGTTGATCGCGCATTGCTGGGGTGTGATCTTCGCCACCTGGGCGGTGGTGTTGATGTGGCCGCAGCTTTGGGCAGTGCTGGTTGCGATCCCGATCATTGGCGCACGGCAGCTGGGGCTGGGCGTGATTGGCCACGATGGCGCGCACCATCTCCTGTTCAAGAATGCACAGCTCAACGACTGGGTGTGCGAATGGCTGTTGAATCGCCCATTGCTGGGTGCGTCGATTGTCCCGTATCGCACGTATCACCTGAATCATCACCGTTTCACCCAGCAGCCTAACGATCCGGATCTGCCGCTGTCGGCGCCGTTTCCCATCACCCGCGCCAGTTTCCGTCGCAAGGTGCTGCGCGATCTGACGGGCCGCACTGGAATGAGTCAACGTGTCGCCGCAGTGCGCGGTTCATTCGGCAAGCCCGATCTGCCGCTGCCGGCGCGGCTCGCCCGAAGTCTGCGGCGGCTGGGCCCGAATCTATTGATCAACCTGGTATTTCTGGGCGTGTTTACGGCCGCCGGTCACTGGTATCTGTACTTCGTGCTCTGGATCCTGCCGGAAATCACGTGGCACATGGTGATCGCGCGAATCCGAAATATCGGCGAGCACGGCGCGGTGCCGGATAACGATGATCGGTTGCGCAATACGCGCACTACACAGGCGGGCTGGCTGACGCGCGCGCTCGTCGCGCCGTACTGGGTCAACTATCACCTCGAACATCATCTGCTGGTGTCATGCCCCTGCTATCGTCTAGGCGACGCGCATCGTCTGCTCATCGCAAAGGGCTTTGGTCCGAGAATGGAGATTCAACCCAGCTACGCAGCGATGCTCCGCCTCGCCACCTCGAGACCCGTCGCGGCCTGACTCAGCCGCAGCTGCCCGGTAGTGCGGTGATCCAGCGACGCAGCAGTTCGACACCGGCTTCGTGCGTCGACGTGCGCCCCAGTTCCGGCATCATCACGCCTGGATCGGTGGAATCGACGCGATGAATGAGGATGGACGCGTCGGGCGCGCCCGGCACGATCGATGCGAAGCGCCCTCCCGTGCCGCGTCCCGCGGCGATCGGTGGCTTGCAAACGCCCAGACGGCGCGCCGAGGTCTCGGTGCTGTTGAGGAACAAACCCGATGTATCCGCCGCGCCCTGCGGGTTGTGGCAGTGCCCGCAGTTCACATCCAGATACGAGCGCGCGCGATGCTCCAGATCATCGAACGCGCCAGCCTGCCACAGAGCGTTCGCAGGCGCGGAATGTGGCGCGCGATCCAGATAGCCTTGTGCCACCCAACGCTCAAGCTGGGGTGCGGCGCCGTCGGCGTAATGTTCATACTCTTTGTTCAGGTGGCGTGCCGCGATGCCGATCGGCTGCAGCTTTCCAGACGTATGGTCGGATGCGTGGCACGCTGCACATTCGTTGCGAGTGGGTACCACGTAGATCAACTCGCTTACGTCTGAGTCTCTGGCCACCAGCTGATGACGCTGTAGGTCGCCAGCAATCTCCAGGTGCGCGTCTTTCTGCTGCGCATCCCAGATGTACGGCAGTGCATCCCAGCCGGATTCCTGACGCACGAGCAGTCGTGTTTCGAGCAGCTGCATTCGATTCAGATCAAGTCCGTCTCCGGCGAAATCCGCCGCCGAAATTTCGTTGCGCAACAGCGCACCGGCCGGCTCCCGTGCTTTGGGGTAGTAGAAGGTCTTCGACAGGATCGTTCCCACGGGAAGCTCGAAAATGCCGGCTTCGTTGTAGCTGCCGGTCGCGCCCGGCGGCATCCAGATGGTGCGCAACTTGTGCGCGTAGTCGGTGAATAGCGGCGTATTCAGATCATAGGGCAGCACGCCCTCGCCGAGTTCCAGCACATCATCGCGCGCCAGCACCACACGCCATTGCGATAGGGACTGCGGATAGGAATCTGTGCCGAAGCGTTGCACCGGCCCCGCGACGTCCCCTGCGCACCCGAACACGAGCAGCGAGATGCCTGCGGCCGTGATGAGGCGCTTCACGTCGCAGCGAGCGGCCCCACCAGGACGATTGCTGGCAGCTTCGCAATGCTGCAGCGATGCCTGTCGGTGACGAGGGCCGGGTTGGCGGATTCGTTGGCTGCATCGATGCTCAGCAGCTCGCTGGCACCGTTGTCGATGCAGATCGCAAGCTGGGCGGGCAGTACGCCATCGACGAACTTGGCGGAGTCCTGCACACCGTCCCAGATGACATCTGGCAGAGCGCCACTATCGCCGAACATCGCAACACGCAGCGCATTCAGCGAATCCCGACCTGGCGCGCTGCCGCCCGGTGTGAAGGTGTTGTTGTAGACGTAGATGCCTTCGGGGTAGGGGTCGAATGACGCGGCCGTCGTTCGGTCATTGGAATAGCCCGCACTGAAGTAGCTGGAAACCAACACATTGGCCGTGTTGTTGCCGCCGATCTCGTTGTCGAAAACTTCGACCTGGTCATTCGAGTTGATGACCACGCCCGAACCCGCGGGCACGCTCGCCACCGCCGTCCCCGGCGCGCCGAAGTTGGCAGTGTTGTTTGCCAGAACGCGGTTGTTGTACACGCGTGTCGCATGTCCCGGCTGGGCGAGGTCCGGCATGTTGAATACCAGAATGCCGCCCGTATTGTTCGTGGCGAGGTTGTTGTAGACATCGGCGCCGATGGTATTTTCGATTTCGATTCCTGCGACGTTGAATTCCGCGCGGCTGTCGCGAATCACTACGTTGCGCGACTGGCCCACATAGATGCCTGCATCCGAGGCGGCAATCGCCACAGCGCCTTCGATCAACGTGTTTTCGGTCTGCACCGGGTAGATACCGTAAGCGCCGTTTTCAGTATTCGGACCCCGCGTCCATTCCGTGCGCACGCGTCGGATGGCAATGTTCTTGCCTTCGTTGACCTTCAGCGCGTCACCGCGCGCGTCTTCGATCGCAAGATCTTCGATCGTGAAATCGCTTGCATTGACCAGCAGGCCTTCGGCACCGGCAATCTGCCCCGCAAATGAAAGAATGGTGTTGTCCATGCCGGCGCCGCGGATGGTGACGCCGCTGGTGTTGAGCACCAGGCTGCGGGTCATTGGATGTTTGCCCGGCGGAATGGTGATGACGGTGCCGGGCGTGGCGGTTTCGAGCGCCGTGCGCAACGCCTTTTCATAGTCGGCCGGACCCATTGTTTCGCTGGTCGCCGAAGCGCCTCCGTCGCAGCCCGCGAGCAGAAATGTAGCCACCACCATTGCTATGCCGGTCAATCCACGCATCGTTGCTCCGCTGTGTGCCCAGTGCCGCCGCTTTATAGCAGAGGCCACTGTGCCCGGCCAGTTGCGTCGCCGTTCGATGGGGTTTGACATCGCCCCCCGCGACGCGCGACGCTCTCGCCACCGAACTGCGAGAAGTACGAATATGCAATGCCCGAAATGCGACGGCACCATGGCGGTGAAGAACTACGGACGCTCGATCTCGATCAATCGTTGCGGCGATTGCCAGGGATTGTTCGTGAAGCCCAACGTGCTGTTGGAAATGAAGCAGGAATGGATGTCCGAAGTGCTCGACATGGGTGACCGTGCCGTGGGACGCAAGTACGATGCCGTCGACGAAATCGACTGCCCTGAATGCGGCACGAGAATGAACAAAGTGTCAGACCCCAAGCAAGTGCACATCTGGTACGAAGCGTGCCCTCAATGTGACGGCATGTTCTTCGACGCCGGTGAGTTCACTGACCTGAAACACGACACGGTCCTCGACCGTTTGCGCGATCTGATGAAGGGGCGCCGCAAGTCCTGACGGCGTAATGCCCGCGATCCCATCGTTGACCGATTGACCCGGCGAGGTTAGCGATGGGTGCCGCCAGAATCTATGCGATGAGGCCGATTTCGGCGGGGTTCACGTCACGACGCTCGGTGGCGCTGAGATAGCAGGCATCCACCAATCGGTGCGCGTTCAATGCATCGGCAAAATCGGGGCGCGCCCGCTGCCGGGTGGCGCAGGCCTGCAGGAACGCGTGATCGCACAGACCGCCGAGACTCCTCAGGTCGTGATCGACCGGATCCAGATTCTCGAGGCGCAGATATCGCGCCAGCACTTCATCTGCACTGAGCGTGATCGCTTCACCCTGGCGTCGCTGCAACGTCACAGTGCCGAAGTAGTCGTGCTCGGTGAGCAGATAGCCGCCCTCGAAAAATACTTCCAGCCGACGTGTCGAGAGGCGCCCATCCATCGCATGCCAGATGGAGCTGAGCTGTGTCGTGTGCCCGCCCGCGTGCTGAAAGGTCGCGGTCGCGACATCCTCGATGCCGCGGTGACCGCTGACGTTGCGCGTGGTGCAGCGCAGCTGCTCGACGTCTCCGGCCAGCCGCGTGATCAGGTCGACGTCGTGAATGGAGTGTTCGATCAACGTTCCGCCGCCCGCGCGGGTCACGTCGCCGCGCCACGTTGAGCCGTAGTGGCCACGCACCGGAAAAAACTGATCGTCGCGCAGCGAGATGCTCAGCAGCGGGCCGAGATCGGCATCCTGCATCAGATCTTCGATGACGCGAAATACGGGCGAGTAACGCAGCACCAGACCCACCTGATGCGTGACGCCGGCGCGCCTCACTGCGTCGAGCATCCGCTTGGCGTCGGCGAAATTGGTTGCCAGTGGTTTTTCGCAGAATACGTGCTTGCCCGCCTGCGCGGCGGCGAGCACGAGCGCCACGTGCTCAACGGTTTCTGTGCAGATGTACACCGCATCGATGGCGTCAGATTCCATCAGCGCGGCCGCGTCGCTCGTGGCGATGTGGCAGCCGCCGAGTTCTGCGAACGCTTGTGCCCGCGACAGATCGCGATCGCATACCGCGTGATAGTCGATGTCGAGGGCGCCCGCGTTAGTGCCACGGCGTGTCAGATCGCGGATATTTCTCGCGTGAAAGCGGCCGATGTGGCCGCAGCCGATCAGTCCAACGCCGAGTGTCATGCTGTTACCCTAGTGTCGCCACGGGAGACACTATCGAGTGTGCCGGTGCAGTTCAAACCCCGCCAAATGGTGCCAGGCACCATTTGGCGCACGGACGTGTAGCAGGAGGACCGCATGAAGATCGGGGTATTCGGCATCGGCTCGGGTATTTGTGCGGATCCGGCGATTGCACGCCAGGTGGCTCAGGCGGCGGAGCGCGCCGGGCTCGAATCGGTGTGGACGGGCGAACATGTTGTGCTGCCGGATCCGCAGGTGGAGCCGTCGCCCGCGCCACCCGATTTCGCCATGCTGCATCCGTCAACCGCGCTCGCCTATCTGGCTGCCGTTACGCAGCGCATCAGGCTCGGCACCGGCATCGTGTTGATTGCGCAGCGCAATCCTGTGGTGCTCGCCAAGGAAATGGCCAGCCTTGATGTGCTGTCGGGCGGACGGCTGATCCTGGGCATTGGTGCCGGCTATCTGGAGCCCGAATTTCGTGCGCTGGGGGTGCCGTTTGCTGAACGCGGTGCCCGCACAGACGAATTTGTGGCCGCCATGCGTGTGCTGTGGCGCGATGACGAACCGGTATTTGATGGACGCTTCGTTGGCTTCGCCGGCATTCAGTCGCGACCGCGACCAGTGCAACCCGGCGGGCCACCGATCGTCGTTGGTGGTGCCAGCGATGCGGCCATCGACCGCGCAGTGCGCGTGGGGCAGGGCTGGTACGGTTTCGCCATGGATGTGAACACTGCGCGTCAATGCATTGAGCGGCTCGGCGCCGCGCAGGCGCGCTGGGGTCGCAGCGATGAGCTGGGCGCACTGGAAATCAGCATCACCCCGCGAGGACGCGTGACCGCCGATCTGGTGAAGAAGTTCGCGGATATCGGCGTGCACCGGCTGATTGCGCTGCTGCCGCAGGACAGCGAGGCGCGAGCGCTGGATACCGTGGCGGAACTCGGTGAGTTGACGAAGCGTTGACTACCGTTCGTCGGTGAGTCCGCGCGCCAGGAAGCCGCGTTGCGCGCCAGGAAGCCGCGCGGATTGACAGATTCGTTGAGGCGCGTCAGGATGCGCGCCGATTTTGAGGCTTTTCCATGTTCACGTGCTGCCAATGCAAACTGAGTTCGACCACCACCGGCGCGGATCCGCGCGCGATGGTGTTCGTCATTCATGGAGGCGGGCGCACGAGGTTGTGATGTTCTAGTTCGAAAGAACCGTTCAAAGAAACCCCGGAGCGCCACAAGCCTCCGGGGTTTTTGTTTTTGGGGATGAAATAGTTCTGGGAGTGATGGTCATGAACGCGGTCTCCGCCGTTCAACTTCAGCGCAACATCTCACGTACGCTGGCATTCGGCTTCTTCCAGGTTTTCCTGGTGATCATGCCGGTTGCGGTGCCGTTCTTTGAGAGCCGCGGCTTGTCCATGCAGGAGGTTTTCCTGCTGCAGGCGCTGTTTTCGGGTGTTGTGCTGCTCATGGAAATCCCATCCGGATACCTTGCAGATCTCTTCGGCCGGCGCCGCACGCTCGTCATCGGCAGCGTCTTCCTGGGGATCGGACACACGATGTTGCTGTTCGCTGACGGCTTCGTTGGGCTTGCGCTGTTCGAACTCGGACTCGGCATCGGCTCCAGTCTCGTCTCAGGCGCGGACCTTGCGCTGCTGTACGACTCCGAACAGGCGCTGGGTGAGGGACCCGGGCGCCGGCAGGAAATCGTCGGCCGGCTGTTCACCATGCACACCGCGTCGGAAGCGACGGCTGCCGTGTTGTGCAGCGTGTTGATGCTCTGGACATTGCAGCTGGCGGTGTACGTGCAAGTTCTCGTCGGTTGGATTCCGTTGGTCATTGCGCTGGCTCTGGTAGAGCCACCCGGCGAGCGCCTGGCCGAAGGTGACCATCTCGGCAATATGCGCCAGATCGTTGCGCACCTGCTGCGCTCCGGGCCGGTGCTGCGACTGACGTTTCTTGCGCTGACAATCTGGAGCCTGACGACGTTTTACGCCGTCTGGTTGTTGCAGAAGCTGTGGCAGGACCAGGGCATCGATCTGGCTCACTTCGGCTATCTGTGGGCGCTGTACATGCTGGTATCCGCCGCAGCGGGTCGCCTTGCCTTGAGTGCCGAGCGAAAATTCGGGGCCACGGCAGTGCTGTCGTTCGCTGGATTGCTGCCAGCAGCGGGCTATTTCGGGCTGGCGGCGTTCGATGTGGCTGGCGGTCTGGTAGCAGCGCTGGCGTTTTTCATCGCCCGTGGCCTTGGGCTCGTCGTACTGCGAGATGCGTTCAATCGGCGCTTGCCCGGACGCTTTCGCGCCACAGCGAATTCGTTGGCGAGCTTCGGATTTCGTGCGGCGTTCGTCGCCACCGGTCCATTCGTGGGCTGGGCGCTCGATATCTGGGGCATGCAGACGGCGCTGTGGCTGCTGGCAGTGGTGGCGCTGGTAATCTTTGTCGCGCTATTGCTGCCGCTTGTGCTGGCGGTGCGCAGTGCGGCGCCGCTGGTGGTCAGCCCGGCCGCCTGAGCGTGGGTACGCGCTCAGTTCAGATTGACCACGCCGATTGCGGGCGCGTTGCGAATCAACGTGACGCGCCCGGGTCGTTTGCGCACCGGTGTGTTGACGATCTCGGCCAGCTCAGCTGCGCCGCGGCCCGCTGCGATGCGCGCCTCGGGAACTTCACCGTATGCCGTGCTGCGCTGGCGGGCTTCGCGGCCGGCCGCTGCGATCAGCGTATGCATCTGTTCCGGTGAGGTTTCCTGCCCGAATGCAGCTCCGGCCGCGCGGGTGATGCTCTCGTTCATCAGCGTGCCGCCGAGATCGTTGCAGCCCGCATTCAGACACGCGATGACACCGTGGTGCCCCATCTTCACCCAGGACGCCTGGATATTGGGGATGACTGGATGCAGCGCCAGACGCGCGACGGCGTGCATCAACACTGCCTCGCGGAAGGTGGGTCCCGGACGCGCGCGGCCCTTCAGATACATGGGCGCTTCCATGTGCACGAACGGCAGTGGTACGAATTCAGTGAAACCGCCGGTCTTCTGCTGTTGCGCGCGAACGCGCAGCAGATGGCGTGCCCAGTTCGCCGGACCGTCGACGTGGCCGTACATGATCGTGGCGGTGGTGCGGAAACCGACACGATGGGCCGTATCCATGACTTCGAACCACTGCGCCGTATTGATCTTGTCGGGACAGATGATGGCGCGAATCTCGTCGTCGAGAATTTCGGCGGCCGTACCCGGCAGCGTGCCGAGCCCGGCGGCCTTCAGTTCCCGCAGGAAGTCTTCCAGCGGGATGCCGAGCGTGGCAGCGCCTTGCCATACCTCGAGCGGTGAGAATGCGTGCACATGCATATCTGGCACAGCCTCTTTAACGGCGTGCAGAATCTCGATGTAGGTTGCTCCGGTGTAGTCAGGGTGGATGCCGCCCTGCATACACACTTCTGTCGCGCCGCGATCCCAGCCTTCAACGGTGCGGCGCTGGATTTCCTCCAGCGAGAGATCGTACGGACGGCCGCGCAGATTCTCGGAGAGTTTGCCCTTGGAGAATGCGCAGAACTGGCATTTGAAGTAGCAGACATTCGTGTAGTTGATGTTTCGATTGACGACGTAGGTCACGACGTCGCCATTCACCGCTTTACGCAGATCGTTTGCGGCGTGCACCACGGCCGCGAAGTCGTCGCCTCGCGTGTTGAACAGCGCAACCACATCGGCTTCGCGCAGATCTTCACCACGCTGGGCCCGCGCGAGAATGTCTGCGACGGGCGCGCTTGCTGCGACGCAGGGACCATTGATCGCAGCAAGGACAGCGGCGGGCGGGCTGTCTGCCTCACCGGGCGACCAGTTGTCGGTTCGCGGCAGTCCGGTTGCGTCGATGAGATTCAGCACGGCGTCGCGCAGCGGTTCGGCGAGCCACGTCTGTGGCTGCATGGCATACGCGGGATAGATGGTCAGTCGTTCATGCAGCGTCTTGCCCGCGCGAGCCGTTTCCCGCGCCAGTTCCTCCAGGTGTGGCCACGGCGCTTCCGGATTGACGAAATCGGGCGTCAGCGGCGACACGCCACCCCAGTCGTTGATGCCCGCCGCGATGATCTGTGGCAGCACGCCAGGACTGAGATTCGGCGGCGCCTGGATGCTCATGGACGGTCCGAAAATCAGACGCCCGACGGCGATGGTCCACAACAGTTCATCGAGATCCGGTTCGGGGGCGCGGGCCATCTTGGTGCCAGGCTTCGCGCGAAAATTCTGCACGATGATTTCCTGGATATGCCCGTGCTGTGCGTGAACGGCGCGAAGCGCCAGCAACGACTCGATGCGCTCGCGGCGCGTCTCACCGATGCCGATCAGAATGCCCGACGTGAATGGCACACGCGCGGCACCAGCCAGACGCAATGTTTCCAGGCGCACCTCAGGATCTTTGTCGGGAGACCCATAGTGCGGCATGCCCTTCTCGGTGAGACGCTTGGATCCCGATTCGAGCATGATGCCCATCGACGGCGATACATCGCGCAGCTTCATCAGCTCGTCAGTGGTCATGGTGCCCGGATTGGCGTGGGGTAACAGCCCGGTCTCTTCGAATACGGCTTTGGCAGCTGCGTGCAGATACTCGATTGTGCTGGCAAAGCCCATCTCGGCGAGCGCTTCGCGCGCCGCCTTGTAGCGCAGCTCGGGTTTTTCGCCGAGCGTGAACAGGGCTTCCTTGCAGCCCAGCGTCGCCCCCTGACGGGCGATTTCCACGACTCTCGCGATGGGCAGGTACGGCGCTTCGATCTTCTTGGGGGTCTGCGCAAAGGTGCAGTAATGGCAGACGTCGCGACACAGATGGGTCAGTGGAATAAACACCTTCTTGGAGTAAGTTACGACGCCCGGAAAGCCCCGGTCGCGCAACTCGGCCGCAACCGTGGCGAGCGCGCGCGTGTCGAGGCAATCAGCGAGCGTCAGTGCGTCGCGATCACTCGGAAGGTCACCGTTGCGCGCCGCATCCAGCAGCACCGCGATGGAATTGCCCATGAAATCTCCGTTGTTTGCCGTCGAGTGGGGCCCCAAGGCCGCCTTACATGGCTGACGAGCTATTATGCGGTTGCGCCAGTCGAGTTGCTATCCCGGTGGATTGCAGACACCGGCGCGTGAACGATTCCTGTGTACCCCGTTTGTAGTCCAGCACCCGATGCAGATCGCGCGGTGTATCCACGTCTACGCCGAATGCTTCGTTTCGCACGATGCATGGCGTGATGCCAATGGCATAGGCGGCCTCGACATGCGGTTTAAAGCTGTGTCCGTCGAAGCGATAGCGGATGAGATTCGGTGGGGAGGAAACGATGCAATTGGTGCCGTCACCCTCGGAATCCGGCGCGAGGGTGAGCCGACTGTGATCCTCCAGCAGAGCGTGCACATCTAATGGCGTGATCAGCGGCACGTCGCCGGGCACGATCATCGTGCCGATAGCGGATTTGTTGGCCGTCAGAAATCCACCCGCGGCCTGCACCGCTTCCGACAGGTCCGCGCCGGCCGCCTCGGCATAGAGCTCGACTCCGAATTCGCGCGCCAGGGTAGCGGCTTCCGGTGCGCGGGATACAAGCAGGATACCGGTCAGCCCGTTCGATCGAGTCGTCGTGCTACCCACAACGTCAGTCAACGTCCGCAGCACATCGCGAACCATGGCCAGCATCAGCTGACTGCGCTCATCCGGCGTGAGCTCGGGTGCAAGTCGCTGCTTGGCGTGACGGATATTTTTCAGCGGTACGATGGCCCACACGATGAATACGCGCTCCGGATCCCCTTACTGGAACTGTTTGATGAATTGCAGCGTTTGCTGCGCGACATGCACTCGGTCGGCCAACGTTACCATGACCGTGGGGGTCACAACAGTGCGCAGACCCAGTGCCGATATCGGCCCGGCAAGTGCTGCATCCTGGGTGTCGAGAACGAATCCGTGCACGAGTCCCAGATAGTGTTTTGCCACGGCGACCGCGTCGTTGGGCATGTTCAGTTCCCGCATCATTTTCGCCGTGGGCCCTTTGATCGCGGCACCGGCGACGATGGGCGAAACGGCGACGATGGGCACGCCGCTGCGTTGCATCGCATCGCGCAGACCGGGGACGGCGAGAATCGGGTCGACGCTGACGAATGGATTGGACGGGCAGATGATGATGCCGGCGAGGTGCGGATCCGCGAAGCGCTGCGCGATTTGGTCCGGCAGCGTTGCGGTTTCGCTGCCATCGAAGCGAATGCGCGTGACAACCGGTTCGCAGCGATCGCGGACGAAATAATGCTGGAAGGCCAGCTCGCCGGCTTGCGTTGCGATCCTGGTTCGCACCGGGGCATCGCTCATTGGCAGAATCGCGTGCGCAACGCCCATGGCTTGCGCCAGCGCAGCCGTGACCTGCGTCAGCGTTTCGCCGGCCTGCAGCAATGCGCGTCGCCGGATGTGCATCGCGAGATCGCGGTCACCCAGGCGGAACCACGTTTCGCCGCCCAGGCGTTCCAGCGCCGCCATGAACTGCCATGTTTCGCCGCGCCGACCCCAGCCGACCTCGGTATTTGCCTCGCCGGAGAGCGTATAGAGAAGCGTGTCGATGTCGGGACAGATCGGCAGACCCAGATGTTCGAAATCATCCGCGGTGTTGACGATGAAGGAAATTGCATCCGGAGCAAGCACCTGTTGCAGACCGAGCGCGAGTTTCGCGCCCCCCACGCCCCCCGTTAGTGCGATATAGGCGGGCTGCGACATATCAGCGAAACATATCTTCTTCCAGCGGCCGGATGATATCCCGGGCACTGTGAGGGCTGTTCTCGGCGGGGAATCCGCGCACCAGCGCAACTGGTGTCTTTTCGGTGGTTTCGCCCATCACGAGTGTGGCTGCGGTAGCGATGGAGTCGGCGCGGTTGATCATTGTCACCTTCAGTTCTCGCCCGTAGATGTCTTGGCCGCCGCGTCGGTCGTCCAGCACCGTAATGCCGGCGCTGCCGATCGCACCGCCGATGGTGCCCAGGCGCCACGGACGATTCATGCTGTCGCTGACGATCACACCGACATTGATTCCGGTGCGCGCGGCGATGTCGTCGCGCAGGCGCCGCGCCGATGCGTCGGGGTCTTCGGGCAGCAGCAGTGCATTTTCATCCTCGCCGTGCTGGATATTGGATTGATCGATGCCGGCCTGCGCGCCCACCAGTCCCAATCGATGGCGCACGATGAGTACGCCGGGCTTCTTGCGTAACACGGCGTCAGATTCGCGCAGGATCAGTTCCACGAGACGCGGATCCTTCTCGGTTTCGCGCGCGAGGCTGATGGCTTCGGTCGACGGGGTCACCGAGGCGAGTGCCACCAGGCGCCCCTCCGCCTTCGAGACAATTTTTTGTGCGACAACGACGATGTCGCCGGTCTCGAGCGCCATGCGCATCGCACCCAGTGCGTGCAGGATCAATGCCGCGAGATCGTCACCGCTCTCCACCATCGGCAGACCGGGGACGGGTGTGAACGTCAGCGTGGCCACGGGAATCAGTGATCCGCCTGGCCGACGATTTTGATTCCCGAGTGCGAAATATCGTGGCGCCTGTTGATCTGAATCAGAATCGAGGTGAGCGCTTCGGCCGCTGCTGAGTTCTCGATCGGCCCCGCGTGCCAGCCGGACATGCCGGCCTCTTCGACGAGCGCAATCACGGTGTCACGCGCTTCCTTGCTGTTGCCGGCCACCAGCACGTCGCACTCGATTTTCACATCCTGCTGCAGCAGGTGGGCGGCAACATTCTGAAATGCAGTGACGACCTTCACGCCGTCGCCCACGCAGTTCTGTGCACGTTTGCCGGCGGAGCCCTCAGGCGGCAACTGCACCGTGCCCACCTTTGGCGGGATCAGGGGCACCGTGACGTCGATCAGAATTTTTCCGGCGAGGCCTTCGCGCACGGATTCCAAGGTCGAGATCTGATGCTCGAACGGCACTGTCAGCACGACGATTTCGCCGGCGGCTGCCGCTGCCGGGTTCACCATGGCGCGCGCCTGCGTCGACGGACTGATCTTGCGCAGTTCGGCCACTGCGGCATCGGCCTTTTCCTGGGTGCGCGAGCCAATGACGATTTGATGCCCCGCCTTCGCCCAGCGGATGGCAAGACCGGTGCCCAGGTCGCCGGTGCCGCCTAGGATCGCGATGGTTGCTTTGGCCATGAGGAAATCTCCAGTTCGAAGCGACGCACGCGCATGCGTCTGTGGTGTTGAATGGGTTTGCTGACCTCAGCGTGTGTCAGGCGTTTTGGCGCCAAACCAGCGGTGGCTCGCCCTTGGACATGGCGCCGACTGACCAGATCTCGACGCGCCACGGCGTCAGTTTCAGCGCGCCGAACGTCGGGTCGTCGGTGGATTTCCAGAAGGCATTGAGATCGTAGCCGAGCGGCGGCGGAGTGCGCTTATAGAGATCCCACAGGTGCTGCTTGGCAGCCTGGCTGTCGTCCCATTCCGCGCGACATTCGGCGTGCACCTGCTCGTGTACCTGATCCCAGTACGACACCGAAACGTAGGGCTGCGCGGTGATGTGCTTTGCCTTCAGGCTCTGCCGGCCGGTGGCAATCCAGCCGGTGCTGCCTTCCCAGATCGGGTGCAGGATGCGGGCACGGGGGCGGCCCTGGCGGTCAATGGTGGTGAACGTGCACCACACCACCCGGCGCACGATGGCGTCGAATTTTTCGGCAATCTCAGAAAATGCGGCGACGTCAGCCATAACCAGCCCCCAGATTTTTGTCGCGGGAGTCTACCAGACGGCCAGGTCGCTTGACCCCCGCGGGCATTGCTGTTGGTATGCCCAGCCTCATTTTGTGGAGACACCTTGATGCGAATCGGCATGATTCTGGGCGCCGATGGCGCCACTCGGACGCTTGCGGACCTCGTGAAGACGGCGCAGCGCTATGAAGAGTTGCAGTTCGCCAACCTGTGGATGGCACAGATGATGTCCTTCGACGCCATTGGTGCGCTGTCGGTCATCGGTGCCGCGACCCAGCGCATTGGGCTTGGCACTGCCGTGGTGCCCACCTATCCGCGGCATCCCACGGCCCTGGCGCAGCAAGCCCTCACGGCTGCGGCCGCCAGCAACAATCGGTTCTCCCTGGGGATCGGTGTATCGCACAAGCTGGTCACCGAAAGCATGTTGGGTTTTTCCTACGCCAAACCCGCCTCGCATATGCGCGAATACCTCGAAGTGCTGATGCCGCTGGTGCGCGGTGAAACGGTGCAGCACGACGGCGATGAGTATCACGTCCACGGTGTCGCGGTGGCGGTGCCCGGTGCGAAGCCGGTTCCTGTGCTGGTGGCGGCGCTTGGGCCCGTGATGCTGGAACTGACCGGGCAGCTCGCCGACGGTACCGTGACCTGGATGGTGGGGCCGAAGACGATGGAGCAGCATATCGTCCCCAGCCTCGTTGCGGCCGCGAACAAAGCGGGAAAGCCGGCGCCGACCGTGGTGGGCGGATTCCCCATCGTGCTCACCAACAAGCCCGATGAGGCGCGCGAGCACATTGCGAAGCAGTTGACGATCTACGGCCAGCTTCCCTCGTATCGCGCGATGCTTGATCGTGAGGGTGCCAAGGGGCCAGCCGATATCGCGATGGCGGGCGACGAGAACTATCTGCGCGGTGCCGTCGATCGGCTGCGCAATATCGGCGTCACGGATTTCAATGCGGCCATTGCAGCGCCAGACGCGGCGTCTGCAGAGCGAACGCTGGAATTTCTGGCCAGTCTGAACACGGCGCGTTAGCGCGCGTACGGATCGCCCTCGAGCAAGCGGCGCGGGTGTAGCCCGTCGACGTAGCCCATGAAGCCGGGTTCCACCACGCTGTAGCCGAGTAGTCCCTGGATCCGTTTGCTGTAGCGGCGTGCCTGCGTCGGCGGCACCGCGAGCACCATATTCTCGATCTGCCGCAGCCATGGTGCGCAGTACTGCGGCGTGATGGCCAGCCGGGTAGTGGTGCCGCGGCTGGCACCGCCGCGATGCAACAGATTGCCGGCGAACAACAACACGGATCCGGCCGGCATCATCGCCTGCACCACGTCCCGCGCCTGCGGAATTCGATCGTCACCCCACAGATGGCTGCCCGGCACCACCTCGGTGGCGCCGTTATCGGCGGTGAAGGTATCCAGTGCCCAGATGGCGCTGATCCCCTGCCAGGGTCGCGGGCGCGCAAGCTGCGCGCCGCCGGCGTCGTCGTCGACATGGAATCTCTGCGGGGTCTCGCCCGGATGCACGTGAATGGCGAGGGCCGCGGATAACAGATAGTGCGGTGGCAGTAGCTGATCGACGATCGCCAGGACGTCGGGATGCTCGATCAGTGCCGCGATGCTGGGCGCCTTGGACAGCAGCGCGTACACCCGTTCGGTACAAAAGCCCTCGAAGTCGTTGCGCCCATAGTGTTTTCCGCCCAGCCACGGTGCCAGTTCGGTTTTGACCGTGTCGATCAGAGCGGGACCGAGCAAGCCCTCCAGGATCGTGAAGCCGTCGACCTGAATGCGTTGGATGTGGTCTTTGGTGCGCATCAGCCCAGGCTAGCCCGGGCGACATCGTCGCCGCAATCCCAGCGTCAGGCGGCCTTGCGCAGCTCTACCGTTGTCTCGACCGCGCTCCGCTGTGCCACTTTTTCAGTCGGCGGAAGCGAAGGAGCGCCATCGCCCAGCCGGCGCAGATTCAGCGCGTCGCTGAAGCTGGCCCAGGTGTAAAACAGGTCGGCCAGCACCGGGCCAACTACGGGGATCGGGTCGATCAATGAATCGATCAATTCAAACTGTGCTTGTCGCATCGCTCTACTTCCTTGGTCTGTCCGGGGAGCTATCTCACCGTTTGCTAAACAAAAATCACGCCAACCCTGGCGCCACGATCGCTATCCGTTGATTTGCCTGCGTTTTACGCAGAACGCCGAGGCATGCGCTCAATGGCCGCGGCGCTCAAGCGCCCCACACCTGTGCACGGCCACGTCAGCTGGGCAAGAATGGTGCACCTCAATTTCGGGCGGCGGAGTATAGGGATGCGTGAGTTGAACGACAAGATTGCCTGGGTCACTGGCGCGGGAACCGGCATTGGTATGGCATCCGCCCGGGCACTGGCCGGTGCGGGGATGCGTGTGGTGCTCTCGGGTCGCCGCGAGCAGCCGTTGCGCGAACTCGCGGCGGAACTGGGTGATGCAGCCCTCGTTTGCCCGCTCGATGTGGCAAACCAGGCTGCCGTGGGCAGGGTCGCTGCGGAAGTTCTCGAGCGATTCGGCCGTGTCGATGTACTCATCAACAGCGCCGGTCTCAACGCGAAACAGCGCAACTGGCACAACGTCACGCTGGAAGACTGGAATCGCGTGATCCGGGTAGACCTGGATGGCGCGTTCTACACCGCCAAGGCGGTGCTGCCGTCGATGACTGCGCAGCGCGACGGCCTGATCATCAACATCTCCTCATGGGCGGGCCGCTACGCCAGCATCGTGACGGGTCCGGCTTACACGGCGGCGAAGCACGCCATGAACGCAATGACGGAGAGCCTGAACATGGAAGCCGGGATCTTCGGCGTGCGTGCCTGCGCCATCTGTCCGGGTGAAGTGGCGACACCCATCCTGGACAACCGTCCGGTGCCTGTCACGGCTGCAGAGAAGGCGCGCATGCTGCAGGCCGAGGATTGCGGGGAGATCGTGCTGTTTGTTGCGCGGCTGCCCGCACACGTTTGCATCAATGAACTGATCGTGAGCCCCACCTGGAATCGATCGTTTGTTGCACAAGCCAGCGCGCTGCACGGGAACGACGCGACGAAGGCGCCGTCCGCGCCCTAGGCGGCGCTAACGACCGTTCAACGCCGCGATGCGCGGTAACACCTGCTCGATCAACAGCTTCGTCTGGGAGATCATCTCCTGCGCGCCGAAGGCGATGGGACGCAGCACGAATTTGTGGATGCCGGCGCGCCGGAATTCGTCGATTCGCGCCATGATCGATTCGGCGTCACCAATGGCCACGTACTCATCTGCAGGTTTCTTCAACCGCGCTGACAGCGCTGCGCGGTATTTCACGCTCACTGGATCATCGGGCGCGCCGAAGCGATAGCCGAAGCCGGCGCCGAAGTGATCCTCGTCGATGGGGCGCGACAGTTCCTGGGCGCGGCGTTTGATGGCTGCCACTGTGGGGCCGACTTCGGCCGCCGTCTCGATGCCCGCCTGCCAGCCCGTGCCCCAACGCGCCGTGCGCTCGATGGCGGCCGCGGCCGCACCACCCACCCACAACGGCAGCGGTTGTTGAACCGGCCTGGGTGCGATGCTGGCCCGGTCGAGTTGAAAATGCCGCCCGTTGAAGCTCACCTCGTCCTGCGACCACAACCGCGAAATGATTTCGAGGCCCTCATCCATGCGTTGGCCGCGACTCTTGGTGGGCGTGCCGGTGGCGGTGTAGTCACGTGACAGGGCGCTGCCGATGCCGAATGCCGGCAGCAGGCGGCCGTCGCTGAGCACGTCGATGGTGGCGCATGCCTTGGCGGTGAGCACCGGATGACGCAACCCCAGGCTCGCGACATTCATGCCGAACTTGAGGCGCCGCGTGGCCCCGGCGAGCATCGCCATCACGCTCATGCATTCGAGGTTCGGATCGCTGCCGATCAGCCGATCCGATTGCCAGATCGAATCCACGCCTCCGGATTCGCAGACATCCACCCAACGGCGAAAGCCGCTGGCGTCTTCGAATGGGAAGTTGGCTACGCCCAGCCCGACGCTGACTGTCATGGTTCGTCTCGATGCAACATTGCAGTCAGTCTAGCAGCTGGCATCGGGTGAGTCGGCCCGACTACCATGCGGCCATACAGAAGTGTTGGAATAACGCGTATGAGTGGCACAACGCTGCTGGGCGACATCGGCGGTACCCACGCGCGTCTGGCGGTGCTCAATGCGGTGGATGAGCTTGTTTGTCGACGCGACTACGCGAGCGACGAATTCACATCGGGTGTAGAACTCGCGACGCGGTTCATGGCCGATGCGCGCGTCGCCCCGCTGACCGGCTGCTGCGTTGCCATCGCCGGTCCGGTCACCGCCGGCCGGGGTCGGCTGACGAATGGGCGGGCAGCCTGTGACGCCCACGAATTCGCAGCATTGCTCGGTACGCCCAACTGCATGGTGATCAACGACTTCACGGCTGTGGGCCACGCGTTGCCGACGCTCGCCGCCGACGCTGTACGACCCATCGGTCCCGCGCTAACGGGCCTTGGCACGCTTGCCGCGCTGGGCGCGGGCACCGGTCTCGGCATGGGATTCGTCGTGCCGGACGCGGGGGGGCTGGCGGGTACTGCCGTCGGAAGGCGGCCACGGCAACCTCGCGGCGACGGACCCGCTGGAGCTGGAAATTCTCGGCCTGCTGCAGAACGCCCACGCCTTCGTTGGCTGGGAGACCGTGTTGTGTGGTCCCGGACTCGTGAATCTGTATCAGGCGGTGTGTGCGGTGTGGGGTGCGCCGGCGACGGCGCGTTCGGCCAGCGAGATCACCGCTGCAGCGATCGATGTGGCCGATCCCGTCTGTCATCAGACGCTCGAGATCTTCTGCAATTTTCTGGGTAGCGCTGCGGGTAATCTGGCGCTGACGGTGTGCGCAACCGGTGGGGTCTATCTGGCCGGCGGTATTCTGCCGCGCATCGGCGACCTGCTGGCGGGCAGCCAGTTCCGGCGGCGCTTCGAGGCGCGCGGGCCGCTGTCGGGCTATGTGCAGTCCATCCCGACGTGGCTGGTGGTGGAACCTGACCTGGGATTACTCGGCGCGGCCGCCGCGTATCGTCAGCGCTTCCGCTGACCCGCGGCGCGCATCATGCGTTCAGGGGCGCGGCGTTGAACGCGTCGCGTGTGGTGGCGTCGCCGTACAGATAGTCGCGTGTGGGTGGAAAGGGCGCATCGCGCCTCCCCAGCTGCATTTGAAAGACCACGAGATCGCCGTATTCGAACGCCGTCTGGGACGACACCAGATAGAACTCCCACATACGACAGAAGCGCTCGCCTTTGGCCGCGGCAAAGCGTGCGCGTTGGGACTGAAAGCGCCGATTCCACTCCTTCAGGGTCAATGCGTAGTGGGGCCGCAGCACTTCGATATCACCGATCATCAGCCGCGCGTCCTCGACCGCGGCGACGATGCGCGACAACGACGGAATGTGTCCACCGGGGAATATGTGCCGACGAATCCACACATTGCTGGGACCCGGCGGGCGCGTGGAGCCGATCGTGTGCAGCACTGCCACGCCGCCGGGGCTCAACTGACGCGCCAGCTGGTCGAAATAGCGGCGGAAGTTGCGCGGGCCAACGTGTTCGAACATCCCCACGCTCACGATGCGATCGTATTGCCCGTGGTGCTTGCGATAGTCCTGCGTCAGGAACTCCACCCGATCGACAAGCCCACGCCGCAACGCCTCAGCCTTGGCAACCCGCAGCTGCTCGGCGCTGAGCGTCAAGCCGGTGACGCGCACAGCGGCGGTTTCGGCCAGGTGCATCGCGAGACTGCCCCAGCCGCAGCCGATATCCAGTACCTGCTGGCCGGGCGCCAGCAGAAGCTTCGCCGCGATGTGATTGCATTTGGCGATCTGCGCCGATTCTAACGATAAGTCCCGGTCGCGATAGTAGGCGCACGAGTAGTGCATGCCGCGATCCAGAAAGGCGCGGAACAATGCCTCGTCGAGGTCGTAGTGATGGTGGACGTTGGCGATGCTGCCGGTGAGGTTGTTCCAGGAGTGCAACAGCATCGCCAGCGCGCCCAGAGGCGTGCCGCGACTGACCTGAATACTCAGGTTGTTCCGCAGAATGGTCAGCAGATCGGCGAGGCTGCCATCGGCGACATCCCAATCATCGTTGAGATAGGTCTGGCCAAGCTCGAGTGCGGGATTCTTGAGGATTCGAGGCAGGGTCGCTGCGTTGCGCATGATCCAGCTTGCCTTCGGACGGCCCGAACCGAAGCGATGGCGGGTGCCGTTGGGCTCGACGATCGTCAGTTCGCCGTGGCTGATGAATCGATCGAACAGTTCGAGGTGCATATTCATGTGCCTCACGCGATCGCTGCCCCCGTCTTATGACAGCGTCGCGCAGGCACTTCAACCGCGCCTCGCCGAACACTTTCCCAAGGGCGCTGGAATTGGCTAGCCTCACCGTTCCTTCAATCATCAGGCGGGCGGCACAATGAAAGTCAGTATCGGGATCGGCGGCGCGGCATCCGGCCGCAAACGCGACTTCGATGAGCAGGTCGACTATGTGGTGGAAGCCGAGAAACTTGGCGTTGATACCGTGTGGAGCGCGGAGGCGTGGGGTCAGGACGCGGTGGCGCCGCTCGCCTATCTGGCCGCGAAGACGGATCGTATCCGGCTGGGTACCGGCATCATGCAGATCAGCGCCCGCGTGCCGGCGATGACGGCCATGACCGCGCTGACCATGGCCGCGATCAGCAACGACCGCTTCATCCTCGGTTTGGGGGCGAGCGGCCCCCAGGTGGTCGAGGGCCTCCAGGGACGCCCTTTCAAAGCGCCGCTGACGCGGATGCGTGAAACCGTGGAGATCATCCGACTGGCTTTCGCGGGCGAAAAAATCGAATACCACGGCAAGCACCACGAGTTGCCGTTGCCTGGCGGGCAAGGCAAACCGCTGCGGCTCTCGCAGCCAGGAAACTCAAAGATCCCGATCTACCTGGCAACGCTGGGTCCCGCGTCCCTGGAATACACCGGTGCTGCGGCAGATGGCTGGATCGGCACATCGTTCACCCCGGAGCACGCCGACGCGCACCTGGACTTTCTGCGCCGCGGCGCAGCCAGCACCGGCCGCACACTGGCCAACATCGACATCCAGGTGGGCGGCAGCGTGGCATTCGGTGACGATCTCGATGCATTGGTTGAGCCGTTGAAGCCGATGATGGCCTTCACACTGGGCGCCATGGGTTCGCCCACGACGAATTTCTACAACGACGCGTTCAAGCGTGGCGGTTGGGACACCGTCGGGCGCGAGGTGCAGCGCCTCTGGGTGGCGGGGGAGCGCGCCCAGGCGATTGCGAACGTGCCGTCGCAGATGGTCATCGAGGCGAATTTGCTCGGTGACGTGGCCACGGTGCGTGATCGAATCCGCGCCTATCGCGACGCCGGCGTGACGACGCTGCGGGTGGCGCCGGCCGGGGGTGACAACCGCGAGCGCCTCGCCACGCTGGGGCAGGTGATGGATCTGGTGGCCGATGTCAATCGGGCCCCGAAGCGCTAGCCGACGGGTCAGTCGTTCTTCTGATCACGGCCGCGCGCCTGGATGGCAGCGCGTCTGGCGGCCACTTTCTGCGCTGTCAGCTGGCCCCGCGCGTGGGCGCGATTCGCGTCGTGTTCAATGGACAGACCCTCTCCCAGGGTGGCGTGCCAGCCCTGATCCATGATGCGGCGGATTTCGCTGCGGGTAACCGGATCGGTGCTGATGATGTCCCGGGCGAGCGCCTTGCAGGTGGGCAGCAAGGCATCGGCCGGCACGACTCGATTGACCAGCCCCCACGCGCACGCGTCTGCCGCCGACAGAAAATTTCCCGTGAGTGATAGCTCCTTGGCGCGATTGATGCCAATCAGGCGAGGCAGCTTCTGCGAAAGACCCCAACCCGGCACAACGCCCACGCGCGCGTGCGTGTCGGCGAATCGTGCAGCGGGCGACGCGATGAGGAAATCGCACATCAGGGCAATCTCGAATCCGCCGGTGATTGCGTAACCGTTGATCGCACCGATGATGGGTCGGCCGCATTCGAGGATTGCCCGCGCGAGGTCGGTGTCACTCACGGCTGCCACGTCAGGTTTGCGTTCACCGCCCAGTTCCTTCAGATCGAGCCCCGCGGTAAATGCACGTCCAGCGCCGGTGAGAATCACCACCTGCGTTGCGGGATCGTCGCGAATCGTGTCGAAGACGCTGACGATTGCCGCGCGCAACCCAGCCGACAGCGCATTCAATGCCTCGGGCCGGTTCAAGGTCACGACCGTGACGCCCGCGTCTGTCTCGGTCAGTACTAAGTCGTTCGTCATGGCCGCGGATCCTGAGCAGATACGGCGTTGTTATAGC
>JAQBCT010000292.1:0-8913 GCA_032124855.1 Gammaproteobacteria bacterium
CATTTCAACCAGAACAAAACCAATGATCCCAGCGCCACTGCACCCACGACTCCGACCAGCATGGGTAGCCAGACGCTGGCTTGCAATTGTCGCCACCGATTCGGCAGATCGTCGCGCGTGATGGCCACGATGACAACGCTCACATTGTCGCGTCCTCCTTTGGCCAACGCGGCGTTCACCAGGTGATGCACCGCAATATCAGGATCTGCATCTTTTTGCAGTTGCGTGCGGATCTCGTCATCTTCGAGTTCATCGTTGAGGCCGTCACTGCAAAGCACCAGCCAGTCATTGGGCCGCAGGTCGACAGACACACTCGAAGGTACCGCTTCACCGATCCCCAGCGTCTGCGTCACCAGATTCCGCTGCGGGTGCGCCCGGATCTGTGCCTCAGTCATGCCAGCGGAATCCCGTAACAGTTCCACAAAGGAATGATCCCGGCTCAGCAGGCGCAACAGCCCCCGCCGCCACAGGTACGCCCTGCTGTCGCCAACCCAGACCACCTCGCCGCCCTGCTCGGTCAATTCGAACGCGACGACTGTTGATCCCATCCCGTGCAATCGTTCATCGCTCGCAGCCGCCGCCACTGCGCGATGGGCCGCGAGCACGGCGTAGGTCAGCGCAGAGTCCGTCGCGCCGAGTACGGTGTCACGCACAATCGCGCTGGCCACTTCGCCACTCGCGTGGCCACCCATACCATCGGCAATCAACCAGCGCTGGCGTGCCGCGTCGATGCCGATCGCATCTTCATTGTGGTCATACACGCGCCCCGGATGCGTATGCGATGCGAACGTCACCATACCTACAACGCCGCCTGCAGTTTCGCCGCACCGGCTGCGAACTTGGCCGGGCTGTAGCTGGTGGCACTCTCCACAGTGCTGAACAGCCCATTGAGGAGCGGGCGAATCCGGTCGGCATCGCCCAGGTACAGACTCAAGCTCTCGACACCGAGAAACGTCTGCTCCGCTGCGGCGAAGTCGGTCATTCTGCGTTGTGCGGCGTACTGGATCAGACTGCGCCGCACATCCTCGACCTGCTTTTTCGTGAACGTCTTGTTGGCCCATTCGCCTTCACGCGCCGTCAGCCATTGCTGCAGCCCGGTTGCGGCCGCGCGAACCGCATCGGCGCTGCGCTGGCCGGCGCGCACATAGCTGTTCGTCGCCTTTGCGAGAACGGGAGCCGTCGCCGGATCGAGTACCTGCGCGGCGGCTTGCAGAATCAACAAGTGATCCGTTTGCAACCGAAGACTGCCCGGCGGCACGCCGGGGCCCGCAACGTCACCACTCCATCGCACGTTGTCCATCGGATGATGGCAACCGTGGCAATCGTAGAATGCGAGCTCCGGGTACATCGGCGCCGTACCACCGAACCAGTGTCCTTGGGACAATGCGACGACGCGCTGCGCGCTCTTGAGTTGTCCGACCAGCCAGAGATTGAAGGTGTTGATGTGGCCTTTTCGACTCAGGTAGTCATCGTCTACGGTGTAATGAGCCGGCTGATTGGTCGAGAAGGCATCGAGTTCGAAGCTTAGCCGTGGATGTCCGGCACCCATGATTTCGTGGGTCGCGTAGCGGTCTTGATCACCTACATGACAGGAAATGCACAGCGCGGCACGCGCGGCCGCGTTTTCGGTGGGATACATTCCCTTCGCCAGATTGCCCGCGTGCGTCGCCGTGTTCTCGGCATGACTTTCGATCCATCGCGCGGAGCCGCCATGGCAGGCTTCGCAGCCGATCCCGTCGCTGACTTGAAATTTGGCACCCCGCCGCGCGACGGCGACGTTGTCAGCGTGGCAATTCAGGCATTTCTCTGACGTTTGCGCACTCGCAATGCCGAGATTCGCGGCCATGCGTTTCGACTCGGGCTTCAGCAGCGTCTGATAGGCCCGTGCATGCCGGTCGTCAGCCGACCAGACTCGGTACTCATTCAGCCACACGTGTTGGTCTTTCTGAGGAGATACCTTGCCGTGGCATACGCCGGTGGCGCAGCTCGAAACACCCAGGTGATTGTCGACATCGACGGGTGCGGCTACGCAGATGGGCCCCAAAGACACGACCAGCGCACCTATGCATCGTTTGCCCAGCCAGCCGATCACTTCTGTTTCGACTCAGGCGCGTCGTTTACCGTCCACGGCTTGGCATTTTCGTCGAGGTACATGCGCCGCATTTCTTCGAGGCGGAAGGGACGCGATCCGAGTCTCCCGAAGACCGCGATCTGTCCGCCCGTCTCGTCCACGCCGCGGTCACGGTCGAGTCCCTTGGACAGCGCCATGGCAGGCTTGTCAGTGAGGTAGCGGGCAATCAGTTGCGGACGTGGCTCGGGAGTGAAGCCGTAGAACGCCGGTTGCGACTCGGGAGAGGTCAGCTGCAATACCTTGAGCCCGCCACGACCGTCGGCCACGTAGCCAAACAACGACGCATTGGTCGTCGCAACAATGATGTCGCGACTGTCCTGCAATTGGCCCTGCGCGTTGAAGCGCATGAACTCACGGGGCTGCTCCGGACGTTCGACGTCGACGATCACGATGCCTTCGGCGCCGGCGGCAACGTAGGCGTAGGTTCGAGCGACGTAAATCCGGTAGGCGTTTGCGATCGGGATCTGTGCAGGTATCAGCCGCGGCGCAGTGGGCGATGTGACGTCGATCACCTTCAGTCCATCGCGATCCGTCACGAACAGATAACGAAACTGAAGTGCGGACGCCTGCCCGCCCACCAGCGGCACCGTTGCTACGTGTGCGGGTTGCAGCGGATCATCCAGGTCGAGGATCACGAGCCCCGCATTCGCCATCACATACGCATAGCGGCCGCCCAGCGTGACATGACGTGCGCCGGTCAGAACACCATTCGCATTCCAGGTCACGGCTCGATCCAGGTGATTGTTGCGCGGCTCGCCATCGGCCAGGGTGTTCACGTTCGCGAGAATCAATCCCTCTGCGGCGTCGGTGATCACCGCATAGTTGTAGATGGGGTGAAACGGTTGCTCGAGATTCGTCTCGCGCATCAATACGCCGTTGTTGCGCGCCGGATCGATCGGTTGATTCGTTGGTAGCGCAATACACGTGGCATTGCGCGTCCCGATGCGCGTGTCCTGTCCCAATGGGCTGAACGGTGCCGTGATGATCCGCTCCGATACACCCTTATTGGCGATACTTGCAACGTCATACACCTGAACGCCGCGCTTGCCTTCGGCGGCATAGAGATACTCCCCGCGAAGCTGCAGGCAGCCAACCGCACCGGCCGAATGGCTGTGCGCGGTGGTCAGCTTCTGATCGTTCGCGAGATGCTTGGCGTAGTAGTCGGGGTACGCGTAGCGTTGCAGGTAACTGCCAATCACAGCCTGGGGTTCATCCCACTCCGTCACCTGAACAGCACTGATTCCTCCGCTTTCTCCAACCCACGCATTCAGACCAACGAAATTGACGAAGTTGGTTCCCAGCATCAGCAGCTGCGCCATGATCGCATTGTTGTCACCGGCGTCGGCCAGGTGGCAGTCAGTGCACGTTTTCGTTTCAGTCTTACGCTCTGTGTGCGGATAGTGTGGATTGAAGGCTTGCGAACTGAAGCCGCTGGCCGCGATGGGCGGCTGCTGTATGTAGATCTTCTCGCGGTTGGCATTCGTCGAAGAAAGTACCAGGGCGGAAGACGAGCGCACCGGAGCAATCTTGCCGCCGTTGGTTGGACCCCGTCTGCCCAACAGGAACATTTCGTCGCGTGCCACTTGCGGGTTGTAGGTTGCGTAGTTGCGCGTCTCCCCACCCTCGTAGTGTGCGCGATCGCTCTTCCAGTTTGCCTCGATCGGCAGGTGACAACCGGCACAACTGTTGGTCCATGAGGTATGACAGGCGTAGCACTCCATGTCGGTATCGGAATGGGCCAGCTGTTCCTCGGCCACGTCGTTGCCCCAATGCTGATTCTGCGGATCACGGGCCATCAGTTTTGCGCGCGCCGCCTTGGCGTTATAGGCAGCATTGCTCGGATCGACGCTGTTCTTCACGAGGCTCATCCGCCATTCGAGCGCTGGATCCATCATGGAGCGTTGATACAAAACGTCGTTGATCCATTCGAAGCGCTTGCGCCCGTCGGGTGTGCGCAACACGCTCAGATCCATGCCGCCACCGAGGGCAGCGGGTCCCGACGTATACAGATTAGGCAGTTGTCTGGCTGTACCGTGGCAATCCACGCAGCCTACCTCCACGGCATCCGCGACCTGACCATAGATGTGGCCGTTGCCGTGACTGTCTTGCGCGAAGTGACAGTCGACACACTGCATGCCGACATCGACATGGATTGAGGAGAGATGCACCGCCTTCTGGAATTTCGCTGGATCAGAATCGTCGACGCGCGCGCCGGCGGCGTCCAGCAGGTTGCCCTTGCGATCGCGCTTGTAGACGGCGCGAAAGTTCCAGCCGTGGCCGTGATAGTCAGCGAACTGCGTATCAGTAAGCTGCGGGTTCAGATCCGCGACGCCGCCGAGAAAATCGACGTCAGCCCATTTGCCGCGCGCCGCCGCGCCTTCCGGATTGCGGTCGTTTACCTCACGAATCTGCGCGTCTGTCGGGTACTGCTGTTTCTCAGGCCACATCGTGGGCGCATCGGATTCGTAGTCCCACATCGTGTAGCCGAGAAAACTGTTCATGAACATGTTGGGCTGATGCATATGACAGATCATGCATTGGCTCGTGGGAATGCTGCGCGTGAAGGTATGCTGCAGCGGATGGCCCGGCGCGTTGCGGTCGATGGTCGGATCCGCCGTGATGCTCAAGCCGTCGTGACCATACTGCGCATAGGGCCCGGAGTGCCGCGGGTCACGGTCATTCGCGTAAACCACGTGGCAGGACGCGCAACCCGAACTGCGGTAATCGCCCGGCTGGTCATTGGTGCCCAGAAACCACGTGAACGGATCGTTCAGTCGCGTCTTGGTGATGTTGATGACAGGTACGGCGATGCGCGCCCCGGTGCCGGGACCGCGGTTCGATTGCCTGAAGTCAGGTCGACCCGGCTCCTCGATGCGCTGCAGTTGCCCCAGTGCGTCGGGTAGACCCGTTTCCGGGAACAGGTTCGAGATGTTTCGACCACCGCGCTCGAAGATGCGAAAGATGTCGCCGGGTTTGATCGTTTCCCAGGCGGGCAAGGGATACAACACAGGCAGGATGCCCGCCTGGGTCGCCGCGTCACTCAGCTCATCGGGGATTTTTGGACCATACAGCGTGGTACCAATGCCGTTGCGGTCGTACGACTCACCCAGCAGGTAGCGCTTGTACGGCAGAATGCCGTTGTTGTACGCGGCGCCGCCCCACAGCATGACACCCGTGGAATGCATGCTGCGCACGGAAGCCTCAACGATGTCCATGTGACACGCGCCGCAGGTTTCGCGCGCAATCCGATAGTCCGATGGATTGACGAAGCGGACGAACTCCGGACTTTCCTTGTTCAGCAGCGTGTACGTGCGCGGCGGGTTGGCACTGGTCGGCCACGCATCGGGAAAGCGCGGCAACACGTGTGCCTGTTCGAGAATCTGCGTGTAGCGCACCTCGCCTTTGGCGGTGCCATCGGGACGCATCGCAGCGGAATTGCCGCCGTGGCAGTCCGTACAACCCAGCTTGACGGCGGGGCTCGTGTGCATCGATGCCCGGTCAGTCTGACTGTGACAGCTCACGCAGCCCGCGCTCTTCTGTTCGACCTGTTCCACACTCTGACTGGCCGGAGCAGGTGGTGCGGTGTGATACGTCCGGTCGACCGGGTGCGGTGACGATTCGGCGCTGACATACGGGGCAGCTGACAGGAGCCACGTTGCTGCAACCATCGTGCGCAATACGCGAGCGTGCTTGTTGGGTCTCATCATGGATCCCTTCAGAAGGCGAGCACGAGGTTGAGCAGGAAGTACCCGGGATCATCATGTCCGTAGAGCGCTTCGAATCCATCCCCCGAGAAGAGCTTCGCATACGATGTTCGCAGCACAATGTTCTGCGTCATCAGCGGACGATAGGTGAGCGACAGCGACACGTCCTGACCCACCGAGGAATCAATTGAGCCTTGATTGCGCGCCACTTCGAGAACCTGCGTTTCGTCGAACCAGATTGAGTTCCAGTTCATCGAAACACGCAGCTGCGGCAGCACATCCATATCGAATCCGATACCCACCAGCCAGATCCCGGGGTTGACGAAATTCGACTGCCCTTCGTCTTTCGACGAACGCAGATTCGCCAGCACCCCGTTGCGGGTCGACAAGGCAACCTTGCCACCGCCAATCAACGGTACGGCCTGTCGGATCCAGTAGCTGTTATCGGCACCGGCGAACTGAGGATTTTCGAAGATTGCATCGAATCCCGTCGACGTGTCGTCGAATGGATTGTCATCGCCACTGCCATAGAGGAACGAGAGTTTCGCGCGAATCCAGTCGAAGTCCATGGATGCTTCGGCAGCCGTAAACCAGGCGCGAATATCCGAGTCTTCGTCCACAAAGACCGAACCTTTTTCCTCGCCAAAGGCGAAGTACGCGGATGCCGTCAGATTCAGCCGCCCGATGTGGCCGTCGCCGTTGTAGCCCACATAGGTGACGTCGTAGCCGCGTGGTCGCTCCTCGCCCAGTGACGCGGGTCGGGCGATGAAGCCGTTCTCGTCGTAGTGCGAACCGCTGTCCTCCCGATTGCGGTTGTAGGCAACGAGTACTTGCGACGTGAATCCTGTGAACAACAGGTCCTGCAGGTACACGTTGGCTACGTATATGTCGTCATCACGCAGCGACTGCGAGAGATCGTTCAGTCCGCTGTTCGTATCCTTCTCAATGCGCCGGAACCATGCGAGGTTGTACTGGATACGGTTGTTGTTGCGGTTTCCGAACAGGCGCACACCGAGCTGGTTATCCTGGAAGAGGAATCCACGAAAGTCCGAAGAGAATGGTTGGATACCCACTCGAATGCTGTCGAAGTCGTAGCGATCGGATACGTTGCGCAGATGTTTGTCGACAAACGCCGCCTGGATCCCAACGAACTCATCCGTTCGCGCCCGCCCGTCTCTAGGGTCAACATTGATGCCCCCGATCTCGTCGAGTCGGGTGTAGTTGACGTTGAATACTGGCGTGAACCTGAATTCGTACTCTGGCGGTTTGAACACCGTATCGCCTTCGTAGTAGACGAACTCGAGCGCTAGATTCTCGATCGCGGCGAACTGATCCTCACCACCGAAGACATCGACCTCGCCAGATGACTGAGTGCTGGCGATGCCAACCGGCGTTGGCACGTCGCGATACTCGAGCACGCTGTCGGAGAGGATCGCCAGATTGAAGAACCAGTCGTCGTAAACGGGTTTGTCGGCCTTGAGGATGTTGCGGTTGTAGGGATCCCACCAGCGATCCTGATAGCCGAGTGCATCGACGATTCGCCAGCGGTCGGGTATCGGTACGGCACTGACATAATCATCCAGACCGGGCCGGGGTATGGGTGACACCGGATTGGTTACGCGCGCCTGGTCGGGCGCGCGGGTCCGACCCTGACGGCGGTACGCAGGCTGTTGTGCATCCGCATCGCTCGCCGCACCGTCTTCTTCGTTCTGCTGCGCGCCTGGACAGGGGACTTCGACAGATCCCGGTCTGCGCCGTGCAATGATGCGGCCACTGCTGTCCTGATAACACACCTCGGCGAATGCGGACGGTGTGTACGGCAGGACGATCATCGCGCATGCAATCAGCAACCAACAGGAATCCGAGCGGGATGACTTCTTCACCGTGTGCCTGCTCCCGTCATTTTCCGTTACACGCGTTGACGGCTGTACTGCCGACGAATGGCGCCTGAGGGCACTGCACGTATCGCAAGCGCACACCTTGCGGAGTCAGCTGGTCAGCACGCCGGTTCTTGGGTGCGTTACCAATCACCCCGGCCAGTTCCTCGCCCGCATTGTGCAATCCAAGAAACGCCACCATGTCGTCCTGATCGACGCCATCGCCGGAGACACCGATACCGCCCACGAGCGTTTCGCCGCGATAGATTGGAACGCTGCCAGGAAATATCTGAATGCCATTGGCGATGCGTGGATCGGTTCCAGCGCCGGTGCAGTTGGGTCCTACGTCCGGCCCGCCCCCGAGAATGAAAACGATGTGCTGAATAATTGCGTTGTTGACCAGATCGAACTGCAGTCCGGTTGAAAACGGACTCCATTGTCCGGCGGGCTTGCTGAATGGACCGCTCTGCGTGCCCTGGATTCCATCGGGAAAGAACGGCCTCGACAGATTCCCACCCGCGCGATCGGTGAATGCGATATCTCCGGTGGTCAGCGCGTTAGGATCAGAGAAGAAAACCTGGGCGGCGGTCACATAATCGCCGATTGGAATTGACGTGCCATTCAGATAATCCGCGTTCGGCAGTCCGTCCAGAAACGCCGCTGCTGTACTCGACGAATACAGCACCGCCGTGCGTGCCTTCTGCAGCGAGACATCCGAACCAAAAATCGGCGCATCCCTTGATCTGATCATGCCCAGCACCGCGCCATTCGTGTCGACCACCGCAACGGTCACGCGCGCGGCACTGTCGAGCGGACGACGGATTTGCGCGCGTGCTGTATTGGCGACTTTCAGCGCGTTGCCAAGAATGGTACGGACCTCCGCCGCCGTCAGCGTCGCAGCCCCCAATGTGGCCGCGTCGGTGCCCGAACTGGGGGGGTAACGCGGTACGTTTGCGTCGTCGACAAAGATGAATGCATCGATACCCGGAAAATCCACACCCGTATCGGGACGTATTCCAGACGGCGGAAAGCCAAATGCGAGACCCGCGCTGATCGTGGCATCGTTGTAGCCATTCACCGCAATGAGCGCACCAATCGCCGGACTGAGACTGGCGAACGCTGGCGCATCCTGCGGACGGCTTGCCAGCGCGGAGAAATCGATGTCGCTGAAGCGAAGGCTCTTGCCATCGACCGTGATGCG
>JAQBCT010000293.1:0-2679 GCA_032124855.1 Gammaproteobacteria bacterium
TGGTTCTCGAACAGGCGATTCAGCGTGAGCAAATTGCTGAAGGTTCCGCTGCTCTCGTTGGCAAGCAGGAACGAACCGCCGCTAGCCATCGTCCCGCCACCCCAAGTGAGCACCCCGCTCGCGCCCGTCACCGCGGCGCTGCCCGATCCAGCCAGGCTTCCTCCAGAAAGCGTAAACAACTCTGTAAATTGCGAAGCGTTGGTCAGCGACAGGGAACCGGTACCCGAGATTTCCAGAGGGCGGTTGGCGATCAGGCTCTTCGCCTCCGCGCCGGGGCTCGAAATCAAAATCGTGCCCGACCCGCTGGCGATGATGACGTCATCGCTGAGGGTCGGGAGCGTGTCCGTGCTCCAGTTAGCTGTATTAAACCAGCTTGTGTCCACACCACCGCCGCCATCCCAAGAAATCGTCGTCACCGGGCAGCCGGTTCCAGAGCAGCTACCGCCGACGGTATTGATGGATCCGTTCGAACCTAAAATCACGCTGGCGGGCAGCATCAGATCGAAGCCCGATGTATTGATCGGATCGTTGATGGTCAGCGTGCCGGTGGTACTGATGGTCGTGTTCTGGTACGTGGTCAGGGGCTGATCCAGCAGAATTCCACCGCTGCCCGCGACCAGCTGAAATGAACTGCCGGATTGCGGCGAAAGGCTGATGGCGCTGCCCGGATAGATGTTCGAAATCGCGCTCGCGAGCAGCGTCTGTGTATTGTTCCCCAATCCATCGCTGCCCGCAGTGTCCGCGGTGCCGACCACCAGTGCCCCAGTGGTGCGTAGGTTGTCTATTGGATTGCCGAGGATCTGCGTGACGATGCCGAGCGAGCCTACTCCGAGCGGCGCATTGCCCGAGAGCGCGATATTGATGCCGCCGGATCCCGCATTGACGATCGCGCCCAGGTCGATGCCACCGCCGAAGAGAATCGAGTCGCCGCCACCGATCAGTGTAATCGGCCCGTCGTTGGACGTGACCGCCGCGTTGATCGTGAGCCGGCCGCTGCCGTTCGGCTCACCTGGTGTCGGCGAGTGTGGAGAATCCGCTTCCAGGTGAATGCGGCCACCGCTGGTCGTAATGGGCGCGTTAACGATGATGTCGTCGCCCGCCTGCGCGACAAAACCGGCGTTGGGGGTAGTCAGGTCGACCGCGTTCGAGATCGTGATGTCGTTGCTTGCCTGCAGCACCACTGTTGTTCCCGCCGCGTTCAGCGTTGCAGGCGATACGGTCAGCGTGCCACCAGAATCAGTAAACGCGTCAACATCCGTAGTTGCTGCAGCCGCGCCGCTGGTCGCGACGGTGATGTTAGTCGGATCGAGCAGCAGCGTGCCGGGCCGACCGTTTGGCGCAGAGGCGTCGACGCTAGCAGCAAAATCGAGTTGCCCCTTCCCAGATACCTCGACAAATCCGCCATTGCCGGACTCCGGACCGCCGCGGGCGCTAATAGAGCCGTAAGCTCGCGTGACGTCATCCGCCCAGACGATGACCTTGCCACCGTCCCCCGACTCGATGGCATCAGCGGTGATGCGCGCGCCGGAACCGACATAGGAGCGCTGTGCGTTCGGGACGTCGGGGTTGCTGCCCTGGAAGTCCCCACCCACCAAGACCGTCCCGCCGCCAGTCTGGCCCGAAGCATCAACCGATGCACTTCCTATCAGGCCAACCTGCGTTCCGAGCAGTTGAACCGTGCCGCCCTCACCGACGTCGCCTTTGGCCTCGATCGTGCCCGCGGCAAACAACGTGCCGGTTTCGGCTTGCGCCGTGACGCTACCGCCCTGCGGTCCATTCGCGGTCGTCACACTGCCAGCATCCAGCGTGACGTCCTTGGTCGCCTTGAACACGATCCTGCCGTTCTCGCCCACCACCGCGGTGTTGGCATTCGCGACGCCGCCCTGGCGCACCAGCCCGGCATACATGCCAATGCGCCCGCCCGAGGCGAGCAACTGGCCCAGATTGAGCGCTTCGTTGTCCGGCGCGGTTATCTGCACGCGAACCTCGGGCGTGCCCGCGTCCACCAGCTCGATGCTCTTGCCCGCGGCAAGCAGTATCTCGCCCTGGGGGCTGTTGATGACGCCGTGGTTCTCGACGTTCTGGCCGACGAGGTACACTATCCCGCCGGAGGCCGTCTTGATCTCCCCCCGGTTGACGACCGCACCCGCTCCCGGCGTCTCCGTGAAGCGATGCCGGCCGGCAATAAAATCCGCGTCCGAGAGATTCAGGCTGGAGGCAACAAAGCCAGCCACATCGATGACGGCGCCCTGGCCGATGGTGATGCCGTTGGGATTGATCAGGAACACCCGCCCATTCGACTGCAGCTGGCCGAGGATCGACGAGGGGGTGGCGCCCGTGACGCGATTTAAGACCGCGCTCGCGGCCGACTGCTGCAGAAAGCGGGTGATGTCCTGGCTGGGAATCGAAAAACCCTGCCAGTTGATGATCGTGCCGGGGGTATTGGTAACGCTAAGGGTGTTGCCCTGGGTGGCAAAGCTCGCCTGGCCTCGGGTAACCGTCGGTCCAGTTGGATTGGCATACGCCAGCTCACCCGCAAAGCACGACGCCACCGCAAGCGTCAGCAGCTTGCGCTTCCACGCCAACTTCAATCTGCAGTCTTTACTGTTCAAACCAGCCCCAAAACGAGAGTCCCGCGATTCCGCCAGACGGATTGCGCGTACTCCGCGCCATTCGAAC
>JAQBCT010000294.1:0-7050 GCA_032124855.1 Gammaproteobacteria bacterium
GTAGAGCTGGGCGTACTGACCGTCCTTGGCCATCAGCGCATCGTGGCTGCCGACCTCCGCTACCCGCGCGCCGTCGAGCACGACGATGAGATCGGCCATGCGCACGGTACTGAAGCGATGCGAAACGAGAATTGTGATGCGTCCATTCGGAACCGACCCGCTCATTCCTCCACGGGCGGCGGCCGCGTAGCGTTCAAATAACGCGTGCTCGGTTTCGGCATCCAGCGCCGCGGTGGGTTCGTCCAGAATCAGTACCAGCGGGTCATCCCGCATGAAGCCGCGCGCCAGCGCCAGCTTCTGCCACTGGCCGAAGCTCACTTCTACGCCATCGGGCCACGTGGGACCCAGCTGGGTTTCCAGTCCTGCAACGAGCCGCTCCACGACATCCGCTGCACCGGCGCGATCCACCGCGGCCACCACGGCACTTTCATCGTTGATGCGCGGCACATCGCCAACACCCACGCTATGGCGCACACGGAACTCGAAACGGAAAAAGTCCTGAAACGCGCCGGCCAGTCGAGTGCGCCATTCCTCGGCGGGAAAGTGCGAGAGGTCCGCACCATCCACCAGAATCCGGCCAACTTCGGGTTGATAGAGCCGGCACAACAGTTTCACGAGGGTGCTCTTCCCGGCACCATTCTCGCCAACGATGGCAACCACCTGTCCAGGCGCCAACGCCAGATTCACATCCTCCAGTACGCGCCGCGTTGTGCCGGGATAGGCAAATGAAACGTTGTCGAACCGGATGCCCTGCAGCAGCTGCGCCGGCACCACACCATCTGCGTTCTCGGTTTGCGTGGCAGCATAGTCTTCCAGCCAGGCCATGCGCCGCGAACCGTCCATCCAGATGCCGCGCAGAAAACCGATCTCGCCCACCGTCGCGCCGATATACGCCGAGAGCCGCGAGCCCGCCGCCAGAACCAGCAGCACGTTGCCGGGCGTTGCGCCCACCCCTGTCGCGACGAAGATCACCGCCGCCACGTAGCCTGCGCCGAATACCGCCCAGCCCAGCGTATGCCACGCCGCGCTCTCCCAGCGTGCCTTCGCCACCGGTGCATACCATCGCTCCCATGCCTGGCGACGATCTGCAATCAAGCGATCGGCGATGCGAGTGACCCGCACTTCCTTACCAGGCGGGGCAGTCGTTGCCGTGGTGAACAGATGCCGCGCAAGCCGATTCGCCGATGCGCCACGCTCTTCGGCGGCGCGCTCCACCCCCGGTCGCCACGTTGACGTGAGAACGGTGGGCATGGCGAATACGACCAGCAGCGCCAGCACCCCGTGAATGGACATCAGCAAGGCCACCGTCACAGCCAGCCGCAAAATCCATCCACACGTGGAGAACAGCGACATGTACATATGGTCGAGCACGAATACCTGATCGCGCAGAACCGCAAGCCGATCCAGATATTCAGGACGCTCGTGGTGCGTCACGGTGACCACGGAGGCCTGCAGCTGTGCCACGTGTGATTCCAGTGCGACGGTCACGCGATCGCGGAAATGGCGCTGCGTGCGATCGCTGATGACGCGCAGGAACCAGCTCGCCACCGACGACGCGCCCAGTCCCAGCGCGGCGGTCATCACCAACGCGCGATCGCCATCGAGCATCCCGTCCGCCAACAGCTTCAGCCATAACGCGAGCAGCGCATCGGGCAGCGCCGCCAGCAGGGATAAGCCAAATGCAACACTCAGCAACCACGGCTCTGCCTGATAGCCGCGCTTCAGCGCCCGCCACATCGCGGGTAATGCGGGCGGCAGATCGTCAAGCGTGGTCATCAAGTGACACTCCATCAGAAGCATCATCGTCACCGAATCGCGATGCCTGCAGCTCGAACATCGTGCAGTAGCGGCCGCGCAGGGCCATCAATTCCGTATGGCTGCCCAGTTCCACCACGTGGCCGCGCTCGAGTACGCAGATGCGATCTGCCTGCCGCACAGTGGAGAAACGGTGCGAAATCAGAATGGTAGTGGCATGACGTGTGGCTGCGAGAACACGATTGAAAATCTCCGCTTCGCCGCGCACATCTAGTTGTGCGGTGGGCTCATCCAGCAGCACCACGCCTGCCCCCAGCCGCACCGCACACAGCGCACGCGCCAGCGCAACACGCTGCCACTGACCGCCCGACAGTTCGGTGCCACCCGCGTAGCCGCGCGCCAGAATGGTTTCGAGCGATGCCAGCTGGCCCGCACCCGCATCGGCCAACGCGGCTTCGATTACCTCATCGGGTGCGCCCAACGGGGCTACGTTGTCGCGCAACGGCAGCTCAAAACGGACGAAGTCCTGAAACACGGCGGTGACGCGTTCACGCCAGCCATCGATTGCGAACTCGCGCAGGTCGATGCCATCGATCTCGATGGCGCCTGCTTGCGGGTCGTAAAGGCGACACAACAATTTCGCGAGTGTGGTTTTGCCAGCGCCATTCTGACCGACGATGGCAAGCGACGAGCCCACAGGAATGGTCAGATCAAAACCGTGCAGCACCGGCTCAATGGGTGCATCACCCGTGGTTGGGTAAGCGAAACTGACATTGCGGAATCGAATCTCGCGTACCGGCAGGGTTGCGGCAGATGCGTTGCCGGTACGCAATCCGCCGCGCGCGCCCATTGTGTTGCGCAGCCGCATCACCGCGCCGGCGGGCGCCGCCGCACCATCGAGCGCCCACGACAAGCCGCCAAAAGCAATCATGCTCGTGCCCAACGCGGCGCTGGCAAACGTCACCATCCGGTCGAGCGGCAACGTCTGCGCGGCGGCATCATTCGCCATCGCCCAGAACAGGATGAGATTAGCCGCCAGCACCAGCAGCAGGCTCCACACGACTGGCCGCTCACGCAGGCGAGTCGCTTCCCAGCGCAGGTCAAACAGGCGCCGTCGCTGTTCTTTGAATCGATCGATGGTCCATCGCGCCAGCCCGAACAGCCGCATTTCCTTCGCCGCCGGCGGATCCACGGCCAGGCGGTAGGCATAGTCTGCATGGCGCTGCGCCTCACGCACATCGTTGGTGTTGCGGTCGCGCCACACGGCGCTTTCACGCAGCAGCCAGTGGGTGCCCAGCCACGCGCCGGCCACCAGCAGAGGCGCCCACCAGGTGTACGCGGCGAGCAACGCCGCCGAAGTCAGGCCCGCCACCATCTCCACCAATCCCGAGGCGATGAATCCCATGGAAATGGACAACGGCGGCCCACTGATGCCCAGATCGAAATCGCGCGCCATCGTCAGATCGGTGGTGAGTTGAGGATCTTCGAGATGGCCCATCCCGGGCGGGCGTACGCTGGCCGTGGTCAATTCGTCGTACAGCCACGCCGCCATCGAGCTGCCAAGGTTGTTGCCGAGCGCCTGGTGAACGGGTGCCAGCACCTGCAGCAACACGAACACCACGCCAACGATGGTCAAGGGAACGACGAGGGACTGCGCGTGCTGCACGGCGCCGACGAGTACGCCCATCGCGATGGCAAACAGCGCCGGCAGCAGACCGCGCAGCACCAGCACCAGCCACCACAACGACGCGAGGCGCCGGTTGGCGCGCGGCAGCACCCGGAAGAATGTCCACTCATTGCGTGCGCGCAGCGTATCGAGCATGGCGCAGGATCGTCTCGCCCAAGATGCGGCCGACTATACTGCGGCGACGCGACGCGTTCGACTTTGCGTTAGAAAACCAGACCCACCGCTACACCGAATGCCCACGGGTCGATCTGCACAGAGCCGACATCCAGCGTGCCCCCGTTGTTCGGCAGATGCACCGTCGCATCGGTATCGATGTTCATGTACCGGACGTTGACGTTCACGATCCAGTTGTCTGCCACATGCACATCCAGTCCCATCACACCGGCCAGCCCAACGGATTGATCGAGGCTCAATTCCGCACCCGCGAGCGGCCCCGATAGATCCTCGTCGTAGAAGATGGTCCAGTTCACGCCCACGCCTACGTACGGGCGCCATTGCGCATGCGGCAGGATGCTGTACACAACACTGAGTGTCGGCGGCAACTGCTTCGTATCACCCACCTTCGGACCGTTAGCCAGGCTGATGTCGTGCTCGAAGGGCCACGCGCCGAGCAGTTCGGCGCCCCAATGATCGTTGAACATATACGTGAGATCGAACGTTGCAGACAGTGACCCATCGACCGATACGAGATCGTTGTTGTCGGATTTCGGATCCACATAGTGCGCCCCGACCCGCACCAGCCATTGCTCGGGCGCGCGCGCGGCGGCGTCCATGCACCACAGCAGCACCATCGCACCAAACCAAACCACCAAAGCACGCTGTCGCATCTCTGCCTCGCAATCAGGAGTTTGTCGAGGTCATTGAACAAGCGCGACGGCACGCTCGACATACGAGGATTCCGCAAGGGAAAGATCGACAAAAGGGTGGCTCACGCTGAGGCCGCTCGGGCCCGCTGATCTGGGGAGAGAATCAGCGGGCCCTTGCGGAGAACCTGGTGGTCTCCGCAGGGAGACAATCAGGGTGGCCGGCTTTCAGCGTGGGGGTAGACACGTTGAATCCGACCGCAGTGCAGTTTCGCAAAGAGATGTTTCGGCCAGATTTCCGCCGGCGCCGCGCGACGCAACAATTCTGTAACGCAGTTGCCAGCATCCGAGCGACTTCCGCAGTTCCGCCCGCAGCCCGTACACTGCGTACTCAAATATGGCATGGCATTGAAGCGTGGATTTCAACGACACCCCGGATGAGGCCGAATTTCGCGCACAGGTTCGCGCCTGGCTGGATACCAACGCGCCCGTGCGCAAGGAACCCACAGATTCGGCGTTCCCCGACGCCCGCGAAGACAGCGATGCGGTGGCGATCGCCAAGGCCTGGCAAGCCAAACTCTACGATGCCGGCTGGGCATGCCTGGCGTGGCCGAAGGAATTCGGCGGTCGCGCGGCGACCCCGATCGAGCGCGTGATCTGGAGTCAGGAAGTGGGCCGTTACGTCACGCCTGATGGCTTCTTTGTCATCGGCCAGGGGATGTGCGGCCCTACGCTGATGGCCTACGCGAGCGAGGAACAAAAAAGACAACTGCTGCCGCCGCTGGCGCGCGGCGATGCCATCTGGTGCCAGCTGTTCAGCGAGCCTGTGGCGGGCTCGGATCTGGCTGGGATCAGAACGCGGGCCGAGCGTGTGGGTGACGACTGGGTGTTGAACGGCCAGAAGATCTGGACCAGCGGCGCGCACTACTCCGACTTCGGCATCATCATTACGCGCACCGACGCCAGCGTACCGAAGCACAAGGGCCTGACCATGTTCTTCATCGACATGAAGAGCCCGGGCATCGAGATCCGACCCATCAAACAAATCAACGGCGATCGTGCATTCAACGAAGTTTTCTTCACGGATGTGCGCGTGCCGGATAGTCAGCGCCTGGGCGCCGCCGGACAGGGCTGGCAGGTTTCTCTGGTGACACTCATGAACGAGCGCCTTGCCGTGGGCGGCAGCCTCGCCACTCGCGTGGAGCCACTGATGGAGTTGGCGAGTCAACTCACATTGGATGGTGAACCGGCGCTGACCAACCCTGCCGTTCGGCAACGCCTCGCCACGTGGTACGCCCAGCTCGCCGGTCTGAAATACACGGGCTTTCGTATGGTGTCGGCGTTATCGCGCGGGCAGACCCCCGGTCCCGAAGCGTCCATCTCCAAGGTGGTCGTGGCGAAAATGAACCAGGACATGGCGAGCTTCGCGCTGGATCTGCAAGGCCAAGGCGGCGTTCTCGACAGCGTGTCGTTGAGCGCGATGCACAATCAGTTTCAACGCCAGTTCATGCGCTCGCCTGCCAATCGGATCGAAGGCGGATCCGATGAAATTCTGCGCAACATCATTGCCGAACGCGTACTCGGGATGCCCGCCGATATACGCGTGGACAAGAACCTGCCGTTCAACGAAGTGCCCCAGAACTGATCCGCAGGCAAGGCGATTACTAGCGCGCCTCTGCCGTCGCCGCGGCGATCGTCAGACCAAAGGCCTGGGCGATGGTTGCGGTGCTGCCGGCCGCGGCATCCCACTGCATGCGCACGGCGCCGAATTCGGCGGCACGCTCAGTCAGGGCGCTGCTGATCGCATCGGCCCGCGCGACGATAATGCGCGCCTCGGCCGTTGCCGGTTTGCCTGAGTTGATGCGCGAGCGCAAATCCTTCGCTGCCTTCGCGAGCTCATCGAGGTTCACCGCGATTGCAGCTGCAGGCGCCTGCAGTGCAGCGTTTTTGCCGACGGCAGATTTCAGCGCTTTCTGTGTCTTACCCACCGCCTCGACGACCGATTCGGCGGCCAACTTGATTTCCCGGTCGCCCATGCGTCGCACCACAGCGTCCGGGACGAGCGGGAATGTCACACCATAGTCGGCGGCCAGCGCGACGAGGTCTCGCGCCACCACATCCCACTCGTTGGCGCCCTTCATTTCCGGTCGCGCGCGCATGAAATTGTGCAGCGGTGCCGCGCGATTCAGCAGGTCCATGACATCGGCGCTTGCCGAATAGTCTGGCTTGAAGCGCTGCTGCAGCTTCTTGATGTCCTCGGCCAGATCATCCAGATAGTGTTCGACATCCACCTCACCCTTCGGACCTCGCACGATACCCCGCTTCAGATCGGCGGGCAGCGCCTTGCGAAATGCCGACGTATCCCGTGCGACGGCGTCGATGAGGCGTTCGATCTGGCCGTCGGTGGCGCGCCGCAGCGGCTCGGAGGCATCCGTGGCCGCCACGGCCGACGCCGTGCAAATCGCCACAATCACAACTAACATATTTATCAAGGTGCGCACAGCAGTCTCCTGTGAAATGGACGAACGCGCAGCAACCGGCAGCGTGTGCCGGGCGTTGCGGGTCAAATTGATCGAAGCGGAACTATCGGACCATGCAGAAGGCGACGAATTTGTTGCCGTCGAGGTCGCGAAAGTACCCGCCATTGAACGTCGCGCCGCGCGGACCGGGCGCGCCTTCATCCGCCCCGCCCAGCTGCATTGCCTTGGCGTGCACTTTATTCACCGCCGCCGCATCGCCCACATTCAACGCGATCATCACACCATTACCAACGGTGGCCTTCTTGCCATCGTGGGGTTTCGTGAC
>JAQBCT010000295.1:0-10601 GCA_032124855.1 Gammaproteobacteria bacterium
TCCGCAGTGAGGCAGAGGTTGCCCTGCTGTCCCCCCTCGACCCGGTCAGCAGTCGCGGCCGTGCCGGCGCGATATTCGGCTTCGACTATGTCTGGGAGATCTACAAGCGGCCGGCCGACGTGAAGTACGGCCGCTACACCCTGCCAATCCTGTGGGGCGATGACCTGGTGGGTCGCATCGACCTGAAGCTCGACCGCGGCGCGAATACGCTGGTGGTGAACGGCGCCTGGGTGGAACAGACCGCCACGGCGGCGCGGGTCGATTTTCGTGATGCGCTCGCGGCGGGCGTGCGACGGCTGATGGAATTTCTCGCGGCGCTGCGCATCGATGCCAAGGCCGTGAAAAACCGGCAGCTGCGCGGGGCGTTGAATACGTTGAATCCGCGTAAGCGCGCCCAGAGGCGCAATCCGTAGGAGGGGTTTCAGAGAGTGTCGCAGAAGTCGCCGGATGCTCTGTGGGAGCGGCTTCAGCCGCGATTAACTATTTGATTTTATTGAGGTAAATCGCGACTAAAGTCGCTCCCACAACTTTCAATCGGACCTTTTGCGACACCCTCTTCAGCCCCGATCCTTGTCCCAGACTTCTCATGCAAGCATCCGGGCCGAAGCCTCGCCTGTGGTCGCAAATTTTCCGATTTGTTAAAGATTTGAACGATATCTATCTGAATTCAGGCAGAAATATTGCCATTTAGATTGAGAAACGGCTCAATCCCTTGCCATGGCCGACCTCGACGAACTGGCAGGCTTCCTTGCCCGCACCTCCCGCCTGACCCCCGATGAAGCAAAACGGGTGCTGGCGGAAGTGGTGGCGCAGCTGTCGGCCGAGACGGTCGAAGCGTTCGTGCAGCGGCGCCATCGCGAGCTGAAGGGTCTTCACTCGCAGCGTAACGCCGAGATCTACGCACAGATTGCCAGCGAGGTCGCAAAGCGGCCCTTCGCGACGATGCCGCTGACCGAGCGGCAGATTCGTCGCCTCATTTACGGCTAATAGAGATCGGAGAACGCGGATGTGTGGAATCGTTGGTTATGTCGGCCACCAGGACGCGGTGCCCATACTGGTGGAAGGGCTGCATCGGCTGGAGTACCGCGGTTACGACTCGGCCGGCCTCGCACTGCAGAAGAACAACGGCGTCGTTGTTCACAAGCGCCGCGGCAAGGTGCGCGAGATGCAGGCCACGCTGCCGAAACGTTTCAAGGGCGTTGTGGGGATCGGTCACACGCGCTGGGCGACCCACGGCGAGCCAAGCGACAGCAATGCCCATCCGCACCTCGACGCCAGCGGACGCGTTGCGCTGGTGCACAACGGCATCATCGAAAATGCCCACGCGTTGCGTGCGAGCCTGATCGCCGATGGCGTGGAATTTGCGTCCGACACGGATAGCGAAGTACTGGCCCAGCTGATTGCGCGGGCAGGGGGTGATTCGCTGATCGACTCGGTCCGCCTCGCGCTGCGCAGCATCGTTGGTACGTATGGCATCGCGGTGATTGACGCGCGCCATCCCAACCAGATCGTCGTGGCGCGCAATGGCAGCCCCGTGATCCTGGGCATCGGTGACAAAGAGATGTTCGTCGCCTCCGACGCGGCTGCGCTGGTGCGGCATACGCAGCAGGCGGTGTATCTGGATGACGGCGAGATCGCGCTGGTCGAGGCGCGCGGATACCGCGTCAGCACATTCGACTCGCAGCCCGCCACGAAGCAGGAAACGCGGCTTGAACTCAGCCACACCGAGCTGGACAAGGGCGCCCACAGCCACTTCATGCTGAAGGAAATCCATGAACAGCCCGACACGATTCGCGCCACGCTGCGCGGCCGCATCGATCGACGCTTCGCCACTGCACGGCTCGATGGACTGAATCTGCCGGCCGGCGAGCTGGCGCGCTTTCGCCGCATCAAGATCCTCGGTTGCGGATCGGCCTGGATTGCCGGACAGCTGGGCGCACGACTGGTCGAATCGATGTCGCGCGTACCGTGCGATGCGGAGTCGGCCGCGGAGTTTCGCTATCGCAATCCAGTGATCGAAGCCGACACCCTCTACGTCGCTGTGAGCCAATCCGGGGAGACATTCGACACGCTCGCCGCGGTGCAGGAAATAAAACGCAAGGGCGGCGCAGTGATCGGCGTGGTCAACGTGGTGGGCAGCACTATCGCGCGGGAGTGCGGCCGCGGGATCTATCTGCATGCAGGCCCGGAGATCGCGGTGGTCGCCACAAAGACGTTTACCGCGACGCTGGTCGCCTTTGTTTTGTTTGCGCTGCATCTCGGGCGCATGAAAGACGTTTCACTGGGACAGGGTAAGGCGTTGATCGAGGCGCTAGACACGCTGGCCGAAGGCTTTGAGGCGCTGCTCGCGACGAGCGATGCGATTGCGACGCTAGCCGGCCGCTACGCGCACTTCGACAACGCCTATTTCGTAGGCCGCAACGAAGGCTACGCACTCGCCACGGAAGGTGCGCTGAAACTCAAGGAAGTGAGCTATCTGCATGCGGAGGCCTATCCCGCATCGGAGCTCAAGCACGGGCCGCTCGCGTTGATTTCACCGCAGACACCCACAATCGTCATCATCCCTTCCGATGATCTGTTCGCGAAGAACGTGGGCACCATCGAGGAAATCCGAGCGCGAAAGGGACCAGTGATTGCCATTGCGCATGTCGCGACTTTGCCGGTCGCGGTGGACGATGTGATTGTCGTGCCGCAGGTGCACCCGTTGATCGACCCATTGCTGATGCTGGTGCCCCTGCAACTGTTCGCGTATCACGTAGCCGCGGCGCGGGGCTGCGACATCGATCAGCCACGCAACCTGGCGAAAAGTGTGACGGTGGAGTGAAGGGGCGCGGCGATTCAGGCCCGCTGCAGCACCACGGGCAAGTGCGAGTAGCCGCGCAGGATGTTGGAACGGGTGCGCACGGGTTCGCCAACCACCTCGATCTGTCTGAACCGCGGCAGAATTTCCTCCCACAGCACGCGCAGCTGCATCTCGGCCAGGCGGTTGCCCATGCAGCGATGAATGCCATAGCCGAATGAGACGTGGTGGCGCGCATTTGCGCGATCGATCTGCAAACGATGGGCGTCGTCGAATACCGTTTCATCGCGGTTGCCGGAGATGTACCACATCGCCACCTTGTCCCCTTTGCGAATCTGTTTGTCGCCCAGGGTCACGTCCGTGAGGGCGGTGCGTCGCATATGCGGAATGGGTGTCTGCCAGCGGATGATCTCCGCCACCATATTCGGAATGAGCGCGGGCGTTTCGCGCAGACGCTCGAACTGATCCGGGAACTCGTTCAGCGCCAGTACGCCGCCCGAGATCGAGTTACGCGTGGTGTCGTTGCCGCCGACAATCAGCAGCACCAGATTGCCGAGAAATTCCTGGCGCGGCATGTCGCGCGTCGTTGCGCCGTGGGCCAGCATCGAGATCAGATCGAAGCGCGGCGGCTGACGCGCGCGTTCATCGCGCAGCTTCAGAAAATATTCGACGCATTCGGTGAGTTCTGCGCGACGTTGCGCGTGACTTTCCACCACACCCGTCTGGGGTCCGCTGCTGGCCACATCCGACCAGCGTGTCAGCTTGCTGCGCTCCTCGAACGGAAAGTCGAGCAGCGTGGCCAGCATCTGGGTGGTCAGTTCGATGGAAACACGTTGCACCCAGTTGAACGGTTCACCCACCGGCAGTCCGTCGAGAATTGCGCCCGCGCGCTGCCGGATGGTGCTTTCAAGGTTGGCGAGGTTGCCTGGCGCCACCGCAGGCGTCACCGTTTTGCGCTGCTGCGCGTGTTTGGGATCGTCCATGGCGATGAACATGGGCAGTGGAAACTCATCGCGCTGTTCGTGAAGCGTGATGTTCTCCTGCGAGGAGAACTGCTGGGGCGCTGCATCCACAGCCATCATGTCGGCGTGCCGCGTGACGGACCAGTACGGACCGAACGGGCTCTTCGCGTGGTAGTGAATGGGATCTTCGGCGCGCAAGCGCTCGAAGTACGGCCACAGTGTGTTGTCGCCGAACAGATCGCGATCGCTGACGTCGATCTCATCCAGCGGCATGGCGTACGCACGCTCGCGCGCGGCGGCGATGGCGGCACGCTCGCGTTCGAGATATTTCATCAGATGACTCCAGCGCGATGACGCTTCGATGCTAGCCGCATGGGTGTGAAAGAACCATGCTAGTGTCGCGTCAAACCATTCACCCGCGCGAAGCGGTCAATTTTCGGAGTGTGGTATGCCCAATCTGATCGATGCCGGTGCTGTAACAATCGCTGGCCTGCCACCGGTGGGGCGTCTTGCGTTCGGCTGCTGGCGGCTCGTCACGATGTCGGTGCAGGAAGCGGCGCGACGTATCGAAGTGGCGCTGGATTGCGGCATGAATCTCGTTGATACCGCCGACGTTTACGGCCTCGATTGGGGCGGCACCGGATTCGGTGCGTGCGAAGCGCTGCTGGGCGAAGTGCTTGCGGCAACGCCGGCGCTGCGCGCGCGCATGGTGCTCACGAGCAAGGGCGGCATCATTCCGGGCGTGCCGTACGATTCGAGTGCGCGGTATCTGACCCAGGCGTGCGAGGCATCACTGCGGCGCCTGAACACCGACTACCTCGATCTTTTTCAGATTCATCGCCCGGATCTGTTTACACACCCTGACGAGATCGCTCAGGCGCTGTCGAGACTATTGCAGGACGGAAAAATCCGCGCGGCGGGCGTTTCCAATTTCACCGCAAGCCAGGTGCGCACGCTGGCCGCGGCCTTTCCCATCGTGTCGCATCAGGTGGAGTATTCCGCCGCGCAGCTGGCGCCATTGCACAACGGCACATTCGATCAATGCCTGCAGCTTCCGCTTGCGGCAATGGCCTGGAGTCCGTTGGCCGGCGGGCGTCTCGCAACGGGTGAAGGACTGCGCCCCGAACTGCTGGGTTGTCTCGATGTGCTGGGCAATCGCGAGGGCGTTGATCGCGCCACCATTGCACTGGCATTTGCCCTGGCGCATCCGGTACGGGCGGTGGTGGTGGTTGGCACCATGAACGCACAGCGTCTGCGGGATGCGCGCCGCGCGCTCGACGTCACGCTGACACGCAGCGACGTTTACGACATCGTCGAAGCATCCACGGGTGCCGCGTTGCCATGAGTGTGGAGGTCAGCTGGTTCGGTGCGCTGTGCGACGACGATTACGAACTCCTTGGCGTCGAGAACCCACGTTTGCGCTCGTCGTTTGAACACTGCCGCGACATCGCTCTCGCGGCCGAGCGCGGCGGTTTCGACAATCTGCTGCTGCCGTCGGGCTATGCGCTGGGCATCGACTCCATCGCCTTCGCCGGTGCGATGGCACCGATGCTCGAACGACTGCGCCTGCTGGTGGCCATCCGCTGTGGCGAGATGTGGGTGCCGCAACTCGCCCGACAGCTGGCGACCCTGGATCAGATGCTGGGCGGCCGTCTGACGATCAACATCATCTCCTCCGATCTGCCTGGTCAGGCGGTCGAATCCCAAGCGCGCTATCGACGCACGCTGGAAGTGATGCAGGTGCTGCGTGCGCTGCTGAGCGGTGAGGCGGTGGATTTTCACGGTGAGTTCATCGACGTTGCGGTGGCACCGCCGCGGCTGCGCACGGTATCCGGACAATGCCCGCCGTTCTATTTTGGTGGCTTAAGCGAACCGGCACGTCAGGTGGCGGCTGCTGCCGCGGATGTCTATCTGATGTGGCCCAACACCCTGCCTGCGGTGGCCGCGCTGATTGACGATTTGCGTGGGCGTGCGCAGCGCGCGAACCGGCAACTGCGTTTCGGTTACCGGGTGCATGTCATCGTGGGTGAAACGGAAAGCCTTGCCCGCGCCGAAGCGGCGCGCCTGGTGAGTGAGCTGGATGACGGCGTTGGCGCGCAGATCCGTCAGCGCTCGCTCGACTCTACTTCAACCGGTGTACGCCGCCAGGCCGAACTGCGTGGCGACGCCGATGACGACGGTTATGTCGAAGACAATCTGTGGACGGGCATCGGGCGCGCGCGTTCGGGTTGCGGTGCCGCCATCGTGGGCGATCCGGATCAGGTGGTGGCCAAGCTCAACGCCTATCGCGCGCTGGGCATCGAAGCATTCATCCTGTCGGGTTATCCGCACAAGCCGGCCTGCGAGCTGTTTGCGCGCCACGTGCTGCCGCGGTTGAATCATGCACCGCTCGAAATGTCCTGACGGAGGGTCTCATGCAAACCCTGCTCGATGATCAACAGGTGATCGCGCGCGTGCTCGATCATATCGACCACAAAACCACGGATCTCGGCACGCACACGTGGCGCGAGCCGGTTGCCAACTATCGCAGCGATGCTCGTTTTGAAGCGGAGCTGCAACTGCTGCGGCGGCTGCCGGTGCCGTTCTGTCCGTCCGCGGCGTTGCCGCGGGCCGGTGCGTACGTTGCGCGCCACGCCGCTGGCGTACCCCTGCTGGTCGTGCGCGGCGACGATGGGGTGGTGCGCGCCTTTCGCAATGCCTGCCGGCATCGCGGCATGCGCCTGGCCGATGGTGAGGGTTGCGCGAGCGCATTCGTCTGCACCTATCACGGCTGGACGTACGGACTGGGTGGCGAACTGCGCCAGATTCCGCACGGTGCAGGATTTCCCGGTGTTGATAAGTCTTCGCACGGACTCATTGCCGTGACGGCGCAGGAACGCAGCGGCCTGGTATTCGTCACCCAGGAGCCTTCGGCAGTGGGTGACGGCGCGCTGGAAGGACTGCCGGAACTACTGGACTCTGACCAACGCATCTTCGCATCGCCCGTGCGCGCGAGTGACGTGAACTGGAAGCTGTTCATGGAGGGCAACCTCGAGGGCTATCACATCAAGCCCACTCACAAGGCGACGTTCTACCCGTACGGGTTCGATAACCTCACGCTGGTTGAAACCTTTGGCCGCAATGCGCGAGTAACGTTTCCGTTCCGCCGCATCGAAAAACTGCGCCCGCTGCCCGCCGCGCAGCGCAACATCGCAGGCATGGTCACGTACGTCTATCACCTGTTTCCGAATGTGATCGTTGCCGTGCTGTCCAGTCATACCACGGTGTCCATTGCCGAGCCGCTCAGCAAAACCCGCACGCAGTTCCACACGTATCGGCTGACGAACAAAGGCGAAGGCGAGCAGGCGTCGGGCGATGGCAAAGCGGCACGCGATGCCGCGTTCGTCGGTGACACGGGCGGCCAGGAAGACGCGGCCGTTGTTCGCGCGATCCAGGAGGGCCTCGATAGCGGCGCCAACGAACATTTCACGTACGGCCACTTCGAGCAGGCGATCGTGCACTTTCATCGCAACCTGCACGAACTGCTCGAAGCCTAGCCTCGACTGCCCAGAGGCCGATCTGCAGCAACCCATGACAGGCGACGCGCCGACGCTCACCCCGCGGGCCCAACAGATGCTCAGTGGCGCGATATTGCCGCTGCTGTTGCGAATGGCAAGCCCGAACGCGGTGGCCTTTCTGGTGCAGGCGACTGTGAGCATGGTGGAGGTGTGGTACATCGGTCAGCTGGGTACTGTGTCACTGGCCGCCATCGCGTTGATTTTTCCCGGCACCATGCTGATGCAGATGCTCGCCAACGGCGCGATGGGCGGCGCGATCACGAGCGCCGTGGCGCGCACTCGGTTCGCACCAGCGCCAACGCGCCCAGCGCCTGATCTGGCACGCACTGTTGATAGCTGCCGTTGCTGGTTTGGGGTTCTATCTGCTCTTCGCCGTTGTGGGGCAGACCCTGCTGACCGCATTGGGTGCGCGCGGCGAGGTATTGCGCCAAGCGGTCGCCTACGGCCAGATCATCTTTGGCGGCAGTGTGTTGTTGTGGATTGCGGCCATGCTCAGCAGCAGCTTTCGTGGCATGGGTGATATGCGCTTCCCGGCGATGTTGATGGTGGGCGGTGCGCTGATTCAGGTGGTTGTGGGCGGCGCGCTCATTCTCGGCTGGTTCGGCTTGCCGCGGCTTGGCATTGCCGGGGCCGCGATCGCGACGCTTGCAGTAGCCGGGATCAACAGCGGCATTTTGCTGGTTCGATTGTTCGTTGGCGCGGTGGAGGTGCCATTGCGATGGTCGTTCGCGCAATTACACCGTGCTTTGTTCACTGACATTTTTCGCGTGGGCGCGCTGGCGTCGCTGTCGCCGGTGTTCGTGGTGTTGACCATCTCCATGGTGAACGGAATCGTCAGCGACTTTGGCCCGGCCGTAGTTGCCGGCTACGGCATCAGCGCGCGTCTGGAATTTCTGCTGATCCCGCTGGTGTTTGGACTGGGCGTTTCGATGACGGCGCTGGTGGGCGTCAACATCGGTGCGGGCAATGTCTCGCGCGCCGAATCCATCGGCTGGGTGGGTGGCGTGTGCGCGGGCGCACTTGCCGGTGTGGTGGGCGTGGTGCTCGCGCTGTGGCCAGGGTTGTGGGTGAATCTGTTCACTGACGATGCCGCGGTGTCCTTCGCGGGCGTGGCCTATCTGCAGGTCGCCGGACCTGCCTTTGTATTCCAGGGCGTGGGGCTGTCGCTGTATTTCGCATCGCAAGGTGCGAATGCGGTGGCATGGCCTGTCGCAGCGACCGTGCTGCGTTTCGCGGTTGCTGTCGGTGGCGCGACGATCACTGTGCGCCTTCTCGGCATGGGCGTGACGAGCGTCTTTGCGTGTATCGCCGTCGGCATGGTGCTGTACGGCACCGTCACCGCGGCTTCTTTGTGGCTGGGTGCGTGGCGGCCGCGCACGGCCGCGTAAACCTGCTCAACGTATCAACAACTCAAACGCGCAGACGCCTTCATCGCGGGCGCCTCTAACCGATGGCCGTTCTCCGGAGCGATTGCGACTCAAGCTGCGTCGCGTCGACCGTCAAGGTTTCCAAACCTCTGAACATCGGCGTGTCGCCCCAGTTTGGTTTGTCGTCGGCGAAGTTCAGAGACGAAAAACGCTGGAACAATTTCGTGAATACGATCTTCGCTTCCAGGCGCGCCAGCGACATGCCCAGGCACAGGTGAATTCCGTAGCCGAAACTCACATGCACCACTTTTTCCCTTTCGACGTTGAACGTGTTCGGGTCGACATTCACGCCCGGGTCGCGATTGGCACCCGCGATCGACAACAACATCAGCTGGCCGGGCTTGAGCGTTACACCGTGCATGGAGATGGGCTCCTTGACCGTGCGCGCGGTGAACAAAACCGGCGGTTCAAAACGTAGACTTTCTTCGAGCGCATTCACCAGGTTGGCTTCGCTGCGGCGTGCGGCCGCCATCTGCTGCGGGTGCCGCAGCAGCAGGTACAGGCAGTTGCCAATCAGGCGAGTAGTCGTTTCGTGACCAGCCACAAGCAGCAGAATGCAGTTCGAATAGAGCTCATTGAGCGTCAGCTTGTCGCCGTCTTCTTCGGCGTCGATCAACTGGGAAATCAGGTCCTGCCCGGGATGCAGGCGCTTTGCGGCGGTGAGTTTGGCAAGGTATTCGCGCATCTCGACGTTTGCGTCGCCGGATGCCCGGATCTGCGCGGGATTGAAAATGTCGGTAGCACCCAGCAGCGCTGCAGACCAATGCTCGAACAAATGTCTTTCACTTGCCGGTACACCCATCATCTCGGCAATGACGATGGCGGGCAGGGGTTTCGCCACCGCCTGCATGATTTCGATGCGGTCGGCACCAACCGGAATTGCATCGAGCAACTCGTCAACCAGACGTTCGATGGCTGGCGCCAGTGACTGGATATATTTGTGGAGGAATCCGTGTGCGGCGAGCCTTCGCAGGCGAGTGTGGTCCGGGGCGTCCACTCCCAGCATCGTAGGGTGATCGACGTTCAGTACAGGCACACCACCGGCGGCGAATCGCACCAGGCTGGTGATGAACTTATTGTTGCGTAGATCATTGCTGACGCGCGGGTCTCGCAGCAGTTCGGTCACCTCCTTGTAACCCGTAACGATCCAGCCACCGTAGGTGTACGAGCGGAGAATCGGTCCGCGTTCGCGCAGCGTGTTGAAGCTGGAATAGGGATCGAAAGGGCCATCGCCCGGATGCAATCGGACGACACTTTTTCCGAAGTAGTAGTCCACCCGCCGCAACGCCCATAGCCCAAGTTGCATCGACGAACTGAGAATTCGCAGGATGACCGCTTTCATGGGACCAGGTTCCTTGGACGATGCGACAACCCTAGTCGCTGCCGCGTGCGAAAAACAGAAGTGGCGCACGAATAGTGGATGAACCCGAGCTTCACTATCGTTCGGCCGCCATTCGCAAACCCGCCGCTTCGACGTCGGACAACGCGTGTGAACGACAGCCGGTGACGCACAAATTCGACGGAGCTGAATGTCCGCTTCGCTGCACGAAGCTGACGTGCGATTCCTATCCCCTTGCTTCCGGCTTCAGCCGAGCCCAGACAAAGATCAATATTCTAGTGTGTCGATGAAGAAGGGTTTTGAAGAATCCGATCCACTTCGTCCCGAAAAGCGGGCGGGTAGTTGTCGGCATATAGCGCCCAGAACCAGTTCCCGCCGTTAGTTCCCAATACTCTTTTCACGAGCGTATTACCCTGGGTGGCCCAGGTCTCGGGTGAAAAATTCGTCACTGCAGTTTGGGTATAGATTTCCAACATTACGTCAGTGACGTTTTGCATTACTAGCCGATACCTCAGC
>JAQBCT010000296.1:0-8577 GCA_032124855.1 Gammaproteobacteria bacterium
CGCTCCCACACGGTTTGTGGGAATGGCTTCCTTGTGGGCGCGGCTTCAGCCGCGATCCCCCTTCAACGCCGCCTTCAACTCATCCAGCGAGTGGATCGGCAGCGAACACGACAGCCCCGTGCACACGTACGCGGTGTTCTGACGCTGTTTCTCGGCCGAGACGAGGCGCGGCAGATAGGCGGGCAACAGCCCCACGTCTTCATACGGAATCCCGAACACCGCACGCCATGGCCGATAACCCGAGCGTGCCGCGCGCAACCAGGCATCGAGCTCGACGCGCGGGCCGCGCACGATCACCAGCTCTGGCGGGTACGTCTGCGCTTCCAGCGCCCCCAGCATCGTGCTGTGACCCGCCGGATAGTGCTCCATCGCGGCGCGCGCCCAGCGCAGCGTGCCGCTGGCTGCATCCAGATAACGTGTATCACCTAGCAGATGCCCCAACAGATTCAGGGCGCTCGCGAGCGCGCCGTTACCCGGCGGCATTGCCTCATCCATGGTGGGCTTGGGACGATGGATCAGCGCTTCGTGATTGTGCGCGGTGAAATAGAAGCCACCGTTGTCGTTGTCGTAGAACTGCTCCAGCGCCGTATCGGCCAGGCGCTTGGCGAAGCGGATATGTGCATCCGACCAGCGCGCCTGCAGCAGGGCGAGCAGGCCGTTCAGCAGATTCGCGTAGTCATCGAGATAAGCCGCGTGACGCGCCTGGCCGTTGCGCCAGGTAGCCCGCAACTCGCCGTCCACTACCAGTCGCGTGCGGATGAAATCGGCGGCGTGCGCTGCGGAGTCGAGCCAGGCCGGTTCGTTCAACACCAGCGCTGCCTTGGCCATGCCCGTGATCGCCAGGCCGTTCCAGGCGGTGAGCACCTTATCGTCCTTGTCAGGCGGGACGCGGCGGCTGCGCGCCTCGAACAGTTTGGCCTGCGCACTCGACAGCAGCGCGTCCGCGCGCTCGCGCGGCAGGGCGAGCCGGTCTACCACTGCAAGCCAGGCATCGTAGCGATGCAGATTCCATTTGCCTTCGAAATTGGCGGGTTTATCGAGACCGTACAGCGTTTCCACGACCAGATATTCGTCGTCTGACAAGAGGCGCTTCACTTCATCGCGACGCCATACGTAGAACTTGCCTTCCTCTCCCTCGGAATCCGCATCCAGCGCACTGAAATAGCCGCCGTCAGGATGCTGCATCTCGCGCATCAGCCACGCCGCCGTCTCGCGCACCACGCGGTCGAACAACGGATCCGGCCCGATGTTGAGCGCATCGGCGTACACGGATAGCAGCGCGCCGTTGTCGTACAGCATCTTTTCGAAATGCGGAATCATCCAGCGCGCATCGGTTGCGTAGCGGCAGAAGCCGCCGCCGACGTGATCGTAGATGCCACCGCGTGCGAGGTGGGTGAGCGTGATCATCGCCATCTCGAGGCATTCGCGATCCTTCGGCGCGCTGCGTCCCGTGTATGCCCAATGGCGCAGCAATCGTTCGATGGTGGCCGGCATCGGAAATTTCGGAGCGGTGCCGAAGCCCCCCTCACGCGCGTCGTATTGGCTGGCCAGTTGATCGCGGGCTGCAGCGAGCAGCACGGCGTCTTTCAGCGCGGCCTCGCCAGACTTCGGATTGATCGTATCGAGCACTTCGCTGAGTTTTTTTGCCTGCGTGACGAGCTCCTCGCGTTGCCCGGTGAAAGCCTGCTTGATGCGCAGCAGCAGATCGCCAAATCCCGGCAGTTGAAAACGTGCCGTCTTGGGAAAGTAGGTGCCACCGAAAAACGGCACCAGGGTATCCGGGTCGAGGAACATCGTCAGCGGCCAGCCGCCGCTCTGCTGGGTCAGCAGGTGATGGGCCAACTGGTAGATCTTGTCGAGGTCGGGCCGTTCCTCACGATCCACCTTGATGTTGATGAAGTGCTCGTTCATCACGGCCGCTGTAGCCGGATCCTCAAAGGATTCGTGAGCCATCACATGGCACCAGTGACACGCGGAATAGCCGATCGACAGCAGAATCGGTTTCTGTGCGGCGCGGGCAGCGGCCAGCGCATCGGCACCCCACGGATACCAATCAACGGGATTGTCCGCGTGCTGCAACAAGTAGGGGCTCGTCTCATCGGCCAGCCGGTTCATGCCGGTTGCCATGGTGCGATGTCCAGAAGGGGATGCGGGCATAATAGCCGATTCACCGCGGTAGCCGTTCCATGGATAGCCTGAAGCTCAGATCCGGACAGGATCGTCGGATCAAACGCGGTCATCCGTGGGTGTTCTCCAACGAAGTGGATGTGGCCGCGACGCCTCTGAAGGGCCTGACCCCAGGTGCGATGGTGCGCGTGGTAGATGCGGGCGGCGCGTTGATCGGCTTTGGCCACGGCAGCCCCTCCAGTCTGATCGCCGTGCGCCTGCTATGCCGCGAGGAAGTGCTGCCTGACGATCTGCTCGCGCAGCGCATCGGCCGCGCGCTGCGATTTCGGCAGCGACTGTATAGCCAGCCGTTCTACCGTTGGGTGTTTGGCGATGGCGACGGCCTGCCGGGACTCGTCATCGACCGCTACGGCGAGGCGTGCGTCATTCAAACGGTCACGTGCGGCATGGAGGCTGCGCTCGATGTCATCATCGCTGCCGTGGATGCACTGCTGCAGCCGACATCGATCATCATCAAGAACGACAGCAACGCGCGAATCCCCGAAGGTCTATCACCATATGTGCGCATCGAGCGGGGTACCCAGGCTGCGGTAGTGGAGGAACACGGCGCCGCGTTCGCGGTGGATCTGGCCGAGGGCCAGAAGACGGGTTGGTTCTACGATCAACGCGACAACCGGGCGCGATTCGCGGCGTTACACCAGGATGCCCGCGTGCTGGATCTGTTCAGCTACGTCGGCGCGTGGGGTATCCACGCGGCACGCCAAGGCGCGCGCCGGGTCGTGTGCGTGGATTCATCGCCGGGCGCCGTGGCGGCGGTGGCTGCCAATGCGCAGCGCAACGGTGTGAACGCGGTGGTGAATGCGGTGCAGGCCGATGTCAGCGACTATCTGCGAGACACCAAAGAAGTATTCGATGTGGTCATCGTCGATCCACCGGCGCTCATCCGGCGGCGCAAGGATCTGAAGCATGGCAGCGGCCTGTACCGGCATCTCAACCGCGCTGCCCTCAGCCGGCTTGCGCCGGGCGGCTTGCTCGTTACCTGCTCGTGCTCCGCGCAGCTCGATGCCGACACCTTCCTCGGCACGGTGCGTGCCGCCGCACGCGCATGCCGCCGCGAGCTGGTCGTCGTGGGGCACGGCTCGATGCCGCCCGACCACCCGATTCATCCGCTGCTCACGGAAACCGAATACCTCAAGTGCGTCTACCTGCGCGCAGTCGACTGATCCGACCTCGATGGGGCATTTGGTGCCTGGCACCTTTTGCCCCGGGGTGGACAAAGGGTGCCAGGCACCAAATGCCCCATGCGGGCGGCGTGGTTTGCTGGCGGCGGAAGCTCTGTGGAACAATCCCTGACAATTCTCATTGGGAGTCGGCACAGTGGTAGACGCCGATGGTTATCGCCCCAACGTGGGGATCGTGGTCGCTAACAATCGAGGACAGGTGCTCTGGGCGCGTCGCGTGGGCGGCCGAGATGCCTGGCAGTTTCCGCAGGGCGGCATCAATGCCGATGAGACGCCGGAAGAAGCTCTCTATCGCGAGCTGTACGAAGAAGTGGGCCTCGAGGCTCACTGCGTGAAGATCGTCGCCTGCACTACGGGCTGGCTGCATTACCGGTTGCCCAGACGGTTGCGGCGTTACGACTCGGAACCCGACTTCAAAGGTCAGAAGCAGAAGTGGTTCCTGTTGGAGATGCTGGCGGGCGATGACTGCGTGTGCATGAATCAGTCGCCCAAGCCCGAGTTTGATCATTGGCGGTGGGTCAGCTACTGGTACCCTGTCAGCCAGGTGGTGGAATTCAAGCGCGACGTCTATCGGCGCGCCTTGAAAGAGCTGGCACCAAGATTGGTTGTATCACAACGCTGAATCGCCACTAACGGACAGGCGACCCCATGCTCGAGACCCTGCGCAGCATCGTTCAGGACGTCAATCTGGCGCCCACGTTTCGCGCTGCGCTGGATGTCATCGTCTCCCGGGTCCGCGCCGCAATGGGCACCGAGGTGTGCTCGATCTACCTGACCGACCCGAGCCGCGATCGATTCCTGTTTGTCGCCACCGAAGGACTCAACAAGGATGCCGTGGGGCATCTGTATCTGGAACGCGGTCAAGGATTGGTTGCGCTGGTCGGCGCGCGCGCAGAACCGGTGAACCTGCAGGACGCCACGGCGCACCCGAACTTCCACTATCTACCCGAAATCGGGGAGGAACAGTTCCACGCCTTTCTCGGCGTTCCCATCATTCACCACCGCCGCGTGTTGGGTGTGCTGGTGGTGCAGCAGCGCGACGCGCGCCGTTTCGATGAAAGTGAAGAAGCGTTTCTGGTGACGTTATCCGCCCAGCTCGCGGGCGTGGTGGCGCATGCGGAGGCGACCGGTGATATAGCGCACCTCGGCGAGGGCAACGCCGATCGCATGGATACGCGCTTCGTCGGCGTGGCCGGCGCGCCGGGCATCTGTATCGGTACCGCAGTCGTGATTCACCCGGTGGCAAATCTGGATAAGGTGCCCGACCGCGAGACCGACGACGTGATGGTCGAACTGATGGTATTCGATCGCGCCATCACGGCGGTGCGCGACGATATTAAGGAGATCGGCGAGAAGCTGGCGCAGAGTCTGCCGCGTGAAGAGCTGGCGCTGTTCGACGCCTACCTGCACATGCTGGATGACAGCGCCATCGCGGGCGACGTGCGCGCGCGCATCCGACATGGTCAGTGGGCGCAGGGTGCGCTGCGCCAGGTGATTCTCGAGCACGTACGCACCTTCGACAGCATGGAAGATTCGTATCTCTCCGAGCGCGGTGCCGACGTCAAGGAACTGGGCCAGCGGGTGCTGGCGTATCTGCAGGATATCCGGCAGAAGAAGGTGCACTTCGCAGAGTCCACCGTGCTGATCGGCGAAGAGGTTACGCCGGCAATGATCGCCGAGATTCCGCCGGGCAGTCTCAAGGCCGTGGTATCGCAGCGCGGCTCCAGCAACTCGCACGTGGCAATCCTCGCGCGCTCCCTGGAAATCCCCACGGTGATGGGTGCGCAGGATCTGCCGCTGTTTGCCGTGGACGGCCGGCCGATCATTGTCGATGGATTTTTCGGCCAGCTATTCGTCAACCCCTCGGCACACCTGATCAATCACTATCAGGATCTGATGGAGGAGGAGCGCGAGTTCGCTGAGGAACTCAAGGAGCTCAAGGACGTCCCCTGCGTAACGCGCGATGGTCATCGCGTTCGCATGATGACCAACATCGGACTCGTCGGCGACATTACACGCTCGTTAGACAGGGGCGCAGAAGGCATCGGCCTCTTCCGCACGGAAATGCCTTTCATGACGCAGGACCGTTTCCCCACTGAAGAAGAGCAGCGAGTGCTCTATCGGCAGCATATGGAGGCGTTCAGCCCGCACTCGGTGACGATGCGCACGCTCGACATCGGCGGTGACAAGGCGTTGTCGTATTTTCCCATCAAGGAAGACAATCCATTTCTCGGCTGGCGCGGTATCCGCGTCACGCTGGACCACCCGGAGATTTTTCTCGCCCAGGTGCGCGCGATGATCAAGTCGAGCGCGGGGCTCACAAATCTTTTGCGCATCATGTTGCCGATGATCTCCAACGTGAAGGAAGTGACGGACGCGCAGGTGTTGATCCGGCGCGCCTTCCATGAAGTGTTGGAGGAAGGTCTCGCCGTACGGATGCCCGACATCGGTGTGATGATCGAGGTGCCGGCCGCTGTGTACCAGGCGCGTCAGCTGGCGAAGCAGGTGGACTTTCTGGCGGTGGGCTCCAACGACCTGACTCAGTACATGCTGGCGGTGGACCGCAACAACCCCCGAGTGGCGTCGTTGTACCGCGACCTGCATCCCGCGGTGCTGCACGCGCTGCGGGATGTCGCGCTGGCGGCGCATGAGGAAAACACCGGCGTCGGCATCTGTGGCGAGCTGGCCGGCACCCCGGCTGGCGCTGTGTTGTGTCTTGCGATGGGCTTCGATGCGTTGTCGATGAGTTCATCCAACCTGCTGCGTGTGAAATGGGTGATCCGCAACATCTCCATGATGCAGGCGCGCCGCTGGCTGGTGAGCGTACTGCGCATGTCCCAGGCCGAAGAGATCGAAGAGTTCATGCGCGAAGCGTTGATCGAGGCGGGGCTCGGACGTGTGGTGCCCAGCTATGAAGGAACGCCTGCGGCTTGATTCGACAGCCGCAGTGTTTCCGCCACTCGTTGCAGGCGCGCACCCTCGACACCGTAACCCTGCTCCGCCACCGCAATCTCGCGCGCACCGATGATCACCGCGGTGCTCGCGCGGGTGCCGTATTCGTCGCCGCGGATGAATATCGGCGAGAGACGCCGTTCGAAGGCGATGTCGTTGCCGCGCTCCGGCAGTTCGTGGTCGGGTGCCGGCGTGTCATCGGCCAGCAGCGTGAGCAGCGCGTCGGTCGAATAGCCCGCCGCGATCGTTTGCGACAGCGCACGGCAACCGCGCACCGCCTTCGGCCAGGTGCCGTCGAGATGGGTATTGGCCAGGCCATGCACCCCGGGTGGCAGCGCGCGAGGTTCAGAATTGCGGTTGGAGGCGTAGATCAGTTCGTTGCCGTCCCACAGCAGCAGACTGAAACCGCGGTAGAAGTCGCCATCGATGGTCTTTGCGTATGCGCGCGCCGAGCTCGCGCTGCGCAGAAATTTCGCCGTGAGGTCGCCGCGCGAACCGGGCGGCAACGGCGTCTCGGGGACCTCGGAAAAATTCGTCACGGCGGCGAAGCGCCCGGTGGTCGATACGCCGAGCCAGGTGCCGTGCGCGGTGAGATCACGTCCCGCCCAAACCGTGGGCGCGTCGCGCCAGTGCTGGGCGGCGGCCGCCGGACGTGCGTAGAATTCGTCCCGGTTCGCCGCCACGATCAGCGGGGTGTCGGAAACGACACGATAAGCGAACAGAATCAGGCACATAGCCGCACGGTCAGCGCGATAAAAATGCGGGTCGGCAGTGTAGCAGATCACATGTGGCATTCTTCACGGCCAACCAGGAGCGCGTGTGCATTACCCCCTCATTGACCCAGTGATCATCGGTTTCGGACCGGTTGCCGTGCGCTGGTATGGCCTGGCCTATCTGGCGGGTTTCGCAGCCGCGTGGTGGCTGGGCAACCGACGCGCCGCCGGCACGCCGTCATGGACGTCCGAGCAGGTCTCCGATCTGGTGTTCTATTGCGCGCTCGGCGCAGTGCTGGGCGGTCGTGTGGGCTACGTATTGTTCTACGGCTTCACTCAGTTTCTGGCTGATCCGCTGTGGTTGCTGCGCATCTGGGACGGTGGCATGTCATTTCATGGCGGCATCATTGGCGGTTTCGTTGCGATGTGGCTGTTCGGCCGCGCGACCCAGCGCAGCCTGCTTGCCGTCGCCGATTTTGCGGCACCCCTCGTGCCGCCCGGCTTGGGCTTCGGACGGCTTGGCAACTTTGCCAACACCGAGTTGCCGGGACGAATGACGGATGCACCGTTCGGGCTGATCTATCCGTGCGCCGCAGATCCGATCCAACGCATGAACGCGTTGTGCACCGGCGTGTGGGAAGATTTCGCGCGGCATCCCTCGCCGCTGTATCAGGCCTTCGCCGAAGGCGCGGTGCTGTTCGCGGTGGTGTGGCTGTTTTCGGCAAAGCCCCGCCCCACGGGCAGCGTGGCAGGCGTCTTTCTGATTGCCTACGGCGTGCTGCGCTTCTGCACGGAACTGTTCCGCGAACCCGACGCGCATCTCGGCTTCATCGCCCTGCACTGGCTCACCATGGGGCAGCTGCTGTCGCTGCCGATGGTGCTAATTGGTATCGTGCTGCTCGTCATGCGCGCAAAGAGCAGCCCCGCAACCAAATGAAACAATATCTCGATCTGATGCGTCACGTGCGCGATCACGGCGTGGAGAAAGGTGATCGCACCGGTACGGGCACGCGCAGCGTATTCGGCTATCAGATGCGCTTCGATCTCAACGGGTCGTTCCCGCTGATCACCACCAAGAAAATGTTCTTCAAAGGCATCATCCACGAGCTGCTGTGGTTCCTCGCGGGCAGCACCAACGTCAGATATCTGCAGGAGCACGGCGTGCACCTGTGGGATGAATGGGCCGATGAGAGCGGCGAGCTGGGGCCTGTGTATGGATCGCAATGGCGCTCCTGGCCGGCGCCCGACGGCAGCACCATCGATCAGATCGCGCGCGTGGTGGATGCGATCAGAACGACCCCCGACTCGCGCCGCCTGATCGTCTCAGCCTGGAATGTCGCGGAAGTGGATCAGATGGCGCTGCCGCCGTGCCACACGCTGTTCCAGTTTTACGTCGCCGAGGGACGTCTGTCGTGTCAGTTGTATCAGCGCAGCGCGGATATTTTCCTCGGCGTGCCATTCAATATCGCGTCCTACGCCTTGTTGACCCTCATGGTGGCCCAGGTGTGCGGGCTCCAACCCGGAACCTTCGTTCATACCTTCGG
>JAQBCT010000297.1:0-2901 GCA_032124855.1 Gammaproteobacteria bacterium
TCCTCGATCTCGGCCTGGGTGAGGACCGTCATGATGTCGCCGCGCGGCCTGCGCCGCCGTTCTTCGACGGCCGCGCCGAAGTACTCCGACAGCGCCCCCATCGCCAGCACGCCCAACGCGGGCGCGCCGCGGAAAATGAGTCCCCACAAGGACATCACACGACCGCGCATATCTTCCTCGACGATCCGTTGCACCAGCGTCTGCGTCGCGGTGCCGCACACCGAAATGGCGCCGCTGGCGACCAGCACCAGGACCAGCGCCACCGCAAAGCTGCGCGTCAGCGCGAAACCTGCGAGCGTGATGCCCGCGAGCGCGATGGCGGCGAGCGTCACGCGCGGCAGTCCCGTGACGCTCGCGCGTTGCGCGAGCCAAATGCCGCCAATGATCGAACCTGCGCCCATCGCGGAGGTCAACCACACCAGTCCCTGCGCGTCACGCGCAAATACGCGACCGGCAAATCCGGGCAGCAGATCGGCAATGGGTTTGGCGAATATCGCCACGGCAGCAATCATCAGCAGCAACGGCCCGATGGATGCATGGCGCGCGCAATAGGCGATCCCGTCGGTCAGGTCATGCAGCACCGATTTGGTCTGCGTCATCCGCGCGCGGCGCGGGGGCCGGATGTACTGCAGCGCAACGATCATGGCGAGATAGGAAATGGCATTGAATAAAAATGTCATCCCGAGATCGCCGAGCGCAATGATCAATCCGGCCACCACCGGGCCGACGAAGCGCGCACTGTTGAAGATCACCGAATTCAGCGCCAGCGCCGTGTTCAGATCCTCGTGCCTGACGAGCTGCGGTATCAGCGCCAGGCGTGCGGGCTGCGTGATGGCGGCATTGGTGCCGAGCCCCAGCGTCAGCGCAAAAACGCTGTAGACAGAAATGTCGCCGTACTCATACAGCAGCCATAACAGCAGCGCCTGCCCCAGCGAAATGGACTGCGTAATTCGCAGAATGCGCGTGCGATCGAAGCGATCGGCCAATACCCCCGCGAAGGGTCCGACGAGCAGCGCCGGGAACAGATCCGCGAACGCCACGGCGCCCAGCCAGAAGCCAGACTCGGTGAGTTGCCACGTCAGCCAGCCAACGGCAAGCCGCTGCACCCACAAGCCGATCAGCGACACGCCATTACCCAGCGTATAGAGCAGATAGTCGCGATTGGAAAACACACGAATCAGTGGCGCATCGCGCAACGGCATGGGCAACGTTCTCCGATGGACCGGGCGCGCGGCGAGACGTCGTATCATGACCGCGCGTTGCCGGGATTCAGGCGGACCCATCATGCCAAATCAGCACGTCGCGCAGTGGCTTTGCTTGCTCGCGCTCACCTCAGGCGTCGCCGCGCGCGCGGATGTTGCGACACTGGGTCCCCTCACGGTGGCCGACTTCGTCCGCCCGGCCGAATACGAAGCCGTTCAACTCTCGCCGTCGGGTAAGTACCTCGCCGTTGCGATGCGCCGCGACGGCGTGAAGCTCGTGACGGTGCTGTTCACACAGACGCTGGCCGTTGCCAGTGTGGTGAAATTCAATCCGCCCAACGAGGCGCATCAGATTCATTGGGCTAACGACGAGCGCCTGCTCGTCTCCATCGCCAGCGTGCCGAGCATCGTCGACTTTCCTGCCGCAACGGGCGAGCTGTATGGGGTGAATGCCGACGGCAGCCAGGGGCGCATCGTGTTCGGCGCGCGCGCGGGCGACGAGCGGCCGGAGCGACTCAGTCGCGTGCACGACTTCCGCGGCTTGCATCGCATCACGAGCCTGCTGCCCGACGACCCCGATCACGTGCTGATCTCCACGTACGCGCGCAGCAAGCGCGGCGACTACATCACCAACGCGGCGTTGCTCAACGTCTACACGGGTCAGCTACGTGTGGTTTCGCGCGCGCCGCTGAAGGATGCATTCCTGCTGGCGGACCACGCTGGCGTGGTGAGGTTCGCCATCGGACGCAACAAAGCGCTCGAGACTGTGCTGTTCTACCGGGCGACCGGCAAGGCATCCTGGCAGCGCGTCAGTAGCTTCTCCTACGGCACTGGCGCACTCGTTCCCGTCGCGTTTGCCGACGAGTCGGACAACGTCTTCGTCCTCGACAATCGCGGCACCAGCACGCGTGGGCTGTATTCGCTTGATCTTGCAACCGGGTCGCTCACCGAGGTGTTCCGCGATCCGCGCGTCGACATCGAAGCGGCGCTGGTCGCCCCGCACGACGGTGTTGCCTATGCGGTGCGCTATGTGCCGGGGCACGTCGCGTATCACATCCTCCCCAACGCGCAGCCGTACGCAGGGATGATGCACGCCGCGCAGCAGAAATTTCCGAACGCAGCAATCAATCTGACGAGTCTCACGCGTGATCGCAGCAAGGCAGTGGTCGAAGTGACCGGCGCACGCGAGCCTGGCACGTTCTATCTCTACGACGCGCGCAGCAACGATTTCGCCTATCTGTTGCGCACGCGGCGCTGGCTGGATCCCGCACGGATGGCAGACGTCCGCGCCGTCGACATCACGGCGCGTGACGGGCAGTGGCTCCAGGGTTTTCTGACGGAGCCGCGCTCCGCGCCTAGGCCGGGTCCACTGGTGGTCATGCCGCACGGCGGCCCGCATGGCACCAAGGATGGCCCACTGTTCGACGCCACCGCGCAGTTGCTCGCCTACCACGGCTACACCGTGCTGACCGTGAACTATCGCGGTTCGCAAGGTTATGGCGCGGCGTTCAACGCAGCCGGGTTCGGCCAGTGGGGCGGCATCATCGCCCACGACATCACCGATGCGGTGCGCTGGGCGATTGCCGCCGGGGTCGCTGATCCACGCCGCGTCGCAATTTTCGGTACCAGCTTTGGTGCCTACGCGGCGATGAAGAACGCAATCGATGAACCGGCGCTGTACCGCTGCGCCATCGGCGTC
>JAQBCT010000298.1:0-10493 GCA_032124855.1 Gammaproteobacteria bacterium
CGAGAACCGAGGTATATAGTTCGGCGGGAGTTATCCACAACGACAAAGTTGCACGACGATGGCTGAGCCAAATGCTCTTCGCATCCTGGTCGTAAACGGTAAGGGAGGCTGCGGAAAAACCACGATCGCGACCAATCTGGCCGCGGCGTACGCGCGTTCCGGTTTCAGCGTAACTCTCACCGACCACGATGCCCAGGCATCCAGCACGCACTGGCTGCAACAGCGTGCCGCACCGCTGCCAACTATCCAGCTGCAGGCCGCACATCAGCGCACCGCGATGTATACGACGCGCGCGTTTCAACAGCGTATCGCGCCAAACACGCAACGCATTGTCATCGACACGCCGTCGGCCGTGAACGATCGCGACCTCGATACATTGTTGCGCGGCGTACACGTCATTATCGTCCCAGTGTTACCGTCATCCATCGACATCCGCGCTGGCGCCCGATTCATCGCGCAGTTGCTGGCGCATCGCAACTTTCGCGCGCATCCCGTGCCTGTCGGTGTCATCGCCAATCGGGTGCGCGACAATACGCTCACGCACGCCAAGCTGATTCAATTTCTCGAATGTCTGGACGTACCCACGGTCGCGACGTTTCGCGACAGCGCTCTCTACACGCGACTCGCCGAGGATGGCAGCGGCATCTTCGATGACGTCGCCGCGGCTCACACCACCCGCGAGGCTCGCGAATGGCACAAGCTGTTGCGATGGATTGACACCGTCACCGCGGCCAGCCACAGCGCGCAGCGTTCCGGGCCGCGCGCTGCCACCCCCCATCTGCACACCAGCGAGTCGGCGAAGGCCTAGTTTTCATGTGCCACCCTACGGTGGCTCACTCACCGACGACGCTCTGCGCCTACCTGCAGTTCGAATAGCTCAATCATGATCGTAGTGGACGATGTCACGCTCAAACGCGGCGGCGAAGCCTTGTTCGAGCATCTGGATCTCACCATTCACCCCGGCCAACGGGTCGGGATGGTGGGGCGCAATGGAGTGGGCAAGTCGAGCCTCTTCGCGCTGCTGCGGGGACGACTGCAGGCGGAGCTGGGTGAAGTGCGCATCCCGCCGCGCTGGCGCATTGCCCATCTTGCCCAGGAAACCCACCCCAGCGAGCGTCGCGCGCTGGATTGGGCAATAGACGGCGACGGGGCGCTGCGCCGGGTCGAGACAGCCATTCGCGCCGCCGAAGCGAGCGGCGACAACGCGGCGCTGGCAACCCTCCACAGCGAATTCGATGATCTCCACGGTTACTCGGCCGCAGCACGGGCCGCCGCAATTCTCGATGGTCTGGGGTTTGCCGCGACAGATCACGACCGCGCGTACCGGGAATTCTCCGGGGGCTGGCGGATCCGCCTCAATCTGGCGCAGACGCTGATGACACCGGCCGAATTGTTGCTGCTGGACGAACCGACCAATCACCTCGATCTGGACGCTATGCTGTGGCTGGAGACGCACCTCAGCCGATTCGAGGGCACCCTGGTGATGATCGCGCACGATCGGGAGTTTCTCGACGCAGTGACCACTCACACCGTGCATCTGGAGACCGGCCGCGCCACGCTGTATCGCGGCAACTACAGCGCGTTCGAGCGCCAGCGCGGCGAACAACTCACGCGCGAGTCGGCGCTCGCACGCCGCGCCGCCCAGAAAGCCGAGCACATCAATCGGTTCGTGGAGCGGTTTCGCGCCAAGGCCAGCAAGGCACGGCAGGTGCAGAGCCGTCTGAAGGCACTCGAGAAGTTGCAGCTGGCCGAGCCGGGGCATGCGGATTCGCCGTACCAGTTCACCTTCCCCAATCCGCGCCAGATCTCGCGAACGCTGGTGCAGGTCGAAGACGCTCTGCTGGGCTATCCCGACAGGCCGGTCGTGTCCTGTGGCGCCTTTCGGATCACGCCGGGCGCTCGAATTGGTGTACTGGGCAGCAACGGCGCGGGGAAAACGACCCTGATGCGCACGTTGGCCGGAGATCTCGCCCCGCTGCAAGGCGAGGTGTTGCGCGGTCAACACAGCACGGTGGGATATTTCGCGCAGCATCAGCTGGATCTGCTGGACCCCGCGGCCCACGCATTGACGCACTTGCGCCAGCGCGCGCCCGCCGCCCTGGAACAGCGCCAGCGTGACTACCTCGGCGGCTGGGGCTTCGCCGGGGAGATGGCTTTGCGCGCGACCCGTACACTCTCAGGCGGCGAAAAGGCCCGCCTTGTGCTCGCGCTCATCGCCTGGCAGGAGCCTGCGTTGCTGCTGCTGGATGAACCCACCAACCACCTGGACATCGAGATGCGCCACGCGCTGACGGTGGCCCTGCAGGCGTACGAAGGCGCGTTGGTCATCGTGTCGCACGACCGGGACCTGCTGTCGCGTTGCGTTGATGAGTTCTGGATCGTGCAAAATGCAGCGCTCGCCGAGTTCGGCGACGACCTCAATCAGTACGCGCAACGCATCCGGCAACGACAGACCGCTGCGCCCGGCAACGCGGAATCGTCCCGCCGAGACCGCCGCCGCGACGCAGCAGAGCTGCGCCGTGCAAGTCAGCCGCTGCGCAATGCGTTGAAAAAGTTAGAACGCGGCATCGATTCGCTGACGGAGCAATTGCGCGAACTCGAGCAGACGCTGGCGAATCCCGGTACCTACGATCGAGGTGGCGCCGACATCCAGGCCCTGCTCGCCCGGCGCGGCACAATGGCAGCGCAGCTGCAAGCCGCCGAGGCTGACTGGTTGACCCAGCAGGAACAGCTGGACGTCTTCGAAGGTCCGCCTCAATCGTCGTCCGAAGACTGAATCTCAACGTCGCGCATGAACATCACTGCACCCCTATCCTGGAGCGCCGGCAGCGTTGCAGCACCGGGGACGAAGTCGACCGAACGCTCCGCGCCGTCGCGGATGACGGTCACCGTCACAGGCTGGCCACCCGGCCGGGCAAGGTGCTGCAGGGCCTCCAGACTGTTCGGCTCCACCGCATCGCCAATACGCACCACCACATCGCCCCCCTCGAGACCGCTGGCCGCATCCGCCTGGAGCACCAGGACACCGCGGTCCACCCCGAAATAGCGTCCGAGCGTGGCATCGAGATCGTGTAGCTGCAGCCGGCTCGCATTGATGCTGACGAAATTCGGACCGCCTGTGGTCGCCATCGTCACATCGAACGCGCCGTCAAGCGCAGCCATGTCGGGTGGAGGCAGCGGCATCGCGAAGGGCTGTGGCTCGTTCAGTGTCACATCCACGCTATGCTGCTGACTGTCGCGCAGGTATTCCACCGCGATCACATCCCCGGCAACCGCATCGCTCAACGCCTTGAACAGCGTCGGCACCGAACCGTCAACGGGTACACCGGCCACCGAAACCACCACGTCTCCCACCTGCAGCCCCGCCGCGGCCGCGCCGCTGCCAGGCGTAACGCCAACCACCGCAATACCGGCTCCCCGCGGCGGACCCAGCACAATGCCGAGCATCGCCTTTCCTCCAATAACGAAGTGACCTCCATCGGGCCCAAGCTCGCGGTGCAACTCCGCGAATTCCCGCGCCGCGGCATCCAGACGCTCGCGCGCCTGTTCCAGCCTTGCCGTCAGATCAGCGGACGGCGGATCGGCTGCCGCGGCCGCAACGACAAAGAGACACATACAGCCAACAGCAACGCTTGTGCTACGCACGCTCACCTCCGTATCCGCTTCAAATCATTGGCAACGGCGCGCCAGCGCCGCGTTCCAGGTCCAGCATCGACTCCAGCAGTGCCACGCGCTGCTGCCACAGACGTGCCGATTCCGCGGTGTCGGCGCGGTCTTGCGCCGACATCTGATTCAACGCCGCATCGACAGCGGCGATGCGGTATGCCAGTACACGTCCCACCTCACTCGAATCGGCCGATGTTGCCACCATGGCCCCGAAGGATCGTTCGAGCTGCTGCGATGTGCCGATAAGCATTTCAATAGATGCAACCGCGTTTGCATCCCGCTGCAGCATCACACCGATCGTCAGCGCCACCCCTGCGATCGTCGCCGCTGCAGCGCCCCAGCGATGGGCCGCGCGCATGCGTCGTTCACGCCGCGCCACTCGCGCCTCAATGGAGTCCCAGAGGTCGCGTGGTGGCGACAACGGTGGCAACGCAGCCAGGCGTTGGCGCAGCCAATCCACCTCGTTACGCGCAGCTACGAAATCAGGATCGTCATCCGCCACGCCGCGTGGATCACGGAACATAGGCAACCCCTGCAATCACGCTCGCATTACCGGTGGCCCGCTGCGACCAACTCAACAATTGCGCGTAACCGCGTGCGAGCTGGGACTTCGAATAGCTGGCGGAGCGGCCGAAAAGATCGCCGATCTCGGCGTGGGAATAGCCCTCCACTTCATGTAGCCACACCACGAAACGTGTGCGCGGTGAGAGCGACGCCAGGGCGCGCTCCAGATCCTGCAATCCGTCTGCGCGTCCCGCATCGGTGCGAGGGTCGCCCGAATCGTCCGCCACCGCGACTGTGCGACGTGTCCACCAGGGCAAACGCAGCTTTCCCAGACAGTGATTGACCGCGATGCGGCGCACCCACGGTACGAATGCCTCCGCGTTCTCCAGCGTGCCGGCCCGTTCGATAACATCGACGAAGGTATCCTGAGTCACCTCATCGGCGAGCGAGCGGTCCTGCAGAATGCGCGACGCCAGCGAATGCACCATACCCCCCAGGGCGACGTATATGTCGTGGGCGGCGCGGCGATCCCCGGCCGCCAGTCGGCGCACGAGCGCAACCTCGATGGTGATGCGATGAAACTGCGACATATACCGTATAGATGCGCCGCACCGCGAAAGGGTCGCAGAAAGTTTTCGCGCGCGCCCGGACGGCGCGCGTGATCACCCTGCTGCAGGCTTCACGTAGATCGAGGGTTCGTTGGCCGCTTCTTCCGTGATACGCCGGCCGAGCGCCGGGAACACCGGGATGTCCGCATCTTTCAGCGGCTGCATGGCAATCTTGCGGGCCATGGCGGCTTCAACGAACGGCGCGAGTTCGGCCTGTTTGCGCTGTTCGCGCTCAACCGTGCGGGCCTTGAACTCTGGCATCACTTCAGACGCAAACAACTCCAGCGCTTCACAGATATCTTCGTGTTTGTTCATGCCCGCCTGCTGGATGAACGTCACCTGATCGACACCGGCGGTTTCGAATTTGCGCAGATGCGTGCGCAGATCATCCGGCGTACCGATCCCGCCGGCACCGCCGCTGAGCGCCTGCCCCACTTCCATCGGCATGTCGCTTCGCCGTTTCTCGAAAACGCTTTCAAACTCCTTCCACAGGTTGGTCCGGCCGGGTTTGTGCGCGCCGAACCCGTACAGACTGCCCAGCGCATAACCGAAGAATTCGAATCCTTTCAAACCGCGCTTGATGGCCACCTCGCGATCACGGTGGCATGAAAAGCTCGACACCATACAGATGTTGGCATTCACCGCATGACCGATGGGCACACACTCATCGCTCTTGATGATCGCGTAGTACTCCTCGACCCATGACTTGGCTTCCAACGGATCCACGAAGGCGAACGTCAATGCGCCGATACCAAGGCGTGCCGCCATTCGGATGGTTTCGCGTTGGGAACACGCCACCCACAGGGGTGGATGGGGTTTCTGCACGGATTTCGGTACAACGTTGCGGCACGGCATGCTGAAGTATTTGCCCTCATAACCGGGGTACGGATCCATCGCGAGGATGTTGCAGATCTGCTCTGTCGACTCAAGGAAGATCTTACGTTTGTCCTCAACCGTAATGCCGAATCCGCCAAGTTCCAGCACCGCCGACGATTCACCCGTACCGAAGTCCACGCGGCCATTCGACACGAGATCCAGTGTGGCGATGACCTCGGCCGTGCGCGCCGGGTGGTTGTACTGGGGGATGACCTGCCGGATGCCGTGGCCCAACCGGATGCGCTTGGTCCGCGCCGCACAGGCCGCCAGAAATACCTCCGGCGCCGAGGAATGCGAATACTCCTCGAGGAAGTGATGTTCCACCTCCCAGGCGTAGTCCAGGCCCAGGCGATCGGCCACCTCCACCTGCTCAAGCGCGTCATTGAACAATTTCTGCTCGGCGCCATCGGTCCACGGTCGCGGCAACTGGTGCTCGTAAAAGATGCCGAATTTCATGCAAAGCTCCTTCGTTGCTATTCACTGAATGGCAACATACAACTCGATGTGACGACATCGCGCAACCAGGAAAAACTCTGGCTCTGCTATCCTGCACAACCAAATGCCAGACACAAATCAAGCGACCTCGAAAAGCGACCTGATCGTCGCGCTGGATGCCGTGTTCCGCCAGCGTGGCTACGAGGGGGCAACGCTGGCTGAACTCTCACGCGCATGCGGACTTAGCAAGGCCAGCCTCTACCACCACTTCCCTGGCGGTAAAGACGAGATGGCACGCGTGTTGTTGCGGCGCGCCGTGGCCGAACTCAATGATCGCGCCTATCGCCAACTCGACCGACCGGCGCGACGCTGGCACGAACGGCTGACGGGCTTCGTCGAAGGTTTCTCGGAATATTGCGATGCCGGCGCGCGCAACTGCCTGGTGGCTGAACTCGCAGCCACCGGCGCGCGGGAGAAATTCGTCACGGAAATCGAAAATCAGACCAACGAATGGCTGCGCCAGCTGAGTGCGGCATTTGCAGAGACCGGCATCTCCGAAAAGCGCGCAAGGCGTCGCGCGCAGGACCTAATGAACACATTGTACGGCGCCCTGGTCATGGCTCGCCTGAGCAACGATGTAAAAGCATTTCGCCAGTTGGTCCGGCGCCTGGGCCGCGGATTCGCGAAGGAAAAGAAGAAGGCTTAGCGTCCCTTCGTCGTGCGGTCAGTGCCTAGCGCCACAAGGCATGGTAACGCGCAGCAATACTCAGCAGCCCGGTGGGTGCGTGTTTGCGACGCCACGCACTCGCCGCGAATTTGTTGATCTCCGCGCTCGTCGGATAGACGTGGATCGTCCCCATCAGCTTGCGCAGCCCCAATCCGTGGGTCATGGCAAGCACATACTCTGTGATCAGCTCACCGGCCTGCGGCGCCACGATCGTCGCACCCAACACCCGATCTGAACCGGGCACGGTCATCACCTTGATGAAACCGCGCGTTTCGCCGTCGGCAATGGCCCGATCGACATGCGCAAGCTCATGCCGCGTTACCTCGACCGCGATACCCTGGGCACGCGCCTCGTCCTCGGATAGTCCCACACGCGCCACTTCCGGATCGGTAAACGTAGTCCACGGCACCACCGCGTAGTTGACCTTGAATTTCTTCACCATTCCAAACAGCGAATTCACGGCGGCATACCACGCCTGGTGCGATGCCATGTGCGTGAACTGATACGGCCCGGCGACATCGCCGCAGGCATAGATATTCTTCACGCTGCTGCGCAGATACTGATCCACCTTCACGGTGCCGTCTCGATTGAGATCGATCCCAAGTTCGGCAAGACCCAACGATTCCGTATGGGCGCGTCTGCCGACAGAAACCAGGAGCTGATCGAACTCGACGACCGTCTCCGTCCCGTCGTGGTTGGCGACCAACCTATTCGGCGCGCCAGCCTCACAACGCACTGCCTGATGCGCTGTCAACACCGTCACGCCTTCCTGGCGCAGCACGGCGGCGATCAGCTCGGCGACGTCCGCGTCTTCCTTCGGCAGAATGCGCGGCGCCATATCGATCAGCGTCACCCGGCTGCCCAGCCGCGCAAAGCTCTGCGCCAACTCACATCCGATCGGGCCGGCACCCATCACGACCAGTTGCTTCGGCAGCACCCGCAGGCCCCAGACATTGTCCGAGGTCAGCGCCCCAATATCGGCCAGACCGGGAATCGGCGGCACGAACGGCGCAGCGCCGGTTGCAAGCACGATGTTGCGCGCGGTGATCGAGCGCCCCTCGACAGCAACCGTCCACGGATCGACGAGGCGCGCGCTGCCGGCCACACAATCGACGCCGAGCGAGCCATACCGCTCGACGGAATCGTTAGGCGCAATGGTCGCGATCGCATCGCGAACGCGTTGCATCACCGCGTCGAAGTCCACCTCACCGGTGACGTTGCGTAGTCCGTAGCGTTCCGCGTCGTGCAGATAGTGGGCGATCTTCGCGGACCGAATCAGCGTCTTGCTCGGCACGCACCCCGTATTCAAGCAATCGCCGCCCATGGCGGCGCGTTCGATGAGCGTAACCTTTGCCCGCACCGTAGCTGCGATGAGCGAGGCGATCAAACCAGCCGAGCCGGCGCCGATGACGATCAGATTGGCATCGTACCTCGACGGTCTTGAACCGCTCATGGCGCATCTGCCGCACGATGAGATGTCGCGAAGGCGAGCAGCTTTCTCGCGATTAGCGGAAAGATCCCCAACAGCGTCAGCGCACCAATCATGCCGGGGCTCAGCACATCACCCATTGATTGCACCTGGGCCAGCTGCGTGCCGGCAAATACGAATACGAATGTTCCGGCCAGCATGCCGATCTGGCTCACGAGATAGAACGTACCGACCCCGATGCGCGTCACACCCATCAATAGATTGATGACGAAAAATGGGAACACCGGGACCATGCGAAGGCTGAACAGGTAGAACGCCCCATCGCGTTCAACACCACGGTTGATCGGTTCGAGGTAGCTGCCGAAGCGGCGCGTGACCCAATCACCGAGCACCAGGCGGGCGACGAGAAAGGCGACGGTCGCGCCGATGGAACTTGCGAAGGACACCAGCAACAAACCCCACAAGACACCGAATATCGCGCCTGCGGCCACGGTCAGCACCGCGGCGCCCGGCAGCGAGAGCCCGGTGACCAGAACATACGCAACAAAGAATACGGCGCCCGCCGCCAGCGGCGCTGATTGGACGTACTCCACGGCGCGCGACCGGCTCGCCTGCAGATAGCCCAGTGATAGATAGTCGCCCAGTCCGAGCGCAAAGAACGCGCCCACCAACAGCGCGATAAGCGCGACAACGAACACACTTTTCCTCGACAACGCGGCTCACTCCACACAGATGTGCGCACAATCTCTCAACTGCATCGATACGCCCGATGCGCACGTACAGTAACATTTCGTCACCGACCTGAAGGAGCCGACCGTGGCACGCCAGTTTCCCAAGACACGCATGCGGCGAAATCGCCACCATGAATTCTCCAGACGGCTGGTGCGCGAATCGACACTGAGCACCGACGATCTCATCTATCCGATGTTCATCATCGAAGGTCGGGCACAGCGCCAAAGCGTGGCCTCGATGCCAGGAATCGAACGTCTGTCGATCGACTCGCTGTTGAACGAGTGCGATGAGATTGTGTCGTTGGGCATTCCTGCCATTGCACTGTTTCCCAACATCGAAGCGAGTCTCAAAACGGCCGATGGCGAGCAGGCGTGGAATCCCGATGGGCTGATCGCGCGCGCGGTCCGCGCCGTGAAACAGCGCTTTCCCGAACTAGGAGTCATCACCGATGCCGCGCTGGACCCCTACACCACGCACGGTCAGGACGGCATCATCGACGCGAACGGCTATGTGCTCAACGACGAGAGCATCGTTGCGCTGCGACGTCAGGCGCAGGTCTGCGCAACGGCTGGCGCCGATGTCATTGCACCGTCCGACATGATGGACGGCCGCGTCGGCGCAATCCGCACAGAGCTCGACACGCATGGTTTTGCCAACACCCAGATCATGGCGTACTCGGCAAAATATGCGTCCGCCTACTACGGGCCGTTTCGCGACGCCGTGGGATCCGCACCCACGCTCGGTAAATCCAACAAGCTCACCTATCAGATGGATCCGGCCAACAGCAACGAAGCACTCCAGGAGATTGCGCTGGACCTCGACGAAGGTGCCGATATGGTCATGGTGAAACCCGGTATGCCGTATCTCGACATCGTGCGCCGCGTCAAAGATCGTTTTGGCGTACCCACATTTGCGTACCAGGTAAGCGGCGAATACGCGATGCACATGGCCGCCATTGAACGCGGTTGGCTGAACGAGGCGGTGATTTTCGAATCGTTGCTTTGCATCAAGCGCGCTGGCGCAGATGGCGTTCTCACCTACTTCGCAAAGCGCGCAGCAACGGCACTCGCGGGACGCTAGCCTTCGAGCAGAGTCAGCGTGATGCCGGCCGGTGCCAGCCGGTCGTGCTCCCAGGCAAGCTCACGCCTCGACAATGCGTGTTCAGTAAGCCATCCGCGCGGCAGCGTCAGTTCGACGACATCGTTGCTTACTTGAATGGATGCCGCGGGCGAATCCGCGTCGGTGCGAGACCGCTCGAGAATCACCGCAATGCGTAACAGAATCGCGAGGCGTCGCACGCGCCGGGCGGCTGGAATCGAAACCGCGCCGAGCGCGAACATCGGAAAGCCACCGCGATGTGCGCGAATCAATAATGCAACGACGCGACGCTCCTCGGCGGTGAAGCCGGATAGTTCGCCGTTCTCAACCAGGTACGCGCCATGACGGTTGGGCTGGCGTGGCGAAACCAGTAGCCCTATCTCGTGCAGATCGGCGGCCCAGCCCAACCGTTGCGCAC
>JAQBCT010000299.1:0-3012 GCA_032124855.1 Gammaproteobacteria bacterium
CAGCGCCCCATGGAAGCTCAGAACTTCCGCCAGCAGCGCAGCGGTGTCTCGCGGATCACCGACATCGATGAATGCGTCACCGGCTTGAGAAAACAATTCGGTCGCAACCACCCGGGCAGCCTCAGGGTGAACGGCCCAGCGCTGCTGCGCGCGGCTCAGCCAGACGACTCGCACGGCATCGAGCGGATCGAGCGCACGCCACTGATCATGCGCAATCATCACGCGCTCCTTCAGCCATTCCCCCAGATCATCTGTATCTGTGGGAGCGTAGCCGGGCGCGGTGCGCTGGCGCTTTGCGACGAAGGCGTCGACGGTGGTGGCGTCGATGCGCGGTCTCAGTTCCGCGTCGAAAACCGCCGCGCGAATCAGGTCGTCGGACAGTGCGCTCGGTGTGCCCGACTCTGGCGCATCGTCGGCATACATGTATCGGCTGATCTGTCCCCAGGCGACGTTCGCTGCGAACGGACTGGGAGTGGCGCTGGTGACATGGCTGACACTGATCAATCCGGTGTCGAGCTCGTTCATCAGTATCGCCAGCGACGGTAGATCGAATTCGTCCACGAGGCAGGTGCGATACGTTTCCAGCAGCACGGGAAAGTCAGCGTATTGCTTGACGGTGGTCAGCAATTTCTTCGCGTGCAGGCGGCTCATCCACAACGGCATGCGCTGGTTGAAGCGCGCGCGCGTCACCAGGAGTGCGCGGCCTGCGCACTCGCGAAACCGTGCGCCGAAGAAACCCGAGCGTTCGAGCGCATCGCGCAGCAGCGCGTTGAGCTGCGCGGAACGCACCAGATCGGTCACGCCCGCCAGATCCGGTTCAAGCTTGGTTTGCACGACGATCGTATCGTTGGCGACGTGCATTTCGGGTGTTTCGCCGTAGCGATTCTCCCACGCCGCGGACAGCGCCAGTGCGTACGGACGATTGACGCGCCCACCCCAGCCGGTGTGCAGGACGATCTGGCGCTCATCGTCGGGGCCCTTGTAGCCACCCAGCCCGCTGTGGATGTATTCGATCAGCAGGTGGTGTCGATGTGGCAGTGCTGCCCCTGTATCCGCGCGTTGGCGTTGCAGGTAGTCGCACAGCTCAGAGGCGGCGGCCGCCTCAAAACCGTGCTGTGTCATCAAACTGGCATGAAGCTCCGGCGCACGACAGCACGACAGCACGTCCTCGGCGCGCTCGAGAAATCCACCGATCCTCTCAGAGTAAAAAAAGCTGCGGGCGTAGGCCTCGGCGCGCCAGAACGGAGTGGCCTGCGATGCGGCTCTGGCGGGTGTCGCCAGGACATCGTTGTGAGTGATCCGCTTGATCTGCCATTGCTGCGCGCCGAATGCAAATACCTGGCCCACAGCGGCTTCCCAGACGAATTCCTCATCCAGGTCGCCCACCAGCGAGCCGGTGTCGGCATGGCGAAGATGGTAGTAGCCACGATCGGGAATGGTGCCGCCCGCGTTATACAGCGCGTAGACGGCGCCTTTGGCTGCCCGTAGCGTATTTTCGATTCGATCGAAGACGACGCGCGGTTTCAAATCCCGAACGCGCGACCCGGCGTAGCGCCCGGCCAGCATTTCCACCACCAGCTCGAATTGATCCCGCGGCAGTGCCTGGTAGCTGAAGCTGCGGCGCAGCACGCCGTAGAGCTCATCGACATCCCACGTCTCACTCGCCGTCATGGACACGATAACTTGTGCCAGCACGTCGAGCGCATTCTCGATGGGAGCCAGGGGTTCGAGTTCGCGGTCTTCGATGCAGGATGCCAGCGCCGCCGCTTCCAGGAAGTCGTGCGCGTGGGTGGGAAACAGCGTGCCGCGGCTGATTTGCCCGACGCGATGTCCAGCCCGGCCGACGCGTTGCATCGCCGCGGTAATCGACGGGGGCGACTGAATCAGCACCACTTCGTCGATGCTGCCGATGTCGATACCCATCTCCAGGGAATTCGTCGCGATGATGGCACGCATGGCGCCCGACTTCAGGCGCGTTTCCACTTCGGCGCGGATGTCGCGCGCAAGTGATCCGTGATGAGCGTACACGAGCGGTTCGCGCTGCTCGTGGTTGATGGCCAGCGCGAGCTTCTCCGTGAGGCGTCGACTGTTGGCGAAGAACAGCGTCGCCCGATTCGCGTCGATCATGCCCCTGAAGGTTTCCGTCAGCGGCTCCCAGATCTTCTGCCCGGAATCCAGCGCAGCGCGGACGTGCGCCGGAAATGCCACGTTGAACCGGATCTGTTTCTTATCGCCGCCGACAACGATATCGATGGGGCGCGGTTGGCCGTCCGCGTCCCGTCCGGCGACAAACGCGGCGATTCGGGGCAACGGGTTGACCGTGGCGGACAGTGCGATGCGCTGTATATCACCGGCAACGCGCACCAGCCGCTCCAGGGCCGTCATCAGGACGGTGCCGCGCCGGTTGTCGGTCACCGCATGAATCTCGTCGAGAATCACCGTTTCGACATGGGCCAGCGCGGAACGTCCGCGCACCGTGGTGAGCAGCAGCTGCAGGCTCTCAGGTGTCGTGAGCAGAATTTCTGGGGGACGCCGCAGCATGCGTTGCCGCTCGGTCGATGAGCTGTCACCCGAGCGCACCTGGATGCGGATGTCTGGAAACGTTTCACCGGTCTGTGCGAATCGCGTTCGCAGCGCCTGCAAGGGCTCGAGCAGGTTGCGCTGAATGTCGTTGTTGAGCGCCTTCAGTGGCGAGATGTACAGGACGCGCGTCGCCTGGGGCTGATAGCGGCCAGTGGCGAACGCATCCAGCGCCCATAGAAATGCGGTCAGTGTTTTGCCGCTGCCCGTCGGCGCGGTGATCAGCGCATGGCGGCGCGCCGCAATCAGCGGCCAGCTTTGCGTCTGAACATCGGTGGGCTGCGGGTAGGTATCCGAGAACCACGCTGCGATGGTGGGGTGAAATGCGTGCAGGGCTGCGGCTGTGTCAGTCATTGGCGGGCGGGCTGCGCAGGGTGGTCTGTCTGCGGTCGAACAATATGGCCCACTCCACGTTGTGCAATTCCGCTTGGG
>JAQBCT010000300.1:0-4489 GCA_032124855.1 Gammaproteobacteria bacterium
CACACCGACGCGAGCAAGCGTCGTCGTGGCTTGCTCGCGCGGGTGATCGGGACACGTTGGGCGTCACAGTAGTTCCCCGAACATTGACGATGGAGGAATCCATGACTTCAAATAAGGCCGCATTTCGGACTCGGTATGCGCGACGTGATTTCCTGGGAGTGGGTGCAGCTTTCGCTGGGCTCGCGGCGGCCGGTCCGCTGCTCGCCCAGCAGCCGTCAGCGACGGCGGCGCCACCGCACGTCAAAGGGCCACCCGTCTGGCTCGACATGGACCAGGCCGAGCTAGATGCTGCCTACAATCAGATCAAGTACGCGCCGAACCTGCCCCAGATAATCAAGCGCTACGCCACCAATAGCAAGGCCGTTCGGGCACGACTCGGCGCGCCGCGGCGGTTTAGCTATGGTCCCACGGCGATTGAAGGGCTCGATGTGTACACGACCAAGCCGTCCAACGCACCTATTAACATCCTCATCCACGGCGGCGCGTGGCGCGCGGGTCTCGCCAAGAACTACGCCTTCGCGGCGGAGCTGTTCGTGCACGCCGGTGCGCATTTCGTGGTCCCCGATTTCGTGTCGGTCCAGGATGCCGGCGGCAGCCTCATGCCGATGGCTGATCAAGTGCGCCGCGCGGTGGCCTGGGTCCATCGCAACGCCCAGAGTTTCGGCGGCAATCCGAACCGAATCTATATCTCCGGCCACTCCTCGGGCGGCCATCTCGCAGGCGTGGTCCTCACCACCGACTGGCCCAAGGACTTCAACCTGCCTCACGACGCCGTGAAGGGCGGGCTGTGTTGCAGCGGCATATTCGACCTCGAGCCGGTGCGCCTGTCGGCGCGCAGCCGCTACGTCAAGTTCACGGACGAGATGGAACAGGCGTTGAGCCCGCAGCGCCATCTCGACAAGCTCAACGCCCCAGTGATCATTGCCTACGGCACGCTCGAGACGCCGGAGTTCCAGCGCCAATCGCGCGACTTCGCTGCGACAGTGAAGGCGGCAGACAAACCCGTGCAGCTTCTTGTCGCAGACGGGTACAACCATTTCGAGGTCTTAGAAACGCTCGCGAACCCTTACGGCCCGTTGGGACGGGCGATATTGCAGCAAATGACGCTCGCCTAGGCATGACCGAGCTGACGCCCAACCGCACGATCGACACGGACCGTTTGCCAGCGGCGTTGCCGCCGGCAAACGGCCGGTCATCGTGAACGTTGAGGCTGTAGAATTTGTATGTTTTGTTGTTGCCGACGCGCTGGCCTCGCGCGAATTCTTCGCGAGGAACGTTGTCGGTGATGATCGAAGACGTTTGAGGCGATCTATTCGAGGCGGCGTGGTTCGCCTCGCCAGGCCCTGCTACTGCGCATAGCCCTGATGGGCGAGCTTCTCGATGTTATGGACCAGGCAGAAGAGCTGCCACTGCGCATCGACTTTGGTTTTTCCCCGCAGGGTGAAGCGATCGAGCCCCTTGTTGTATCGAAGGTTGCCGAACACCGGCTCCACCGTTGCGAAACGTCGGCCGTAGAGCACCCGGCCCGCGGGCGAATCGATGCGCTTCTTCATCCTGTCGGTATATGACTCGGGCGCGGGCGCGGCCTTGCCCTGGAAGAACGCCACTTGCCGCGTCTTGGTCTTCTCGGGGGTGCGTAAGCACCGAGCGCGATGCAAGCAGGGCACGCAGTCGCGTTGCGCGCCCTGGAATCGAATGGATACGTAACCGTTGGTAAGGCAGTTGCTGCCGTGGCCATACAACGACTTCCCCGCCGGGCACACACAGGTTCCCGCCTCAGCGTCGTAGGTGAAGTCGCTCGGCTGATAGGTCGTGGCCTTCTTCCCGGTGTGGGATTTGTCGTACAGCGGATCGGGCGCTTGCTGGTGGCGGCCTTGCGTCGCGAAGCGCTGGTCGCGGCTGCGCATGCCGTTGTCGGCAATCAGCGCATCGACCTTCATCCCGGCCAGCGCCTTGAGATTGGCTTCGCTGTGATAGCCGGCATCGGCGGTAATAAGGGAATCCTCGGCCAGTACGTCCTTCATCGCCACCACCACCGGCACCAGCAGTTCCTGCTCTGAGCCGGTGCCGTGCGCCTGGGCGCAGACGATGATCTGATGCTTGCCGTCTACCGCAGCCACCCCGGTGTAGCCCTGGATGACGCCCTTGCCGGTGGCCATCTTGGCGCTCTCATTATCAGTGCGATTGCTCTTACGGATCGAGCCCTTCACCCCGCGGCGCTCTTGCGGATGATCGGCAAGCCAGCCGCGAATCTGTGCCGCATCACGCTCTAGGCGCTCGATGCGTTTGGCTTCCTTCACCGCAAGATCGGGTTCCAGGGGCTTCGCATCGTCTTCACGGTGTCGCGCGAGCATCGTCTTCGCCGCCGCTTCGAGCTTCGTGGCCTGACGCTCGAACTCCGAGCGCGTGCCGCTCCTGCTCTTCGCGGCATTGCTTGGCAGTTTCACCCCATCGATGGCGAACATCTCGTGCCCGATCAAGCCTTGCCGATCGCAGATGAAGAGCACCTGGCCAAAGATGCGCGCCACCTCGTCCCCAAGCGTGCTGACGAAACCGGCGATGGTGGTGAAGTGCGGCGCCGTGTTGCCGCACAGGGCGATGAAGGTGACGTGCTCGCGACAAGCGCGTTCGATCCCACGGCTTCTGACTATGCCTTGCGAGTAGGCAAACAGGATCACCTTCAGCAGCATCGCGGGTGGGTAGGCGCTGGCGCCGGTCTCATCGTTCTTGAAGCGCGCATCGAAAGTGGAAAGATCGATTTCGTGGTCGAGCAGATGGTCGAGCGCGTGTTCGAAGGTGCCCGGCAGCAGTTGCCGTTTCAGGTTTACCGCCAGAAAGCGCGGGCTTACGTCAATGTGCTTGTAGCGGGCCATGGGTGCGTTGCCTCCTTTGCATCCTTATGACCTTCGCATTGCCACAACCGTTCAGCCGTGGCACGATGATCTGATACTTTTTCTACAGCCTCGTTAGTCGTCACCAGAGCGACCTGTAAATGGAACGCTACGATCCAGAAATGGCGCCGGCTGGAGAGGATTGGCTGGGGATTGATGAAGGTGAGAGACTTCTACTCGTAGAAGAGTATCACCGCGACGCGCGAATCCCCTTGCCCAAGCGCGCACGGACACTTCACGCTTCTATGCACGTTGTCGTTGAGAATCAATTGGCCTCAAACGACGAACCCGTTGTCCGCGCGCTCGCCCGCGTGATGAAAGAGGGCCTATCGAGGCACGACGCAGTTCACGCCATTGGTTCTCTTGTGGCCGAGGAGGTTTACGACCTCCTCAAACAGGAGGAGCCTCCCGATACCGTCCGTGCCCGGTACTATGCGGCGGTCGAGCGCCTTACCGCGGCAGCGTGGCGTGCGAGCGGTGACGACTAACCGTGCCGTCGAGAATGACGCTCCGCGAGCGTCGTCGCTCGCACGCGCATCTCACGGCAGACGTTAGAGGTCGCGAAATAGATGGTCTAGGAACCATACTTTTGTATGGCTATCCGGGTAGTTTCCTGATACCATTGCCGCATGGCAGAAGCCCGCTTCGATTGGGATCCGGGGAAGAATCGGGAAAACCAATCGAAACATGGGGTTTCCTTCGGCGAGGCACAGTTTGCTTTTGCCGATATTCGACGTGTGATTGCCGAGGATCCGTCGCATAGCTCAAGTGAGAAGCGATATTACTGCTTCGGCGAGGTCGGGGATGGCATCCTCACCGTTCGCTTCACCTACCGTGAAGGTGTCATTCGAATATTTGGCGCTGGTTACTGGCGAAGGGGCAAACGAATCTATGACCGAGAAAATCAGATACACCGATGAACCGCTGGGCGAGCTAAAGGTCATTCCCGACTTTCTGCCTTCCCCACAAGAGCTCGCGTTTCGGGAGGAAGGCGTGAAGGTGACGATCGCGCTCTCGAAGCGCAGCATCGAATTCTTCAAGCGGGAGGCCGCAAAACATGGCACACAATACCAACGAATGATCCGCCGGCTACTCGATACCTACGCGCGGCATCATTCGCGACCTCTAACCACCCGCTCAACCCGGACGCGCGCAAAATCGTCGCGCGCCGGTTAGCGGGACACGTTAGGCGTCAGACCGCGCGAGTACTTTTCTCAGAAGTCAACCGAATGGGAGAAAAGGCATGGAACGAAGCAAGGAGGAAGGGACACGCGTAGCGAAGATTCGGCACATCGCCCTTCGGGCAATGGACGTGGAGGCGACCGCGAGCTTTTTTGTCAACGTATTCGGGATGACAATTGCCTATCGTCGAAAAAACGGCTCGATTGATCTTTCCGACGGTACCATCAATCTCGCTATCTTGCCGTTAAACCTGACAGGACAGCGGCCTGGATTTGACCACATTGGATTCGCGGTGGAGGACGAGGACAAAGCGTGTCAGTCTCTTGTGACCGCCGGTGCCCGTAACATCGGCACCACGGTTGATCCCCACCAAGTGAAATTTCGCTGCCCAGAGGGCTTTGAGGTGGAGGTTGGTG
>JAQBCT010000301.1:0-8856 GCA_032124855.1 Gammaproteobacteria bacterium
GTGGAGGGCGGCGACGTGCGGTCTAAGGCGTTAAGCCGCCCGGTGTCTTCGAGCGTACTCGTGGCGCTTCTCTCCACCCCGTTTCTGTACGTGGACGCACCGCTACTCGTGCGCAGCGTCATCGCCATCGGCATGCTCATCGCGATGCTGAGAATTCTGACGCTGTATGCCGACCGTTCTCTGTGGGCGCAGCTGTTCATGATCACGGGGCTGGCGGTGTTCCAGAGGTTGATGTCGGCAGTTTCGCTGGAGGTACTGACTGAGCGGCTCGCGCTGCTCGCGCTCAGCGTGATTACAGTGGTGACGCTCGGTTGGTCGCTTGTGCGACATGCGGAGCGCGCGTTGGGGTTGTCGCCACCACGGCAGCGCTACGTGCGTGCGCTGTTGCTGATACCGATGGTTCTGTCCGGCGGCAGTGCAATTTTCAACGTGCTGGGCAATGGCAGTCTCGCGGCGCTGATCCAGGTGGGTGCGGTGAATACCATCGTGTTGGCCGCAGGGCTGCACGCGGGTGTGCGGGTGCTCAACGAGATCGCGCATCTGCTGGCTGAGGCGCTTGAGCGGCGCGGCGTGCGCTCGGTGATGCGCAATCGAGTGGGCTTCGTCCGCTCTGTCACCCGATTCAACAGTTTGGTCGGAGTGTCGATCTGGGCGTACTACAGCACCATCCTGTTCGGAATCGACGAACCGGTCACCGCGGCTGTTCGTGGCGTACTCACGGCGCAGTGGACGCTTGGGACGGTGACACTGTCGCTGGGGCGTATCGTCGCGTTTGTCATTGCAGTGTGGGTGGCGATCAAGGCGTCGCGCATGACGCAGATTGTTCTGAACGACGACGTGCTGCCGCAGTTCCTGTTGCCGCGCGGCGTCCCCAATGCGATCTCGACGTTTGCCAACTATGCAATCGTGATTATCGGGATCTTCGTCGGTGCTGGAATTCTTGGCATCGGCTTGTCGAATCTCGCGCTGATTGTGGGTGCGCTGGGTGTGGGTATCGGATTCGGCCTGCAGAACATCGTCAACAATTTTGTGTCCGGGTTGATCCTGTTGTTCGAGCGACCCGTGCAGGTGGGTGATGCCGTGCAACTGGGTACGGTATCGGGGCGCATCTCTCGCATCGGCTTTCGGGCGAGTCACGTGCGCACCTACAACGGCTCGGAGGTGGTTGTGCCGAACGGCGAGCTCGTTTCCACACAACTCATCAACTGGACCTTGTCGGATCGACGCCGGCGACTGGAACTGGGCGTAGGTGTTGCGTACGGTACGGATCCGGAGCGCGTTGAAGCCGTTCTGCTGCAGGTGTTGAAAGACGATCCGGAAGTGCTGGTGGATCCCGTGCCCATCATTGTCTTCGAAGCATTCGGCGACAGTTCGCTGAATTTTCGCATCATGGCGTGGATTGCAGATTACGAAACCGGTTGGAAGTCGACGCATCGAATCAATGTGGCCATTGCGCGCGCGTTCGCGGCCGAGGGAATTGAGGTGCCGTTCCCGCAACGCGATCTGCACGTGAGAAGCCTGCCGGGTTGAACGCATAGCGCTGGCGTGCGAAAAAAAGGGGGAGTCCGAATGAACAGGGTAAAACCACGGCCATTGATTGCGCGATTTGCGTTGTCGTGCGCTCTGGCAGTGCTGTCGGTCAGCGCGGCGGCTGCCACGTCGGACGACCTCGAAGCGCAACTGCAGGCCGCGCTGCAGCGCCTGGACGCGCAGGAAGCCGAGCTGGCTGCGCAACGCGAGATGCTGCTCGAGATGCGCGCGGAGCTGGGCAAGCGCGATGCGTCGAATGACGGCGAAGTTGCGACGCAGCCCGCGACTGCGGTGATCAGCTCGTCCCTCCCGGTGGCTGAAGCGCCGCCTGCGCTGACGCTGACCCAGCCGGCGCTGACAGCCACCGAGAGGGAAACCGCGATTCAAGTTGCCGCGGCGGATGCCCAGACAGATGACCCTACGCGAGATTTGATCGCCGATTTCAATGGTGCAATCCGCATCCCCGATTCGGACGCGGCGTTGCGCATCGGCGGCTTCGTGAAAACCGATGCGATCTACAACTATGACGCGCTCACTGTGCCGGACCGCTTCATCGTGGGCTCCATCCCCACCAGCGATTCGCCGCCCAGCACTGTGAAGACACAATCCCAGATCACGGCCAATCAATCCCGGCTCAATGTGGACCTGCGGCAACCCACGCGCGAAGGCATCTTGCGGGCCTTCGTGGAAGGCGATTTCCAGGGCAGCGGTAATACGTTTCGCATGCGCCATGCATTCGGACAATGGAAGCGCCTGCTGGCGGGGCAGACCTGGTCGGCGTTCATGGATACGTCGGCGTCGCCGGAGGAGATCGACTTCGAGGGTCTCAATGGACGCATCAACGCGCGTCAGCCCCAGATTCGGATCTCACCCAACCTCTCCGAGGTGGGCCGGCGCCATGAATTCGTCCTGTCCATCGAGGATCCCGACGTCAAGGTAACCAACGGCGACGGTCTCAGCCAGGTGCCGGATATCGTTGCAAGCGCGCGCTTCAACTGGGCGGACAACATGCACTATCAGATCGCCGTGGTATTGCGGCAGATCCGGGCCGAGTGGCTGACCGATCCGATGCGAACGGAAGAAGAGTTCGGCTGGGGCGTGTCCGTCAGCGGCCGCATCGAATTGCCGAACTGGGGTGCAAAAGATCAGATCGTGTTTCAGGTGAACGGCGGCAGGGGCATCGGTCGATACATCAATGACCTGAACACCATCGGTGACTACGACGGCATTTTTTCGCCGACCGGGCAACTGGATCTGATCGATGTCTACGCGGGATACGTGTCGGGCCAGCATTGGTGGAACGGCACCATGCGCAGCAACCTGACGTTTGGCTATGTGCAGATCAGCAGCCCCGACTATGTGCTGGGTCCGTTCTATGAACGCACCTATCGCGCATCCGTCAACCTGATGTGGACGCCCACGCCGCGCATCGATATGGGCTGGGAGTTCCTGTGGGGCGAGCGTGAGAACATCGACGGCAGCAGCGGCACCGCCAAACAGATTCAAGTGGCGGCCCAGTACCAGTTCTGAGCGAAATCACTCACTGAGAATAATCTACGTCGATATCGATACCCTGCGTGCCGATCATCGGGGCTGCTACGGCTAGCGTTGCAACACGTCGCCCAACATCGACCGCGTCGCGCGCGACCCGCTTCCCAACACGCTCGCCTGATCCCAGATCTACTCGTGTGTGGCCCGCGCGACAACGTGCCAGTAGCGCACGGCGTCGGAAGCGATGGGGGACGATTCCTTCAATTCGTACTTGGCCTGGTACGCCTGCTGCACCGGTGCGACGGCCTGGGGGTCGGTGAGCGGTATCAGTCGTACTGAGTAGATCTCACCGGCAATGCCGAGACGCACATCGGGATCATCGTCCACCCAGCCGGGCCAACGCTTGGTGTCCGGGCGGTTCGCGGCGACGTACAACTCCCCATCCACCTGCGCGCACCAGATGGTCACCGAGTGAGGCAGCAGATACGGCGTGTGCACTTCGATCGCGATCTGCTTGTCGGCGTCGGTGAAGCGCCAGTCGGCCGGAAAGGCCGCAACATCTCCTGAAAGCCACAATCCCGGTCGTGTATCGCTGGGTCCGCAGGCGCTGAGCGAGGCGGTCAGTGTCAGGGCCGCTAATACGCGCAACAGGTGATTCGTCATTTCTTGCTCCCTCCGTCAGGTTCTGGGTGCGACCTCATAGATCGCGGTGTGCTGAATGCGCGCCACCACGCCGGCGCGGGAACTGGCGATCTCGGTGTCGTTGACGATGTACTGGTGGCCGTTGCGCTCAAAGCCGTCGACGCAGCGACCCCTCACGGTGAATACATCATCGATGTGCGCGTCGCCGAGATGCTGGATGCGGCTGGCGGTGTGGATGGCCGGCCCGTAGCTGTAGGAATGATGCAGCCAGTAGATGGGCTGATTGGCCAGCCATGCTGGATGCACGTGCGCCCCATCGCCGTAGAAGCAGGCCATCGTCTCGTGCTGTTTTTCGCGGCAGAACAATTCCGCGTCAGCGCGCGACAACGGCACGGCGCGCGTGCGCAGCGTCTGACTGCGCGGCAGATTGCCGCTGGTCAGGGGCGGCAGCGGATCCGCTGGCAGTTCGGCGGCGCGGGGCTCGGGTATCGTCAGTTCGTTCAGCCAGGTGGCATCGCCCAAGCCGATTCGACCCTCGATGCGCACGCGTCCGTCGGGATCCGCGACATTGATGCTGCCGTCGCGCTGGACATGCACCGTAAGCGAGTCGTTGGGGAATACTGGCCTGCGAAACTGAATATCGGCCCAGCCATGCCGCAGCCAGTCCATTCCGGCTGCGTCAATGATCGACTCAACGCACCAGCCGTAGATCGTTGCACCTCCCACCAGCGCGGCCCGGTAGCCGTACTGTTTAGCGGTGGCGCTGGAATGGATGGGATTGCCGGGATTCGGTGCATCCGCCTCGGGCATCATGGCCGTAAGCGTGCGCGTGACGGCGCGCATCAGATCACGCCTTCGCTGCGGAGCGCATCGATCTGCGCGCCCGTATAACCCAACTCGCCGAGCACTTCGTCGGTGTGCTGGCCGAGCAATGGCGGTGGCCGCTGCGGTGCGGGTCCGTCAGTGGACGCGACGTATCCGGAGCCCACGACGCGCGCGCGGCTGCGCGCGTGCGGTGGCATGTCGAATTCGACGAAGGCATTGCGACTGGCGAATTGTTCGTCGGCGGTCACGGCATCGAAGGTTCGAATCTCCGCAACCGGCACGCCGGCTTCGATGAGCTTGCGCTCCCACGCGGCAGTGGTGTCGCGGGCGAACGCCGCGGTCAGGAACGTGTTGATCGAAGCAGTATTGGCAACCCGCGCATCAGAGGTCGCGAATCGTTCATCAGCGTATCGATCGAGCACACCAAGCACGCTGAACAGACTCTTCACCTGCGGCTCCTTCAACGCGACCACCTGAATGTGCCCGTCCGCCGTGGCAAATACGTTTGCGGTGGGCTGACGCGTCGGGGAGCGGTTGCCGAACAGTTCCGGCAATACGCCCTGCGTCAGATAGTTACTCACCTGAGGCGCCTGCAACACCATGGCGGTGTCCATCATGGCTACATCCAGATACTGACCCTCGCCTGTGACCCGGCGGCGATACAGCGCCGCAGAGATGGCAAAGGCGCTGTTCAGCGCGGTGCCCATATCTACGGGCATGTACCCCGTGCGGGTGGGGCCAGTCTCCGGGTGCCCTGTGATCGCCATCATGCCGCTGGCCGCCTGGATGGCACCGTCGTACGCGGCGAGTTCCGCCTTGGGGCCACTTTGTCCGTAGCCCGAAATGGAGCAGTAAATGAGATCGGGCTTGAGCAACGCAAGCTCATCGTAGGCGAAGCCCAGGCGCCGCATCACACCCGGTGTGAAATTCTCGACCACCACGTCGGCGCTCGCGACCAACGCGTGCACGATGGCGCGCGCCTGGGGCGCCTTCAGATTGAGCGTGATGCTGCGCTTGCCGATATTGCATGTAAGAAACGACGGCGCCAGCCCGGGTTCGGCGGTGCCGGCCATCAATCCGCGGGTTTGGTCGCCGCTGCCCGGCTGTTCGATCTTGATGACGTCGGCGCCGAGCGCCGCCAGCTGTTGCGTGGCAAAAGGTCCGGCCAGCACCTGCGTGAAGTCGATGATTCTGATCCCGGTAAATGCGCGCATGCGCCCCTCAGTTGGTTTTGTCGATAAAGCGCGACACGTCGGTGCGCAGCAGCGCCATCGCGTCGGACGGTTCGAGCTCTACGTTGGCGGAGGTCTCCGGATGGTCGTTCGTCCACAAACCTGATGCGGCAGGTACCGTGCCTGCTTCGATCCAGTCGATCAACGACACCCAGTGCGCCTGGTCAATGCGGAACCGCGCGCCGGTCATTTCGTGCAGGCCAAGTCCACTCTCGGCGGCGCGAATGTAGTTCTGTGAGTCGCGCAGCACCGCCACCACCGGGATCCGCAATGCTTCGAGGAAGCGCATCAATGAACGGAAGATGAGTGTATTGCGCTTCACCCGATTGGCGACGACGGCGAGACGGTTATCGGCGCGCTGTACTTTGCCTGCCAGCAGCAGGTCGGCGATGCAGCGCGTGGCGGCCTGAATGTCGATCTCAGACGGCAGCACCGGCACGATGATTCTGTCGGCATCGCCAGTCACCTCGGCAAATTGCTGCTTGCTGAGCGCGGCGGGTGTATCGACGATCACTCGATCCGCGTCGTTCGGGATGCGCATGGCAAAGGCGCGCGTCACCTTGGCCGGTACGTTGAATGGCGAGATGCCGTGGATGGCGCCGACGGCCGCGGTGCGCTTGGCTAGCCAGCGCGTGCTCGACGCCTGCGCGTCCAGATCGATCAGCGCGGGCACGCGATCGTTGGCGGCATAGTAGGCGGCGAGGTTCATGGCGATCGTGGTTTTCCCGGAACCACCTTTCGGGTTCATGACCACGATCTTTCGAGTCACTGCGTGATGCGCTCCCGCGCCTGGAGATGCGCCCGCGACGCTAGCGCAACGGTGCCTTGGCTTGCAACACAGGGCGGGTATCGGTTCAGGCGCAGAAAACGAGTGTGATCCGCACCGAATGCACCGGCGAGTGCGCCTCTGTGCACGGCGCCGCCCACGTCGAGCCGCTCGAACGAGACGCCGTGATGAATGATCTGGAAGAAACCCCAGTGCACACGCGCATCATCGAGTTGTGCCGGCGCGGCTGGATCGTCGCCAAAATTCTCCAGATCGATCGTGGGGACGGAATCGGGTGTCATGACTACGCGGATTCGACTACAGCTGGCGTGCGGCATTGTAGCGGGGAAGTTCTGAATCGGGGTCGACCGTGCGCCCCGCGCGGGCATATGATCCAGAGGTGCGTGGCATGTCGCCCGCACAAATGACCCGTCGAGCGCGAACAGCCTCGGCGAAGGAGATTGAAATGTTCATGACCCATCGGGCGTGGCGTCACGCCTACGCAACCGCCTACGTGCAGCAAGCCTGCGGCCGGCGGCGCGAGTCCCAACCCAGGCAACTCGACAGCATGTTCACCTGGGCAACCAGTCCCATGTTCGGTGTGCGGCGACCGCTGCGGCATCTCGTATGGAAGTTGCATCTCGACGAGACACAAACGCGTTCTCTGGTGGAAGTGCTTGATCGACTGAAGACCGCTTATGGTCAGGCGAAGCTCGACCGGGATCGATCGACGTCCGAACTGGCGACGCTGATGTCCGGTGACGCGTTCGACAGCGATCGCGCCAGCGGCGCGTTGCAGCATCGCGTAGATGCAACGCAAGCGCTGAATCAGGAACTGTTGGCTGCAACGAAAGCAATTTTCGCGATGCTCGATGCCGAGCAGCGGCGGGAATTCGCTTATCTGCTACGTTCGGGTACCTTCGTCTTGTAGCGAGCGATGGGGCGGGCCTGCGCCGCCCCATTTTCGAGCCGTTGGAGCCTCAGCGCTTGCGGATGACCAGCGAACCGATCGAGTAACCGGCGCCGAACGAACAGATTACGCCGTGGTCGCCGCGCACCAGATCTTCATGATTCTGCGCAAATGCGATGATCGAGCCGGCGGATGCCGTGTTGGCGTATCGGTCGAGCACGATGGGCGCCACGTCCTGGCTGGGGTCCTCGCCGAGCAGCTTGCGTGCAATCAACTGATTCATTGTCAGATTGGCCTGATGCAGCCACCAGCGGCGGATATCGGCGACCTTCAGTCCCACCGCGGTGACCTGGGCTTCCAGATGCGCGGCCGCCAGCGGACAGACCTCCTTGAATACCTTGCGGCCGTTCTGGTGAAACAGTCGGTCATCAGCGTACGGATCGCCACCTTCGGCGCGTGCGACGTAGCCGAAGTTCGAGCGGATGTTGTTCGAGTACTGCGTGAGCGCGCGGCTGCCGAGCACCTCATAACTGTGCGGTGCGGTGCAGGTGGCCGCAGCTTCAAGCACCACGGCAGTGGCCACATCACCGAAGATGAAGTGGCTGTCGCGGTCGCAGTAGTTTACCTGTGGGGAGGTCAATTCCGGATTGATGACCAGAACCGAGCGCGCACTTCCGGCCTTGATTGCATCGTGGGCGCGCTGCAGCGCAAAGGTCGCCGCGGAACATGCAACCAGCATATCGAAACCAAAGCCTTCGATGCCAAGTGCGTGCTGCACTTCGATGGCGATGGCCGGGTAGGAGCGCTGCGTGTACGCGCAGGCGACGATGACCATGTCGATCTCGGCAGGGCTTTTCTGGGCTGCCTCCAGCGCCGGGCGGGCCGCATTCAGTGCCATTTCCGCCTGGTGTGACAGTTCGTCTTCCGCACGCTGCGGAATGCGCGGACGCATGCAGTCGATGTCGAGGATGCCGTCCTTGATATAGGCGAAGCGGCTCCGGATTCCGGATGCTTTCTGAATGAACTCGTCGCTGGAAGGGTGTTTGGCCTGCACTGTACCGGCGGCGATCTCGGAATCGTGCTGGGCATTGAACCGATTGGCGTAGGCGTTGTAGCTCTCAACCAGTTCCGCGTTGGTGATCGTGTGCGCCGGCGTCCAGTGTCCGACGCCGCTGATGACAACCGTCATATCGTCTCCCTTCACGCCGATGCTCAAAGCTTGATCCCGAAGTGCGCGAGAAACCAGTCGTTGTATTCCTGATCCGACAGGTCGGCGCCCATCGCCACCCAGTCTTCGTCACGAATGCGCCGTCGGCCCGCTGCCATACCGTGCGCATCCTTACCCACGGGCCAACGCAAGCGGTAGTTGGGGGTGGTGATGGCTTCGAGGATTGTGTCCGCAACTTCGGAGGGTTGAGCGGGGTCGCGAAATCCGGCGGCGAACATCTTTCCGTTGCGAC